>CALXOW010000064.1 GCA_944390115.1 uncultured Anaerobiospirillum sp.
GCGCGCTCGGCAGCCTCAGCTTCAGCGCGGGCCTTGGCTTCAGCTTCCTGACGCTCACGCTCTTCTTGCTCGCGACGGGCACGCTCAGCAGCTTCTGCTTCAGCACGGGCCTTGGCCTCTGCTTCCTGACGCTCATGCTCTTCTTGTTCGCGACGGGTGCGCTCAGCGGCCTCTGCTTCAGCCTCCTGACGCTCACGCTCTTCTTGCTCGCGACGAGCGCGCTCAGCGGCCTCTGCTTCAGCACGAGCCTTGGCTTCAGCCTCCTGACGTTCACGCTCCTCTTGTTCACGGCGCGCGCGCTCCGCAGCCTCAGCTTCAGCACGAGCCTTGGCTTCAGCCTCCTGACGTTCACGCTCCTCTTGTTCACGGCGCGCGCGCTCCGCAGCCTCAGCTTCAGCACGAGCCTTGGCTTCGGCTTCTTGGCTCTCACGCTCTTCTTGCTCGCGACGGGCACGCTCAGCGGCTTCTGCCTCTGCACGAGCCTTTGCTTCAGCTTCTTGGCGCTCACGCTCTTCTTGCTCACGACGAGCACGCTCTTCAGCTTCAGCACGAACCTTGGCTTCAGCTTCCTGGCGCTCACGCTCCTCTTGCTCACGACGGGCACGCTCAGCGGCTTCTGCTTCAGCACGGGCCTGGGCTTCTGCTTCTTGGCGCTCACGCTCTTCTTGTTCGCGGCGGGCGCGCTCTGCAGCCTCGGCTTCCTTAAGCACGCGCTCTAAGCGCTCCTGCTCTTCTTGTGCGCGGTGCGCAGGCTCAGCGCTCTTAGCCTCTTGCTTTGGCTGTGCGGCAGTATTGATTGGCTGGTAGGCGTTATTGCTAAAGCCGTTGGTGTCAGCACCGGAATCGTTTCTGCCGGTTTGTGGCATAGCGCTTGGCTTGCTGTCTGAGAAGAGCTTGTGGAGCTCATCTAAGGAATCTAGCGAGTACTCAGCCTTGACCACTACGGTGTGCTCATTAAAGCCGCCATTCATCAGGCTGCGTGGCTGCGAGGAGAGAGCACCGGTGATTGGGTTGACGGAGTAACCACTCTGGTCCTTTGCCTGAGGTTGCTTGTCAGGAGCGGTTTCCTGGCTCTTGGAGGTCAGTGGCATTGGGGTGGCCACTGGCTCAACCTTGAGTTCAGACTCACCTAAGTCGAAAGCCGACTCTGGGACCGGAGGGGTGCTGTCTGGCTTAAAGCTCTGGTCTAAACCGGCACCAAAAGCCTCAGGAGTTGGCAGGCCATCTAAGGCGACGTCGTCATCATCCTCTGGGGTGACGCCGGCAAAGAGCCCTTGCAGTGCGCTGTGGCCCTCAAGCTCACTTGGAGCCAGCACGGGAGCTTCATCACGGGCGGTGCCAATATCGAGGCTCTCGGTGTTCTGACCATTGCCCTTGAGGTAGTGCTCTGCTTGGGCCATCAGCTCAGGGTTGACCGACGGAGCGGCGCTGGCCGCAGGGTTCATCACAATCCCATCTAAATAGGCTGCATCGGCCTGAGCTTGGGCGACCTTCTCTACGGCGTTAGCAGCAGGTTCTGAGCTTACAGCGTGTGCTGCGGCCGAAGCAGCAGGTGCAGCGGCTGGGGTTGACTTAGCTTCAGCTGCAGGGGCGGCACTGTTAGCCGTTGGAGCAGGTTCTGCTTGAGCTGCGCTGGTAGGTGCAGTCTTAACTTCGGCGCTCACAGCGGCTTGACTGCCGGAATTGCCACGCGAGCGGGCCTTTGCACGGCGCTTGGCGCGCTTTAATTGCGATTTGGACATGCCAAGCTTATCGGCGTCGCTCTCGCTCTCGCTGGCGGCGGCGGCAGCTGCGGCCTTTGCTTCAGCGGCTGCTTGCTCTTCAGCATCAATTTCTTGAGCGGCGGTTGCAACTAAGTTGGCTGCCAAGGCTTGTACGGCCGCAGAAACAGTTGGCTTGGCCTTGGGCTCTGGGGCCGGTTCAGCAGCAGGGGCTTCTACCGGCTTGGCAGTAGCGGAGACCTCGTCAGGTGCGGCGGCAAGGCTCTCAGCCTTAGTTTCGGCTTTAACCTTTGGTTCAGCTGGGGTATCAGGCTTAGCTTCTGGCTTAGCTTCGGCCTTTGGTTCAGCCTGCACGGCAACTGCTTGCTGGGCTAAGCGCTTTGACTCAGCTTGCTTTTGGCTCGTGACTGGGACCTTAATCTCACCTTCAATCTTGGAGCCATCAGCGGTTGAGAAGTCGCTGAAGTCATGACCTTGGTGGGCCGGTTCATAAGGACCGGTACCCGCCCCTGCACTAATCGCAGTATGAGCTGATACCTGCTTGGCATAGCCTTTGACCATGGAGCTTGAAATTTGCTCGTCGTGGCCATAGGCATCGAAGTCACCATATTGTGCCTTATGACCATAAGCGCCATAGACCTCAGGGGTAGCCGTGACATCTGGGGCAGCTTGCACCGTATTGCGTGCTTGCTGCGCGGCAGCGGCCGCGTAGGCGTGATTGGCGGTATGCGCGACGTAGGTCGCATGGGCCTCGTGGTTTGGAGCAGACGCTACCTCGGGTACGCTTGGCTCATCATCGAAGACAGGGGTGGCACTGAGGCGCTCTGGGACTTCAGCCGCGACCGCTGGGGCTGGCTTAAAGCCTTGCGCTTGCGAGCTGGTCGCAGCTTGTGCAGCGACGTCCACGGCATCTTGCGGCAGCTGTGGATTGATTAAGCGCTTAGGCTTACGGTGAGTTGGGTCTTGCTCGCTGTGGTCGTAGCTGCTGCGTGCATTCAGGACATTTTCCTTAGGCTGCTGCTGGGCGCGCTTACGGCGCTCATCAGCGGTAATGAAGTCTGCAAAGTCACCACTTGGTGCGTTGCCAGGGACAAAGTCCTCAAAGTAAGCAGTCTGAGTCTTTGCGGCGCTATCCCAAGCGTTAGGGTGATGATGTACCGCACCTAAGTCGTTAAAGCTCTCTTGAGCACGCAGGGCCTCATAGGCTTCAGCTTGCTCATCGTCGTTTAAGCCCGCAGTCTCTTGTGGCTTGTTATAGACGATGCGGGTGTGATCGTTAGGAGCGCTCTCAGGTTCGCTTTGGTAGAGCTGGCCAGACTTATTGCCCAGCGCTTTATCGCCGGTGATAACCGTGGCATCAGGGGCGGGCGCCGTGACAATAGTGGCGGCGCTGGTGGTCACGAGCTGAGCGTTAACCGTGCTTACCTGCTGAGTCTTATCCTCAGGGATAAACTCCTCTGGTGTACCGATAAAGGAGCCGTGTTTGCCTTGGTGGAAGTTTTCTTCTGAGAAGGCAGCCTGTGCCGATTGCTCAGTTAAGCCTTGGTCGCGCCACCAGGTATTGCCCTCGGCATCATATAAGTCACGAGCGCTGGTAAAGCCCTCATGGCTGTGAGCGGCACGCTCCGACAGACGCTCAGCCTGACGCTGAGCGCGTAAGCGGGCTAATTGCTCCTTACGGGCCTTACCTTCGTCATCGTCAAAGTCAGCGCCATAGGCATAGCGCGAGACTGAGTGACCATGGGAATAGGCTTGGTGATAGGCCGCATGCTGGTCGGCAAAGGCGATCGCACTATCGGTTGGCACGTAGTGCGGATCTTCTGGCATATAGGTGTTAACCGCTGGTAAGTCTAGGTGCGCCAGGCTATGGGCGCGGCGTGCCTTAGTAAAGCGCGCAGCTTGGGCTCCCTTAAGGGCAGCGACGTAATCTGGGGTGAGCGCGGCCGCCGACACACCCGAGCGGGCGGCGACAATGGCCTCACGCCAATTGCTGGCCTTAGGCTTAGGAGCCGGAGCAGGAGGAGCGCTGTAGTGGTCAGGCGTGGCGTTGCTTAAGTCTCCAGCATAATCGTAATTGCCATAGCGGGCGGCTCCGGTTAAGGTGCTCAGCGTGCTCCCGTCATAGCCTGGGTTATAGGTGCCGACCAAGCTCTCAGCCTTAGCGCTGACGCCGGCAATTGGACCGGTGCGTCCTGGCTTACGGGTGGTAATAGTGGCGCGCTCATAGAGCTCAGGGTGGCTCAGCTGTGGACGTAAAACTTGCGCTTGGGTTTGGCGCTGATAACCGCCATTGACCGCGCTTGAGACCATGGTATTAGAGCTAAACTCATTAGAGATGCCGTTATAGCTCTGAGCGGAGCGCTGAGACTTAGGCTCAGGCTGGGCAGCCGACTTGGAACGTGGCGAGCTAAAGTCCGAGCGCGAGCGGTCTTGCGGGGTGGAGAAATCCTTGAAGGCAGCTTCACCTTGCAGCGCAGGATTGGCGTAGGCATTGTAGCGCTGACGGCTATCTTGGCCTGACATACGCTCCGAGCGCGAATGGCCGCGCGTGACTTGCTCTAAGCCTTGAGCATGGCCATCTTGGGTGTAGTACTGAGCATAGTTGGTGTAACCGCTAAAGGCCGCGAGCTCAGAGTCATAGCCATTGGTACCGGTGGCCTCATAAACCGCCTCGGAAGTTTCAGCTGGAGCTGCTACAGTCGCAGCGGTTTGCTCGGTGCCAGCCTCGGAATTGGCGGCATCAGCACCAGGTTGCACCACGCTATTGGCCTGAGCGTTTAAGGTCAGACGATGACTGAGTGGCGGAGCACCAAAAGGCTCGAGCTCGACTAGCTCTGGGCGGAATTGCTCGTCTGGAGACAAGGTACGATAAACCCAATCTGGGGTCTCAGCACTTTGCTCAAAGTACTCGTCATAGCTGACCGCGCGCTGACGGCGCTCATCTAAACCATGATCGTCCCACAATGTGCTTTGGCTGCCTAATGGGCGTACCAACATGCGCTTGTCGCTGCCTGTTACCAGCGAGCTTGAAGCGGATGCCGCGATATCAAAGCAGCGCTGCGAGTTGCCGTAATCGTCTACGGTCGAGGCAAAGGAATCAGAGCGCTCGCGTACGCCGATGTTGATTTCATGCAGAACCGGAACGCCCGCCTCCTGGACCTCAGGATAATACGGGTCGACCTCCAAGACCTTGCCATGGCGAGCCACGTGGTAGCGCACCTTTGGCTCATAGGCACTGAGGTCTAAGGTTGGGGCAGGGGCTGGGCTTTGATCGCGCAGGTCATGGGACACAGCGCGGTCAGTGGCGATCGCTAGGGAGCTGCGCGAGCTTAACGGCAGCTGCTGGGGGGTACCGATGGGGGCGAGCTCATCGAACTCGTTGTTGACGGCGCTCGAGCTCAAGGCCAAGATCGGGCCGCGTCCTTTCTTACGCACGCCCACGAGCTTGACCATGACGGATTGCTCGACACCCGTGAGCATATCCATCAGGAACTCTTCTTCGTAGTAAAAGACATCCCCATTAGGCATGGCTTTGCTAAAAAGGAACTTCCGAATAGCGCTTTGATCAGTCATGTTACTTAAACCGCCGTCGACTTGAACTGATGGGGCAGGCACAAGCCAATTCCTGGCTTGAGTCTCGGGCACCCATCAGGAGGCGCAATCATATTGCACACCTCTGAGAGCAGGTCCCCACTAAGACAAAGGCATCACTACCAAAAGCTCAAGGCCACCAAAAAAAAAAAGAGACCTAAGCTCAATCCCAGCGCTCTAGCCTAAGCATCTAGAGTGAGCACCAGGTGAGGGCACAGCCCGCACCGGGCCACAGGCCGGGCGTAGTAAGACCACAATACAGTTCTATTTTAGCGAACTGGTGGCGCAAAGTGTGGCTTTTCGTGAGAGCGCTTGGCCTCACTCACAAAATTGTAGGCCGAATGGGGCAGCGCGCTCTCCACTGGGGCGCTTAACGGCGCAATCGCTCGGGGCAAAATGGGGCAGTAATAGCCTGCGGCAAATCTTAGCTTGATTAAGCTTCAAGGTAGAGCAATACCTCTTCACCATATAAGCCGAGGAAGCTTTGGTAGAGCCAGGTTGGTTCGATATCGTAGTTGGTACCGTCAACCTTGCTTAAGAAGGTGCGCTTGCTCTGCATGTCCACTAAATCGGTGACCGCTTTGACGCGCTGCTGTAATCGGTTCAAGCGACGGTGCAAAGCCTCGTATTGCCAGTATTTGTGCCATCTAACTTCAGGGTCAGGGCCAAAGAGCTCTTCTTCGTACTCCGAGAGAAAAAGCTCAACATCGTCATAGACTTCTTCGCTGTGTTCTAAGAAGAGAGTCATTGCGGGTGGCTCATAACCACTCCACATACTTTCCTCTGCGGTGGCGATAACGTCGCAATATAGGCCAAAACTCTCACCTGTTGTGCCGGTGGGACCGGCGATAAAGAACTTAGCTGCCCGATGCATCAGCTGGCAAGCGTGAGCTTTGCGCTCTTCTTGCTCCGGATCAAGGCAGGGCAGGACCTGCAACAGCTCCAAGAAGTTACTAAGCCAGCGCCCCCGACGGATTAACGCTAAATACTTATCTGGCCAAGGGTTAAAACAAAGTGCGGGCTCAAAGTACCCCAGCGTGTAATGAGCGGTTGGTACCGGCGGCACACCCCAAGCTTCAGGTACTGCCTCCCAAAGGCTTGTGCCCTCACGCACCGCGTCAGGATGCTCCTTTAGCAGATTAATACGCGCGTGGTCGTACTCATCGGTTGGTTCTGAGGCCAGCAAGTCGCGCCGTTGCGCAGGGCTCAGGCGCAGCAGGTAGCTTTGATCAAAAAGTTTGCTCCAGAGCTCAAAAGGGAGCGTGTCTTGATCGTATAGCATGATTTTGCCGCTGCCATCGCGAGCCACGAAGACGTACTTAGGATAAGCCCGAAAGTAGCTATCAAAGCCGTCGCGCAAGATCAGCCCATCAGGTGACTTGGTGTAGTCGAGGCGATAGACATCTTGGCCTTCGTGGATGCCGCAGTACTCGATATATCCGTTAGGAAAGAGCCAGCGCAGATAGGTCGGGGCTGGGTCAATCCAACCATCATGTGCGTCGATATCGCTAGCATCTTCGCCATAGGGTGCGGTCATAGCTTGCTCCTCATGCTGTTAAGGCTCGCTTTAAGCTAAGTTACCTTGTCAGTAAGTTTAAACTAACGCAATTTAAGATAAACATTGTGATAATGATCGATCGTAAGCGCTTAGTTGTCAATGTCAAGCTATAGTGAAATTGGATTTAGATCAAGATTATTTCGACAAAGCGCCTAGCTAAAGGGCGCATGTGAGTAAGCTGCAACATCCAGCTGCGCTCAGCTCAAAAGCATCAGGTCTCAGGCGGCGTGTGGCTTGGGCTCGAATATGGCAAGTGGAGAGGGGAATATGGTACTTAGCGTAATGACCTAATGCATGGTACTCAGTTGCTGATAGACCGGAACCTTGAAGGCGCTGAGCATCTCGGTATCGCGCGCTATCTTGGTGCTAAGTCCAAGGTGATGCTCACCCATGGTCACAGAGCAGCTGCGGCTTGGCTATAGGGGGTAGCCCAAGTTTAGGGGCGGGCGCAGAAATGATTAGGCCCAAGCATGGGACGAGCTCACGCTTGGGCCTAATGGTGGTGTGGTCTTATGACCTGAGCTACTGTGCGAAAGTGATTTCGCAGTTGTCGAGGCTATCGATAATCGCTAAGGACTCGACGTGGATGTTTTGGTCACGCAGGAACTTGCCGCCTGCCTGGAAGCCCTTTTCGATTAAGAAACCCATACCGGCAAGCTGAGCACCGGCCTGGGAAATGAGGTCTAAGATGCCTTGGGCGGCCTTGCCGTTAGCCAAGAAGTCGTCAATGAAGAGAACCTTATCTTGGGAGGTTAAGAACTCGCTGGCGATGCAAATCTGGTAGGTGGTGTTCTTGGTGAAGGAGAAGACCTCGGTTACCAGCATGTTGGACATGGTAGATGGCTTCTTCTTTTTGGCAAAGACGACTGGCTTGGTGGTCAGTAAGCCCAGCATGATAGCTGGGGCGATGCCGCTGGCCTCAATGGTCAAGATCTTGTTGTAGGTGGCTGGATCGAAGCGGCGGTTAAACTCCTGAGCCATCTCATGGTAGAGCACTGGGTCTAACTGGTGGTTGATGAAGCTATCAACCTTCAGGATGCCACCAGGCAGGCTTTTGCCGTCCTTCTTAATGCGCTCAACCAAGGTAGAAAAGTTATTGACCATAAGGCGTCACCACCTCTATTGCAAAATCCTGACATCAACCCAAGGTCTAAAAGGGCCCAAGGGCAGAGGGCACGAGGTGCGCCCAGCAGGGGGTATCAACAAGAACAAGGGGCAAGGAGAAAAGGCATGGCTCCAGGCCACAACTTGCCTGCCCAAAATAGCAAAAAAGCCCAATACACGGGCTCCTTGTAAAATTTGCGCAATTTTACCGCATGGGGCTAGACCTGACAAGAAGCAATCAGGACCTCTTAGGCCCAATGTTTTAAGCAGCAACGCCATAAGGCTGTCTAGGGCGGGCGCTGATAAGACTGCAAGAGCAAACTAATACCAGTCCGCCCGAACAGCTAAAAGAGGCCGTCATGTGAGGGAAAGAGCATAGCCGCCTTGGTGGTCACTGAGTAGGGGCATGATACGCGCTGTGCCTTGGTTAAAGCACCTTAAGAGCCAGTGCAGTCGAACGACCGAGGGAGCCTTAAGCACGGTCATAACGTCCAAAGTCGTGGCGCGTTGGCCAATACAGCGTGTGATAGGGGCGGGCGCCTTGATAGATTATTTACGTACGGTCAAATTACTCTATGAGAAAGAGACAAGCGCGATCGCCTTCAGCTTCATAAGATGGAGGGCCATTAAGGGCGAGCAGGGACGGTAGGCTCAGCCCGGTCATCTTACTAGTGGCAGGGGAATGGTTGCTGTATCCGTAGCACGCCTCTGACGCGTAGTAGGGGCGAGGTTTGGTAGGGCTAAGGTCGAAGCGTAACTTCGAGCAGCTTCCTTGTCCTCAACGGGTGAGGGCTGAGTTCGGCGGAACCTGGCATCGTGCGACCGAAGCCGTTGCTTCCTTAGGCGTGAAAGGTCGCCATTAGTCATAGGCTGGACTAGGGCGTGCTCTGGACGCCTATTGAGTTGTTGACCTTGATTGAGTGTTGGGCAAGCGTCTTGCGCTAAGCCGTGATGAGGAAACCAGCCAAAGGTGTTGACTTTGAGTAGGGACGAGGTAACTGGTACGGTAACTCTGACTTGTGTTTGCCTTCATAGTGCTGCTGCGAGTAGGAGGGAAGTTAGCGCTTGCGCTATCAATCATCCTAGCTTCGAATGAGCCTCGGCTTTTGCGCATTGGCAGCTTTAAGCTTGGATAATATTGACGTACGGTCAAATAACTATTAAACAACAATCAAGAAAAATCTATCTCTTAGCAAAGTTGCGCCTTGGGCTCAGGCTTAGTATCTTTGCGCTATTGAGTGTAGGTTCATGCCTAGGGTGAAGGCCGCGCTGTAGGCAAAACAAAGCCCTGCGCAGGAGCCGGGGATATTGGCTGTTTTTTGCGCTGGGCTTTGTTCGATCGATTGGGCTTATGCGGCGTTTAACCGCTTACTTGTTGCTTAGCCCCAGATGCGGTGAGCAAGGTCAACTACCAGGTCAACCTTGGCCCATTGCTCCTTCTCGGTGAGCTCATTGCCTTCCTCAGTCGAGGCAAAGCCGCATTGTGGCGAGACGCAGAGGTTGTCTAATGGGAAGTACTCGGCGGCCTTGCGCACACGAGCCTCTAAGGCCTTGAGATCCTCAAGCTCAGGGCGCTTGGAGGTGATGACACCTAAGACCACGCGCTTGTCGTGTGGTACCGCCTTTAAAGCCTCAAAGCTGCCCGAACGCTCGTCGTCGTACTCAAGATAGAAGCCATCGACGTTCTCGTGAGCAAGCACGTAGCTTGAGACACGATCGTAGCTGCCGGTCGAGAAGTAGTGCGAGCGGTAGTTGCCACGGCAGATGTGGGTGCAGATAGCCAAGTCCTCAGGCTTGTCCTTTAAAGCCTCATTGTTGGCTTGCAGGTAGAGGCTGGCTATCTTATCCACGTCGATCTCTAAGGCCTTGACCTTCTCCTCGTCGCACAGAACCGGCCAAGTGCAGTCATCCATCTGAATGCTGCGGCAGCCTGCGGCGTAGAGATCCTTGAAGACCTGGCGGTAGGCGGCGCCTAAGTCAGCGATTAAATCGTCGACGCTAGCGTAGAAGTCTTGGTAGTGGCAAGGCTCTTCGGTCTTACGCACATTAAGCAGGGTCGATAAGAGCTGGGCCGGAGCTGGAACGGTTTGACGGGCGACTAAGCCATAGCCCATGTGCTCGAACTGCTTGACGAACTTGAAGTGCTCGACAAATGGGTGGTTGTTACCGGTGATCTTGCCTCTGATGCCGGAGGTCTCATTGCGGGTCTCGATACCGGCAAACTTGTAGCCGGAGGCGCCGGTGACCTTCTCAATGCCACCTAAGCCCCAGAAGAAGTCCTGGTGCCAGAACGAGCGGCGGAACTCGCCGTCAGTGATGCCACGTAAGCCGTGCTTAATCTGCTGCATGATGAGGTCGTGGATGCACTCGTCCTCAACTTGCTTTAAGCCCGCATCGTCTAACAGACCCTGACGATGGAGGTTGCGCGCGTTCTTAAGCTTCTCTGGGCGTAAGAACGAGCCCACAACGTCGGCTCTAAATGGGGCGTTGACAGAAATGGTATAGGCCATGGCTTTATCTCCATCTTTGAAAATCGTGCCTTTGCGCTCCTAGGCTTACTGCAAACAAGAAACAGGAGCGCGCCTTGTCTCAAGGCTTCATCATAACGCGCGGCGTGGCCAATTGGGGCAAGGCTATAGCTAGATTGGGATCTTAGGCGTAAATCGAGGCAAAATGCCCAGCGCGGAGCTGGGCATTAGGGCATATGAGCGCTATGCATTTGGCGCTGCACTACTTGGGGCTGGTTAGTCCCAAGGGTTGGTTAGCCCCAGATACGGTGAGCTAACTCGACTACCAGGTCGACTTTGGCCCATTGCTGGTCAAAGGTAAGCTCATTGCCTTCCTCGGTCGAGGCAAAGCCGCATTGTGGCGAAACGCAGAGGTTATCTAATGGGAAGTACTCAGCGGCCTTACGGACACGTGCCTCTAAGGCCTTGAGGTCTTCAAGCTCTGGGCGCTTGGAGGTGACAATGCCTAAGACCACCTGCTTATCCTTTGGAATGGCCTTTAACGCCTCAAAGGAGCCCGAGCGCTCATCGTCGTACTCAAGGTAGAAGCCGTCGACATTCTCCTTGGCAAAGAGGGTATCGGTGACGCGATCGTAGCTGCCCTTGGAGAAGAAGTGCGAGCGGTAGTTACCACGGCAGAAGTGAGTGCAGATGGTGAGATCGGCTGGCTTGTCCTTGAGGCAGGCATTGTTAGCTAAGAGGTAGAGTTCAGCCATGCGTGGGACATCGATGTGGTTCTTTTGTACCAGGTCATCGTCCAGTAAGGCGGCCCAAGCGCAGTCGTCGATCTGAATGCTGCGGCAGCCTGCAGCGTAGAGGTCAGCAAAGACCTCACGATAGGCAGCACCCAGTGCCTCGGCTAAGTCCTCTTCGCTGTGATAGAAGTCGCGCCAAGTAGGGGCGGACTCACCGACGCTATCGCGTACCTTGAGTAAGTTCGATAAGGTCTGAGCTGGAGCTGGAACGGTCTGACGGGCCTGTAAGCCATAGCCTTGGGACTCAAACTGCTTGACGAACTTGAAGTGCTCGACAAATGGGTGATTTTGGCCCGAGAGCTTGCCCTCTAAGGCGGCGGTCTCAGCGCGGGTATTGATGCCCACAAAGTGGAAGCCTTCCTTAGTCTCCACGCGCTTGATCCCGCCTAAGCCCCACATGAAGTCGAGATGCCACCAGCTGCGACGGAACTCACCGTCGGTAATGCCACGTAAACCGTGCTTGATTTGCTGGGCGACCAAGTCGCGGATGCACTCGTCTTCAACCTGCTTTAAACCGGCGGCGTCAAGCAGACCTTGGCGATGCAGGTTGCGGGCATTCTTGAGCTTCTCCGGACGTAAGTAGGAGCCTACCACGTCAGCACGAAATGGGGCAGTTGAGCGGATGGTGTACGACATTTCTCTCTCCTTGCGCAGTCACGCGCGTTGGGGCCTTTAGGGTAATTAGTCAGTCAGTTGCTTAAGTTTGGGTTTGTTAGCGCCTGCCGCTGATGGCACAACGTCGGCTTACGTCCTGGCTATTGGCACCACGGCTATTGGTGCCTAGCCGCCATCAGCATCGGCATGGGCTTAAGATAAACGGATGTGCGGTAATAGTCTATTTCTATTTTGCTATGAGTTGTTATAACCAAAAGGTATAGCCTATTGAAAGCCATTCTTTAGGCTTTTTATACGCACAGCGCCCGCCCCAACTGACGTCAGGACTGGCGCGATCTGATTAAGCTTCACCTTAATGGTGCATTATTCCTGCTCCATTGGTGCAGCTGGGGGGAGGCCAAAGCTGGAGCCTTTCGGCTTAGCCCCAGATGCGCTGGGCTAACTCGACCACCAGATCGATCTTGGCCCATTGCTGCTCTTCGGTTAGAGCATTACCTTCTTCGGTCGAGGCAAAACCGCACTGCGGCGAGACGCACAGATTCTCAAGTGGGAAGTACTGGGCAGCCTCGTGCACCCGCGCCTCTAAAGCGCCAAGATCCTCAAGCTCAGGGCGCTTCGAGGTCACGATACCTAAGACCACGCGCTTGTCCTTAGGGATAAACTTCAATGCCTCAAAGGAACCGGAGCGTGCATCGTCGTACTCAAGGTAGAAGCCGTCGACGTTTTCGTGGGCGAAGGCACTCGGGGCAATCGTGTCGTAGGCGCCGCCGGTTGCGTAGTGCGAGCGGTAATTGCCACGGCACAGGTGGGTGGTGACGGTGAGATCAGATGGTTTGTCGCGTAAGCTGGCGTTGTTGGTATAGACGTAGAGCTCAGATAAGCGATGCACGTCTAAACCCCACTTTACGACCTTTTGCGCATCGCACAAGATCGGCAGGGCACAATCATCGATTTGGATGCAGCGGCAGCCTGCGTCGTAGAGGTCAGAGAAGACCTGCCGATAGGCGGCGGCCACGGCCTCCGCTAACTCTTCTTCGTTGGCGTAGAAGTCGCGCCAGGTCGGCAGCTTTTGATCGGCGTTGCGCGGATTGAGCAAAATCGCTAAGGTTTGGGCTGGTGCGGGCACGGTTTGTCGGGCTTGAGTCCCGTCTTGCTCTAAGGACTTAACAAACTTGAAATGCTCGACAAAGGCGTGATTTTCGCCCGAGAGCTTGCCCACGAGCAGAGCGGTCTCAGGACGAGTTTCAATGCCGACAAAGGTATAGCCCGCGCTGGCCGATGCGCTGGCCACGCCGTTTAACGCCCATAAGAAATCAAGGTGCCACCAGCTGCGACGGAACTCGCCGTCGGTAAAGCCATGCAAACCGTGCTTAATTTGCTTGGCCACCAAGTCGCTGATGCACTCATCCTCAACCAGCCTGAGCTCGGCCAGGTCTAACAGGCCACGCTTGTACAGCTTACGGGCGTTAACCAATTTCTCAGGACGCAAAAACGAGCCGACACAATCAGCGTGAAAGGGGGCAGTAGTAAAGGCCATAATTAACTCCTCAGATTTCCAATCAGTGTGTGAGGGCTAAGATAGGCCGGGCCGGAGCAATAGTCTATTGCTAGTTTTGAATGCTCCGCGATAACTTTAAGGTATAGCGGCCGCCAAGCCGATATTTAAGCGCAAGAGCGAAATTAGCTATCATTGGGGTGTGCCCCATATTTTAAAGCTTGCGTGATAGGGGCGTCGCGGTTGCACCACGCTATTCCGGACTGGATCGTCACGGCGCAGCGCCCGCGCCCTTTGCATTAGTTGCACTTGTTGCATTAGTTGCACTTGTCGCATTAATTGCACTTGCTGCTTTGAAGGTTAGGTGCGCGTGCAGGGTTAGTTTGGAGGTGTTTGGCTGCGCTCGGAGTCGTCGGGCTCGAGCAAGACGTCTTGAGTCGGGATAAAGTCCTTAACGTAGTGGCGCAAGATCTCAAGATAGCGCTTGGCTAGGGGACTCATCTTATGGCCGCGCTGATAGACCGAGATGAGCTCCATAGTCTCATCGGACTTGAGCGGCACCGATACGATGTTATCGCCGTTGAGATCCGAGCTTAATAGGCCGGAGGCAATGGTGTAGCCGCGCAAGCCGATTAAGAGATTAAAGAGGGTGGCGCGGTCGGTGACCACGATGTTCTTGGCTACCACTTCGGTCGAGTGTAACTCTTCGGCAAAGTAGAAGGAGTTGTTGGTTCCCTGGTCGTACACCAGGCGTGGATAGTCCGCTAATTCCTCTAAAGTCAGCTCTTGAGCCTGCGCCAGCGGATGGTCACGGTAGAGGAAGATGTGGGGCTTGGCCAAGAACAAGCTCTTGTAGCCTAGGTCCTTACTCTTGAGCAAATTGAGCATGACCGAGCGGTTGAAGTTGGACAGGTAGATGATGCCCAGCTCCGAGCGGCTGGAGACCACATCCTCAATGATGTCGTAGGTACGCGACTCGCGCAGCGAGAACTCGTACTCGTCCTTGGTATATTCCTTGACCAAGTTGACGAAGGCGTTGACCACAAAGGCATAGTGGTGCGAGGAAATGGAGAAAACGCGGCGCACCTTACGCTCAGTGCGATAGTGCGCAATCAAGAGATCGGCCTGCTCAATCACCTGCTGAGCGTAGGATAAGAACTTATAACCTTCCTCCGTGAGATTGACGCCGCGCGTGGTGCGCTCAAAGATGGTAATGCCCATCTCCTCTTCTAGGGTCGAGATGGCGCGCGATAGGGCTGGCTGAGAAATGTAGAGGGCGGCAGCCGCCTTTTGCACTGAGAGATGGTGCGCTACTGCAATCAGGTAGCGCAGCTGAGTTAAGGTCATGGCTAACTATTTAAGCTTTTGAGCTGGGGGATAGCGGCTAAAACCATGTCAAAGGTGGTGACAATGCCTTGGGCGCGACGCTCCTTTTCGCCCGCACAGAACTCAAGGAACGGCGCCTCGAGCTCAGGATGGATCTCACGGCTGTATTTGTTGAGGAACGTGGCGATCGAATTACAAAAATCAGCGCGCCACTCCGGCTTAAGCTCATTGTCTACGGTGAGGTAATTGAGCTCACTGCCTCCGTGCTCATGCACGAGATGTTGCAAGAAGATTTTCAGCTGTTCGTTATCAGGGCTCTTTTTAACGAAGCGTTGCACAAACTCCGGCTTGAGCACATGCTTCAATGCGTGATCGTAATTGCAAGAAACAGATACCGCTTCCATGGAGCCATCAGGATCAAAATAGACCATAGGCACAATGGAAAAGCCCTTGCGGTCAAAGATGCTCATACAGATCAGACGATTGTCCTCGTCTTGATCCAAGTCCAGCATTAAGCCTTGGAGCTTGCCCTTGACCATCTGGCGCACCGAGCACACGCGATGATCATTTTCGTTCAGATAGTAGTAAAAGATGAGATCTTGCTCAATCTTACGTCCCTGCACGGCTGCCAGGGCGATAAAACAGCCATCAGGGGTGAAGATCCTGAGAAAGCCATCGCCCTTGCGATTAAGCTCAAATTTGAACCGGCACTGACCATTAGCATAGAACTGATCACCGACCTTAATCCGGCTAAAGTCGTAGCTCAAATGCTCAGGACGCGCTCTGAGCTCGGTGACCTGAGTGGCCATGCGACTAATTGCTGCTCTGCCGCCCACGCGGGCTAAGCTCTCTTCGTCGGTGTAAAAACGGACATTTTCCATCTAAAACCGGCGCGGATACCCCCGAGGTAACTCGGGGGAGGAAGCGCCGCCTCCTGTTCTCAGTTCGGTTAAAT
>CALXOW010000065.1 GCA_944390115.1 uncultured Anaerobiospirillum sp.
GCCTAATAAGCTATTTTGGTTGAGGACTCTGATTCGCCGTAGGAATCCCCTCTCGTAAGAGAGGGGAGGATGTCAACACCTGGTACAAAAAAGCTCCGCTCCAGAGCAATAGGCTGTAACTCTTGGGGCAAATCCCGCCAGTTTTGCCCCGCCTTAAGCAAGCGGTAAAAGCGGCGTCGCGTTTCAGGAAAATCAAAGTGGTCACAAGGATCGCACGGCAAGTCTGATAAAGCCTCACCTAAGGTACGCCAAGGGAGCAGCCCATAAGCGCCACCCTCATAGTGTGTAGGCCTAAGGTAGGGTAGCTTTGGTCCTGATAAATTGCCCAGCAACACTACGCGCTCGCGTAACTGAGGGACACCGAAGTGCGCAGCGTTGTAGAGATTAAAGCTCACCTGATAGCCTCCGGCGCGCAAACACTCCACAACGTAGAGTAATGCCCCACCAGACGCCGCTAACACCCGTTTGTCGCTGCCACGTACTAAAGGCGCTGAGAGCAAACCTCGAACATTCTCGAGCACGATGTAACGTGGCTTTAACGCCAAGAGCAAGTCAATATAGTGAATGAAAACATTGCCCCGCTTATCACTAAGTCCCCGGCGTGCTCCAGCGGTGGAAAAGGACTGACAGGGCGGTCCACCGGCCACCACATCAAGTTCTGAGTTTGCACTAAGCCCCGCTGCGGCAAAAATTGCGGCAGCATCATAGTTACGTAGATCTGAGAGCACAGGCAAGTCGGGGCGGTTGGCTTTAATGGTAGCGCGGCAAGTCGCATCGCTATCACAAGCGAGTATAACCTCAAGTCCAGCTTGTTCTAAGCCCAAGTCTAAGCCCATAGCTCCCGAGAAGAAGGATAAAACTCGGAGCTTACGGTGAGCAGGCTTAATCATGACTCTTTTCTCCTAGTGGCAAATCATGTCAACGAGAACAGATTATAGCCAAAATTAAAAAGTCAGATCTATTGGTCCTATAAATTTAAAGCTCGATTTAAGATAAAAGAGCTTATTTGGTCCGCATAATTGGTTATAACAACCACGTAGACCACTAACTTTACCGCCTGTCTTAATACCTACTTTGCCACGAGGAAACACGCCCCACTCATACCAGAAATTAAATATTACTTGACACCGTATACAGTAGGATCGATAATGCGGCTACGCAAATAGTGAGGGAGGATCTGCTATGAGTTCCGTGAACGTCAACATCCGCATGGAGCAAGGCCTAAAGCGCGATTTGGAGCGTTTCTGCGCGGAAATTGGCCTGTCGATGAACACACTCTTTAACATCTACGTGCGCACGGTGGTGCGCGCCCAGCGTATTCCTTTTACCCTCGGGCACCAACGCCTACAAACTGCTGCGCCCACTGAACCAAGTACCACCTCGGCCGCAGTGCAGCCCCGTGGCGCTCTTTCATCTCAGCTTAGCCAGTTCACCGACGACTATCCCAATTAAGGAGCTCCCTCATGGCCAAAATTGGCGTTAATGTAAAACTCGATGCCCAGCTCAAGGCCGAGTTTGAGGCATTCTGCTCGGAGTTGGGGCTGACCATGACCGATGCCTTCACCCTCTTTGCCACCAAGGTGGTGCGCGACTGGCAGGTTCCCTTTGCCCTCGCCCTCCCTCCATCTGAGGCAAGAACCGACAGCCCGGCAACCTCGGGCAAGCCCTCTGACCTCAGCTAGCCCCTGCACGCCGCTGCGCGTGGTGCTAAGCGCACGCCCTGAGATCTGCCCTTCTTCTTGCTGGGATAAAGCTTTATAGCCTACTGTGACCATAGGCCGCCCTGTCACGCTGTGATAATGCGGTGCGCTGTGCTAATATTGGCACGCTTAGGCTACAGGTGTGGCACCTTTGAGGTTGCCACGTGGTTTATGGCAAGAGGCGAGTCGATTTTGGTTAGAGCTTAAGCTCGGCGTTCTTGCAGGGAAATTATTGGATGCTTTCGGATACTTTACGCGATGGTGCCAATTCCAAGGGTTTCAAAATCCTTTTGGCGCTCATCGTAATCTCATTTATCATTTCGGGTGTTGGCGGTTACTTAATTCCACGCCTCAACACCGATCCTGTCACTATCGGCGAGTACAAGATCACCTCTAACGAGTGGACCGAGCAGTACAATCGCCGCGCCCAACAGCTGCACCAATACGGCCCCCAGGCCGCTCAGCTGCTTGAGAACCAAAACTACGTGGTCGAGCTCAAGAAGAGCGTGCTCGAATCCATGATCGATAACGTCGCCTTCAACTCGCAAGTATGGGAGAGCGGCGTGCGCATCGGTGATGCCCAAGTACGTGATGTCATCCGCAATACCCCAGCCTTCCAAAAAGATGGCAAGTTTGACAATGACCTGTACTTAGCCACGGTGCGCAATATGGGCTTAAGCCCTGACTACTTCGGCGAGCAAATGCGCCTGTCGATGATGAGCGAGTCGATCTCGCGCCCAGTCATGGCCGCCGCCGGTTTACCATTACCTTATGAGATTAAGAACGTCGCCTCCTTATTAGGTGAGCGTCGTACCGTTAACCTCTACACCGTCGATCAAGCGGCAGTACGCGCTGCTACCACCATCAGCGATGCCGACGCTCAGGCTTACTACGATAGCCACCACGACGAGTTTATCGCTCCGGCCAATGTCCGCTTTAACTACTTACTCTTATCCTTTAACGACTTAAAGGAACAGATTGAAGTCACCGACGCCGCCTTAGAGGAGTACTACAACCTCTATTCGGCCGACTTCGAGCGTGATGAGACCCGCGCGGTCAGCCACTTATTAATCCGTGCTAACAGCGAGAACGCCGCTGAGCGCATCGCTGCGGTCGAGCAAGGCCTCAAGGATGGCACCGACTTTAAGGACTTGATTGCACAGTACTCCGATGACAGCGCCTCCAAGGCCCAGGGTGGCTCGATGGGCGTCATTGCTCGTGGTCAGCTCGCGGCTAACTTAGATCAAGTCGCTTTTAGCCTGGCTCAAGGTCAAGTCTCGACCAAGATTGAAGACAGCTTTGGCACTCACTTCATCAAGGTTGACGAAATCATCGCTCCGCACACCCCAACCTTAGACGAGATTAAGGATGAGGTGCGCACCGCCTATGTCAACGCTGAGGCCCGTAACCTCTATAACGAGCGTGCCACCACGATGTCGGATCTCTCCTTTGAGAACCCAGACTCGCTTGATATCACCGCTGAGGCGGTTCAGCTCAAGGTTCAAGACTCGGGCTTTGTCGTCCAGGGTGACGCTAATGCCAAGTGGCCATTTAACAATCCTGAGCTGCAAAATGTCGCCTTCAACCCTGACGTCTACAGCTCGGGCATCAACTCGCAGGTGATCTCCTTAGACCAAGACAACTCGATTGTTATCAATGTCTTAGAGCACCACGAGGCCGAGTTGCGTCCATTTGCTGAGGTTAAGGAGGCCGCTTTAGCCGCCGCTCAAACCCAAAAGATCAACGATACCTGCCATGGCATCTTGCAGACCTTCGCGCAAAGCCTGCAAAGCGACGCTAATGCCGCTCTGCCGGAGCACGTATCGGTTCAGTCTGAGGTCGAGGTCGCCATTGGCACCTCCAACGTCGCCCCAGCCTTTGGTCAGGCGATCTTTGCCCTGCCACAAGATGCTACTCGCGCTTACACCATTGATGACAACAATGGCGTTCAGACCTTAGCGGTATTAACCAAGGTCACAGCTCCAAGCGAAAGCGAGCTTTCGGGCTTAGAGCAGGTGCTCAGCGCTCAGTATGGCCAGTACCTCAACTTAATCACCCAGCGCGGCTTATACCGTGAGGCCCGCGCCTTAAGTGAGATTGAGTACAACGAAGAGGCGATCAACCTGGTCACCCGCCAAAGCGAATAGCTTGGCCGCAGCTCTCCGAGAGCGCAACCCAATAAAAAGCCCGGCTCAGCCGGGCTTTTTATTAGGTATTAAGCGCAATGTTGATTACACCTATTGATGCAATGTGACCTCACCGAGCTTGGCTTGCTTTAACTTAGCTACGTCTTGCTCTGAGATATGCCCCAAGGTAATGAGGTCGCGCGAAGGATTACCGGCGCGCAAGAAGATGCAGACATTGCCCCACGGACGGTAGATCGCGACGGTGCCAGCACTGGCATCAGAACCGGCCTTGACCTCAGAGTAATCGAGCTCGTGGTCGAGATAGAATATGCGCTCAGCGCCGTGCCCAAAGTCCTCAAGCTCGACCGTAAGCGGCAGGCGGCTTACCAGATCGCGCACCGCGCTGTTGTCGTTAAGCTGTAAGGTAATCGAGCTACCACCTAAATCCATCACCACATTGCTCATCTGAACTTCCTCCTGCATTGCATCAGCTTGAGCCGTATTGCATCCCAGCGCCAAGCCGCTGGCTACCAATAAGGCTCCGGTTAGACTTAAGCCCACTAAGGCTCCTTGGCGCAAGGAGCGCTCGATGCGCTGGAGCAAGGTCGCACGGTATGCTGCCTTAACCTCACCAGTCATGTCGCCTCCTACTTCTTGATTGTTCTGCGCCTGCACGGTTTTTGGCGCTTGGCTTAATTATGCGCAAACCGCAGCGCGAATTTACGAGCGCGATAGGATCAGGCAATGATCTGAGAACCAAACCGGGATCAAACGGCCTCTCAACGCGCCGTGCCCCAAGTGATGGCACTGCTGCACGCGCTTGCTCTGTTTTGGCGCAGTTCAGATGAGAATAAACCGCAGCTTCCCGCTAGCTCTATAATGCGCAAGCGAGTTTTATGAAGCTATAGCTAGCGCCGACTCTCAACGGTCAGGCACCTTGGTTACCAACAAAACTTGGCGAGATGAATGTGATTTTCGTCACAAAAACGTACGGCGTTTTGACCGAATGTGATCTTCGTTGCATTTTTGTGTCTTTGCCACGTGACTCCTTAAGATCTTGTTAAACAGGGCCACACGCAGAACCGCGCCATTAAGCGGATCCCACCCTCAACAAAGACTGAGGGCCGCTAGGGCTTTGTGACTTAGATCACTCCCCATCCAAACGCCGTACAAAAACGCTATAATAGGCTTCGTTTCGTGATCCTGGTTGATCTTTGTTAGATTTAACGTCCTGAGGGTTTGGCTTAGGCACGTTTGGTCTGTGACTGAAATTGCCATGCCTCACCTTACACTTATTTATCTAATTGTCAGTTGGATTTTATTGAGCTTAGCTCCGAGCAGTGCGGTCACCTTGTCCGCGCTGTCGTCGTCGATCTTAGAAATCGAAGAAGAGGAGGAGAGTTCCTCAGATGAGGACAAAAGTGTCTTCGCTCAGGACAAGGGTTCCTTAGCTCAGAACCAGAGTACCTCCGCATCCCAAGAGCAGGACGACTCCGATAAAAATCGTGCCCCAGCGCTCATTACAGTTAAGCACTTAAACGACATGCCTAATTTGGCTGCGGCCGATGCACGTGCGGCGGCCTTATCTGCTGCTTATAACAAGGCCATGGAGCAAAAAAGCGCCCGCGATTCGGCGCAAACGCAGCATGAATTTTTGCGCAGCCTCGAGCTCAAGCACGACGAATCACTCTTAGACCATGGCGACATCTTGCCGGATAATCCTAGCTCACAGGCTCAGCAAGACCCAAACTTTGAGTTTGTGACCACGGTGCACGCCAGCGAAATGGATCGCTCTGCCCTGCACCAAGCCACTAGGCAAGAAAGCGCCCCGTCGCGCGTGAGTAGCCCCTACGTTTATGGCCAGACCCGAGAATTAAGCGTCGAGACCATTGCCCTTGCCTTAGATATGCTCAAGCTCGAGCCGGTAGGTAACCTCAACCTGCGCCTGGGCTTTATGAGCAATGACACCCTTTTTATCTTAAACGCTGAAGATTTGCAGCGCGCTACGGTCGATTGCCTCCAAGGGTGCGCTTATGACTGCTATCTGGCAGGCCGCCACTACGATGCGATGGTAAGTCACGAGTTCAAAGAGCGCCTGAAGGAGCAATCCCAAGACTCAACTAACGATAACGCTTTAGCTACTATCTCAGAGCCATCGCCTCAAGCAGTGCTCAATGCGGCCTACGAGCTCTCGGCCTTTAAGGAGGAGCTGCAAGAACAAAGTGCGCCGTCCAACCCTGAGCCCCAAATACATCCTGAACCCAGCCTTGAGGCCAACACGAATCCTGAGCTCAGCCCTGAGGCTAACTTAAGCCCTAAGGCTGATTTAGCCTCGGAGGGTGAGGTCAAGCCTGAGACTAAGACTCCCGAGGTCTTGGTAAGAAGCAGCGGGCACGATGTCGCAAGAGAGCTGCCGCCTGTGGTTAATAACATCATACATATGCTTTCGTTCTATCGCCGGGGCTGCCTGGAGGGTTCCAAGGAGAGCTGCACCATGATGGCTAACGCCAATGGCCGGCTGGGCGTGGCTCTAATCTTAGGCTTATTTGAGCTCAAATATCCTGAGATTGCGGTGCAGTACTTAGATCGCGGCTGCAAGCGCGGCGATCCGAGCTCCTGCGCCAACTTAGGCTTGGTCCAATACAACGGTATGCTGGGAACTCAAGTACCACTTGAGACCAGCCTCACCAAGCTGCGCGACTCCTGTCAGCTGGCCCTGACCGCCAGCCGTTTAGTGCGCGATTACGACAGCAACATCAGCTTGGGGTGCTTGACCTTAGGCACTATCGCCTTACATGGCGTGGATAAAGACGGAGTGACGCGTGCGCCTGATGTACACGAGGCACACCGTGAACTCAACTTCGCGTGCAATCTCTACAATATGGAAGGTTGCGCCCGGCTCCACAAGTTAGATGACAGCTTAGAGCGCGCCGCCATCTTCAACGCCCAGCGCTAACTGGGGCGGACGGATTGCCTCCCCATTGCGACATGCCGCTCCCTTGCTGCACGCGGTTAGCTCAAAGCGCACGCACCGATTAGGGGCTATGCTGGAAGGCTGTTTTTAAGCCATGGCGGCGCGGGAAGGTAGTGCATGCACCCAAATTGTAAAAGTGCTTTTCCTTAACGACTACTTGGGCTAAGCTGTACTCTAGCTTTAGTTCAGAACATTGTTATGAGGGGGTGGTGACTATGCGCTTGGCCTTATATCTTTGCTTAGGCCTCATGGGCATGGTGGCCTTTAGTGACCCGACTTATAACCTGTTTGTACATGTGATCGACCACCTGACCTTAGAATGCAATACCAGCCTGTGGTCAGTCATCACGGTCGCCCTTGAAAAGATCTTTACCCACCACACCTTCTATGAGCTCATTTTGGCACTCATGGGGCCACTGTGCTTTGTCTTAAGTCTCATTTGGGCCATCCTCACCTTCTTAGTGCCACTGTCGGCTAAGCTCAAATTGCTCTTAGCTGTGCTCTTTTTAGGCACTCTGTGCTTGATTAGCACCAGCGAAATGGCAAGCCCGAGCGTGCTAGGGGGCGCGTTGTTAGGCTTTAGCACTATAGTCTGCTTGGTTTTAGTACGCCGCGTGCGCATGGTCGGCCAATTACAGCGCCTGCTGCGTGCCTATTACTTGCCTCAATGGATGCCGCGCGTACGCGCTCACAATAAGCCTTTAGAACAAGATGACTTGGTGCCAGCAAGTGAGCCTGCTGACGCCATAGACCAAAGCGCCTTATCTGAGCACCATAACAGCGAATTGAGTCTGCGCCGCAGCCGCGTGCTGGGAGCCATGAAAAGATTGAGCTGGAGCGCGGTCAACCGTCCCATATGCTGCAATCTCTGGGGCTACACCATTGCCTTAACCGACCTTCCATACTTAGTGCGCGCCCTCAACCAGGCCACTCAAGGCAATCTCTCCTTGTTAAAGAATCTGCATCAGAGCTGCTGTGCCTATGAAAATGCCGCGCATCAGGGGCAGTACACCGCTCAGATGCAGCGCTTTTTGCGCAGCCACTTTACGCAAGACTCAGCCTTAGCGCTCAAAGTCAACCTGCGCATCGTCTGTGAGCTGCTTTTAGAGCATATTCCTACCAAGCTTGAGCTCTTTGCCGCTGAACGCAGCGGCAACTTGGCCAACTTAAACGAGGATAGCTGCGCCTTTTCCACGGAAGCGGTGCTGCAAGCTTGGCTTTCTGACCATAACGACCGCCACTATTTGGGGGCTTATACCCCGCAGCCCGGCAGGGTGCACACGTGCAAGGCTCAGCTTAGTGCCCAAGAGCAGCATATCCAGGCGCTGCGCGTGGCGCTGTACCATGAACTTTCCTTAAATCTTGCCGCCGGACAAAACGGTAATCCTCCTCCTGCTTGTCCTAATGTACCAAAGCGCCTCACCAATTATGAATTACTGGAGTTGAGCTTTGATGTCACGCCCAAATCGGTCCTATTAAAGCGCCAGCCGCAAGCTCTGGAAATGGCCGGGCTACCTAATGCTATGCTCACGGCCAAGCCCATGGGGCGCATGCGCACCCTAGGCTTAGTGCGCCTGCTCACGCCTATTGGCGAGCTGATGGCCTGCTTGGCCGTACTCTGGGGTATGTTGCAAAGCAGTACCTTGTGCGCCCTCCTTGACTTGCAAGCCCACCATTACATCGCACGTTACGCTCAGGCGCTCGACATGACCATCAGCGAACTCGTAAGCAGCCCCGATAGCGATATTGCGGCCTATATTTCCCACAATGCGGTAATGGGTTTATCCTCAGAGCTCTCCAATCTCCCGTTGACGGTCTACAGCAGTGCGCTCTTATCCGGTTACAATCTGTGGCTCTTGTGCTTGCTTTTAACCTTAGCTTTAAGCGCCATCATCTTGCTCTCTGGCCTGGGAAGCGCGGTGCGGATATTGTTAAAACGGGTGAGTGCAGGTCTTGAGTTCTGGCACACCCTACATTTCATCCAGATTTATGTGGTCTGCACGGCCCTGTTTGCCCTGATCGCGGTGGCCTTTACTTATCAAACTAAACTGCCCCAGCTGTGGTATGACGTCCACAGCGACCTTAATCTTATTACCAGCAAGCTCAATGATAAATTTGAACTTCAAAAGCCCCACGATGAGCTGCTCACGATCGACGGTATCATCAACCGTAACGCCGGTGAGTATAGTTTAGGTCCTAATAACGACATCAAAACTTTGCGCCGCTTAGCCTTATACACTTTCACCAGGGACCATCGCTGGGTCAATGTCTACGCACCCCTACACTCCAGCTTGGTCGCCGCAATACTGGCGGACATTCGCCAAGAGCAAGATCGACGCTTCACCAACGAAAGAGCACCTCATAAGCTGCGCAGCTCCAGACAAGCGGTCAATGCCTCGATCATGCCGTATCGCCTGACCGTGACCCCACGCCTGCACCTTGTGGTGGCGCTCGAGCCTCTTGCGGTAAATTAGGAGTCCCAATGTTCCCTCGCACCTTGACCTGTCTTGAGATTTGCGCCGGAGCTGGGGGCCAAGCCTTGGGACTAGCGCTGGCGGGTTTTGTCCACGTGGGCTTAGTCGAGTACGAAGAAGCCTATTGCCAGGTGCTCAAGGCCAATCGCCCCGAGTGGCCGGTCATCTGCGCCGACGTCCATGATTTCTCTGGCACGCCCTACCAGGGCGTGGACTTGCTCTCAGGAGGCGTGCCCTGCCCACCTTTTTCGGTGGCGGGCAAGCAATTAGGCCCCGAGGACGAGCGCGACCTCTTTCCTCAAGCGTTACGCTTGATCTCCGAGGTCAAGCCGCGTGCGGTCATGCTCGAGAACGTCAAAGGCTTTTTAGATCCGAGCTTTGCGGAGTATCGCAACACGATTTTGCAGCGCCTCAGCGCCTTAGGCTATCGCCCCCAGATTAAGCTGCTCAATGCCTGCGATTATGGCGTACCGCAGCTGCGGCCACGTGTGGTAATCGTAGCCTTGCGCCAGGATGAGCCAGGTGATTTCACCTATCCTGAGCCCTTAGCTGAGGGCGCTCCAAGTGTGGGGACCGTTTTAGCCGATTTGATGGCTGAGCAAGGCTGGCGCGGCGTAAAAGCTTGGGCGCGTGGAGCTCAGCGTATTGCCCCGACCTTGGTCGGCGGCTCCAAAAAGCATGGGGGCCCTGATTTAGGACCAACGCGCGCCCGTCAGGCCTGGGCTGAGCTCGGGGTTGATGGCAAAGGCGTGGCTGATCAGGCGCCCGCTCCTGACTTTGTGGGAATGCCCCGTTTGACGCCGCGCATGTTAGCGCGGCTGCAAAGCTTTCCTGACACCTGGACCTTTGGCCCGCGCAAGACCGCTGCCTGTCGCATGATTGGCAATGCGCTACCGCCGCCTTTAGCCCAAGCCGTCGGACAAAAAATCAAAGAGGCGCTCACCTACCACGCTTAGCTCACGCCGCCTGCCCCTCCTGCGGGACCAGACCGACTGCGCAGCCCCCTGCTCTGGGGCTAAAACTAGGCCTGACACAGCGGTCAGGCCTTAGCTTCTGAGCACAGTGTAGCTGGGCACAGCAATCATGCGCTACATAGTGCTCTTTATCTGTTTGATGCTATTTAGAGCTGGACGCTACTTATCAGCCTTGAGCTGAGCGGCGAGCTCAGTTAAGTTCGCTAAACGCTCATCGTCTGCTGGGTGGGTGCTCAGTAAGACCGCTAAGCCGGTATTGCCTGAGCCTAAGCTCATCATCTTTTCCCAAATCTTGATGCCCTTTTGTGGGTCGTAACCGGCCCGGTACATCAGCTCTAAGCCCAGCTCATCGGCCTCGGTCTCATGCGAGCGCGAGAATGGCAGGCTGACGCCGACTTCGGCTAAGGTATTGGCGATATTAAGCGTGGTGTTGCTGACGCCAAAGAGCGACGCAATATTTAAGGCACCTTGCTTGAGGGCCTGAGTGCTCATCTGCTCGCGCACGTGCTCACGGAGGGCGTGGGCAATTTCGTGGCCCATAACCGTAGCGATTTCGTCATCGTTGAGCTTGAGCTGCTCGACTAAGGCGGTGTACACCGCAATCTTACCGCCGGCCATACACCAGGCATTGAGCTCTTTGGAGGTAATGACGTTGACCTCCCAGTCCCATTTTGCGCTGTCAGCTCTGAAAGTTGGCGCCTTGGCAATGAGGCGATCGCCAATCTTCTGGACGCGCGCGGTTAACGCCTTGTTGGTGTTGAGCACGCCTTGGGCGCGAGCTTGAGCGATAACCTCATCATAGGCTTGGGCCGACTGGGTCATAACCTCTTGCTCTGAGACCAGCATCAGCTGAGAGCGGTTAGTCGTGCTTGAGTTCGAGGTCGTATTGCTGACACAGCCCACTAAGGCGGTCGACGCTACGGCCACGACACCGGCTAAAGCCAGGGACAACAGGGACTTTTTTAACTGCATAGCTACCTCGCAAAATCCATCACTCGATGAAGCTTCAACTATTTGCAAGCTTTGCACCCAGTGACATTTGTGTGACCGAGCCCGCATACAATGCGCGTCGCTTGCGCGCGGGGCTTGCTACAATGATCTCAGTTAATAAAGGAGCTTGCTATGATTCCTGCACGCGTCATCATCGCCTATTTTTCCCCTACTGGTGGCACCAAGAAGGTGGCCTTAGCCTTAAAGGAGGGCTGTAGTGCGGCCTTAGTACACCAAATAAAGACGCCAAGCTTCACCATCAAGCTCCCGACGCCTGAAGTTGAGGTCACCACCGTTAACTGCCTGACGCAAAAGAGCCGCACCAAAGACCTGCAACTTAGCGCCAACGACCTCTTTATCTTGGCCTACCCCGTTTATTTTGGGCGTATGCCGTGGGCCTTAAGTAATTGGCCTGCCCTACAAGGTCATGGCGCCTCGGCCGTGGTCGTTTCCGTCTATGGTAATCGCGCGATTGAAGATGGCGAGCGTGAGACCATGATGCTGCTCAAGGAGCATGGCTTTAAGGTGGTGGGCGCAATCGAGGCTATCGCTGAGCACTCCCAGGAGCGCACTTTAGCCCAAGGCCGTCCAAATGAACAAGATAAGGCCGACTTTAAGGAGATCACCGCCCAATTGCTTGCCGCCGTCAAGCAAGGCCTGCCTGATTTTGCCTTTGACGCCACCACGCCGCTGAAGGCTCCGGGCAAGGCTCCAGCGGCACCTCGGATCTTAGAGCGCTCGCGCTGCGATGACTGTGGGCGCTGCGCCCGGATGTGCCCGATGCAGATTATCGATCCTGACACCTTGGAGGTGCCGGAGGACAAGGCCCACTTATGCATGGGCTGCCGCGCCTGCATGGCCGTGTGCAAAATGGACTGTCGGGGCCTACCAGAGCAGGTGATGGCGGCCGTGGCCGCCCGCATGGCGCAAATCAAAGCCGCCAATCCTGAGCGCAAAGCTAATATGCTCAAGTTAGCGCACTAGCCCGAAGAGAGCTGAGCTGTTGAAGTGAGGGCCGAGCGCGTCCTCAGCCCCCAAGCTCTGGGGGTTGGAATATGCGCCCAAGCCCGCTTTCAAGGTCACATTTTAGCTATTAGGATAAGGCCTAGCTTGAGCTGGCAAGCCCCGCAGGCGGGGCACGCGTGCTATAATTTGACACGCATCGTGCCACAATAGGCGCTAAGCTAGATATCAAAAGCATTACAACGAGCGCACCGGTTACACCGGCGCACAACGCAAGGAAAACGCAAGGCAGTTGCTAGGTGGGAGCTAGCAAGCTTTGTTTCGGGGGTTCCATGAAGCTGCAAGCTTGCTCAAAAATTATTACCTTGACTGCGCTGGGTTTTACCCTGACCGCAGCCGGTGCTTTTTATGCCTTAAATCAGGCCCAGCAACACCTGATGGCAAGCTACCAGCAAAATCTCGAGCAACACCTCGATAGCGTGGGCGCCGACTTACAACACTACGTTCAGCGCATCAATGGCGATTACTATCAGCTGATCAATCAATCGCTGAGCAATATCCTATCCTTAGACCAGAGTTATTACCAAAAAGACCCCCTGTTGGCCTTCTTTGACCACAATATTCGCACCCATAGCGCCTATAGCAGCGGTGAGAATCTGCGCCTGGCCTTAGATAGCTTAGCCTACTTTAAGATCCCCTATATCTCGCACGATTTTAAGAGCGGCAAGACCGAAGTTCATGGCTTAGCTGACGATAAGGCCGGCACCAGCTTGCTCGATGCCATCGCCCAAGACGGCAACAAAGTCTCCGAGCAAATCAGCAAGCGCCCGGCCTTAGAGCACGGCTTTAGTATCTTCTTCTCGGGCAGTGACTTCTTAATTGGCCTTAAGATTTACGATCGCGCCGAAGATCGCAACTACTACGTCTTAACTAGCTACCTTAACGTCTTAAACAACACGGTCGCTAACATCAAGTACGTATTCGCCGACATCGATCCAATGATTGCCGGTATCTTAGAGGGTGATGCGGTCAAGATTGTGCGCCATGGCACCACGATCTTTGCCACGAAGGAATTTACCTTAGAGCTCGATGCAGGCACCGACAATCTGCGCAAGTTAGTGGGCGTCCATCTCATCGATGAACAAGGGCAGTTAATCGCTGACCCAACCACGGTTAAGCCGACGGATCACGCCGCCGTGGTCGCCACCTCTTATCTGCGCTCGATCAACTCCTACCTTATGGTGCAGCGCCCATTTGACCTCTATGCGCCGAACTTTAAGTACCTGCACTGGGCCCAAGGCCTGATCATTGCCTTAAGTGCGCTCTTCTTTGCTCTGATTTTGCGCCGCCTGCTCAAGGAGGGCAAGGTCACCAAGCACCAGCATGAGGATGTGGACCACTTAATCAAGAAGATTGAGGGCATCACCCCAACCAGCTTTAAGTTAAGCTTAACCCACGCCTTAGCCCAACTACGTGCCAAGCCGCAGGATACCGCCCCCGCCCCAACTGAGGGCGCTGAGTCGACCTCAGCTGATGCTGCCAGCACCGCTGCGCCGCAAGACAGCACCAATACCGCTGAGACTACCCCAACGACCAGCGCAGAGCCCGCTACTGAGAGTACCCCGGAGCAAGCCAAGGCCGAGGAGGCAACCCCAGTAAGCGCCCGTCCAGATGCAGCCGAGCCCAGCACGAATGGTGCGGCACCAAAGGATGAGCACAATGAAGAGGCGGCCACCTTGGATGATTCCGAGGAGCGCATTGAGTTGAGCGCCACGGAGCGTGACGCCATCGATCAGCAATTGCTCAAGGAGCTGCTCTCAGGTGAGGCTTTTGATGAGCACTCGGCAGTAGGCCGCATTATGAGCTCGTCGCTCAAGGTCGCCCGCGAACTGACTGAGGACTATCACAACGAGATCTGCTCGCTCAAGGATGAGTTTAAGGGACGCATTGGCGTTTACCGCAAGGAAGGCCAGTTTATGGCCGCGCGCCAGATGCTGCTCTCGGCCCTGCCACAAGAAGATGCTATGCCATCGTCCAACTTTGTGGACTTTGCCGCCTTTAGCGTACCGGCCCGCGAGCTCTCTGGTAACTTCTACACCATCAAGCGCTTAGACGAAGACAATCTGGCCTTTGTCATGGGCGATTGCGCCACCACCGGCATCAAGGCCGCCTACACCGTGGCCGTGGTCAATGTCTTAGTCGAGGAAGCCTTAAAGCTCGATTTAGACCCACCTCACGTCATGGCCTACTTAAACGAGCGTCTGTGTGAGATTCCGAATATCTCCACTGTCGCGCTCTTTATTGGCATGATCTCCGAGAAGACGGGCAATATCATTGCGGCCAACGCCGGTCACGCCGTGCCGCTCTACGTCGATGACCAAGGCCCGCACTTTATTGCCGAGCCGAACGAGCAGCGTTTAGGCCTGAGCAAGGACCAGGAATTTGACCTGCTCAAGTGCTTTATGGCCAATGATGACATGCTGGTGCTCTACTCCAACGGCATCATCCAAGTTAAGAATGCCCAAGGCGAGGACTTTGGCATGGAGCGCTTAATGGGGCACTGCGACACCGCCCGCGCTCAGCGCGCCGACGAGCTCGTCATCAAGATCTTAAATGACCTCAAGCAGCACAAGGGCAAGCGTCCATTCCGTCAGGACGTCTCCTTAATCTGCCTCAAGCAGCAGCGCATCTCGTTCTAACCAGCACAGCTCGCTCTAACCATTTGTGTTCAGCGCCCGCCCCTAGCGGGTGCACCCCGTATCGATATACGAAATGCCAGCACACTCGCAACTATGCGTACTCAACACACGCAGCTGTAATGTCTGAGGCCTTGTGCCTGCAATGTGGTCAGAGCAGGTTATGGCTTAGCTCTATGAGCTTGCAGGCTGGAACTTGGGCTTAGCCTTGGGAAATGAACGGGGCCGCAGCAAGTGCAACTACGCCCTGCCTCAATTTCATGCCCCCAATACGCACGAAGGCCACCGCCGATGCTGCGGTGGCCTTCGGGTGTCAGGCGCCCAACTTGAGCGCCTTAGGTGATTAAGCCTTGCAGGCCGTTAAACCCGCGACTGAGCAGCTACTTTTGGTGAATTATCGGCCCCGTCCAAACAGTCTTTTCGGAGGGGCTTTTGCTGCATAA
>CALXOW010000066.1 GCA_944390115.1 uncultured Anaerobiospirillum sp.
GCAACTGGAGCGGCAGCAACTGGAGCGGCAACAACTTCAGGGGCGGCCATCGGCTCAGGCTCACGCATCGCAACTAAGCGGTCCGTTGGGGTAAGCCAGGACTGAGCTAACATATCAGCTAAGCGCTCGTGCGACAGCGAAGTTTCAGCTGCAACCTCTGGTGCGGCCTCAGGAGCTGGAGCAGCTGGAGCGGCCATCGGCTCAGGCTCACGCAGCGCAACTAAACGATCCATTGGGGTAAGCCAGGACTGAGCTAACATATCAGCTAAGCGCTCGTGCGACAGCGAAGTTTCAGCTGCAACCTCTGGTGCGGCCTCAGGAGCTGGAGCAGCTGGAGCGGCCATCGGCTCAGGCTCACGCAGCGCAACTAAACGATCCATTGGGGTAAGCCAGGACTGAGCTAACAGGTCAGCTAAGCGCTCATGCGACATCGAGGTCTCAGCCTTAGCTGCTGGGACAGCGTGCTCGGCTGGGTTGAGGTCAGTGCGCTCTTCGGAGTAAGCGCTGGTCTGAGCTAAGGTGGCAAAGACCGACTCATGCTTGACCGCAGGCTTGAGGGCGGCCTCTTCACGCAGCTGAGCCAAGATTGGGCTCTGGGCAAACTGACGCATGGCCACCGGGCTCATCACGGAGCTTGGGCTGACCATTAAGCTGAAGTTAGCCCACCACGAGCTGCGCTCGCTCTTGCTCTGAGCTTGGGCTTGTGGCATGCGGGTTTCAGCGTAGGCGCTGCTATCACAGTAGGTGGTCCACAGGGATTGAGCGGCAACGCTAGTACGCTCGCTTGGGGCAGCCATTAAACCAAAGGCTGTGATGGACTCAGAAAAATCAATGGAGTCGCAGAAAGTGGCCCATAAGGACTTGTGAGCCTTCTTGGAAATCGAGTGGGCAGCAGCGTCAAACGACTCGGTAACGCCGCGCAGACCTTCAAAAGCGAGGCCGGATACAGTGCTGGTAATGTGGCCAGCGTGGAAGCGCTCGCTTGGGGAGATCATTAAGTTGCCAGCAAGACGCAGGTTAGCGCTTACAAACTCAAAGAACTTCGACATAAGCAGTTGCTCTTCTTCTTAACAGGGGGCAACACTAAGAGCAAACGTAAGTCTTAGTGGCCCAAGGGGCGGTTTGCCTGCCACCAGGTCAAGCGTTATAACCAAGCCTTTAACCAGCTTTTACCCCACTTGGCCTCATGGTGAGGAAACCAAAATCATTTCTCTTGTTGGTTGCTATGGTAGCAGCTTTTGTGAGCTGTATCACAAAATTTTGTGCAGTTGCAAAATCTTCATCAAGAAGCTTCGAGCCCCCAAAACATGCGGAGTGCCCATAAAATGGGGCAGGACGACCTTCCAAAATTCTGTGATCTGGCTCACAAAATTTTTAGACAAAAGTGGCTTTTTATTGATTTTGACGTTCTCAATTTGGCAAAGCGCGCCTATCACCCCCAAGAAAGGCCTGAAATTCCAGCTGGTTGAGGCTATGGCTCTGGGGATGACAACACGAGCTGCGAGGTGTCAGCTCGATCTGCGGGGTTAAAGCAGGGAATGTGAGGTCAGTCCCAGGTTGAGCGTGCAAACTTGAGCGGGGCACGTCCTGGGTGCTTGAAAAGCGGGCCGGGGCCTGATTATGATTAGGCTATGCTTGATGAAAGGGGGTGTTCGGTGCAGATTCGTGCCTTACTTAATGAGTCAATTGCCAAGTTGAAAGAGTCGGGCTCATTGAGCCCACGGCTTGATGCCGAGCTCTTGATGATGCATGTCACTAAGTTCAATAAGGTGCAGCTCATCACCGGCGATTTAGAAGATATCAGCGCCTTAGACGAGACCGTGTTTCGAGCCTTGCTGGCCGAGCGCTTAAAAGGCGTGCCGATGGCCTATATCCTAGGTGAGCGCGAGTTTTGGGATCTCACCTTAAAGGTCACGCCTGATACCTTGATTCCGCGCCCGGACACTGAAATCTTGGTCGAGAAGGCCCTGACCTTGATCACCTGCAATAATTTGCGTGATGTCTTGGATTTGGGCACCGGTACCGGCGCCATCATCCTCGCGTTAAAACATAGCGCCCCGCAGATTCGCGCGACCGCGATCGACTTAAGTCGCGCTGCTTTGGAAGTCGCACAAGAAAATGCGGCGCGCTACCACCTTGAGGTCAACTTCCAACAAGGCTGCTGGTTCACTCCCTTTGTGGAAGAAAGTGTCACCAATGAACTTGCCGCCAGCGATGGGGCCTCAGCGCAGGATCAAGTGCGCTTGCAAGCACAAGCAGAAGCAGGGCTTCTGCCTCAAGCCGCGCGCTTTGATCTGATTGTCTCCAATCCGCCTTATATCGAGGAAAACGATCCGCACTTAAGTCAGGGTGATGTGCGTTTTGAGCCCCGCTCGGCCTTGGTCTCAGGTAAGGACGGCTTAGATGACATTCGCGTCATTGCCCATGAGGCGCGTGCTTTCTTACGTCATAATGGCTATTTGCTCTTAGAACACGGCTATAATCAAGGAGCGGCCGTACGTGAGCTCTTGAGCGAGCTGGGCTATGACAAGGTTGAGACCATGCGCGATTATGGTCAAAATGAGCGGGTAACGCTGGGCTGTTATCGCTCGCAGAATTAGGAGATTGCTATGAAGTCAGTGTCAGTAGGCACTTTTGAGATCGGCAATGATAAGCCTTTGACCGTGATCGGCGGTTTGAATGTATTAGAGGACTACGATCTAGCGGCGCGTACCTGCGACCATTTCCAGAAGGTGTGCGCTGAGCTCGGGCTCAACTATGTCTTCAAGGCCAGCTTTGATAAGGCCAATCGCTCGAGCCTGCATTCCTTTAGAGGCCCTGGTTTAGAGACCGGTATGAAGATCTTCGATCTCATCAAGGCTAACTTCCAGGTTCCGATCATCACCGATGTCCACGAGCCATATCAATGTGAGTTGGTCGCTCCACACGTTGATATCTTGCAGCTGCCCGCCTTCCTGGCCCGTCAAACCGATCTGGTGCACGCAATGGCCAAGACCGGTAAGGTCATCAACGTCAAAAAGCCGCAGTTTATGGCTCCAGCGCAAGTTGCCAACATCATGGAAAAGTTTGCTGAGGGCGGCAATGAGCAGGTCATGATGTGTGAGCGCGGCAGCCAATTTGGCTATGACAATTTGGTGGTCGATATGCTGGGCTTGGGGGTGATGAAGCAGGTCACGGATAATGCTCCAATTGTCTTTGATGTCACCCATGCGCTGCAATGCCGCACGCCTGACGCCAAGGCCTCCGGTGGTCGCCGCAGCCAATCCTTAGATCTCGCTAAGGCCGGTGTCTCGCAGAAGATTGCCGCGATCTTCTTAGAGTGCCATCCAAACCCAGATGAGGCCAAGTGCGATGGCCCAAGTGCACTGCCGCTTGATCTGCTCAAGCCATTCTTAACCCAATTGCGTGATCTGGATGCTCTAATTAAGAGCCAGCCTGAAGTTGTTATTCCTTAAAGGAGCAATGCAAGTTAAAATATGAGGTTTAACTTTTGCCCCGCAACTGGGAGCATTGAGCGCTAGCTGGAGGCGCGTTTGGTTAAGCCTAAGTTCGGTGAGTATGCTGATCTTAAGCGCGCTGGGCCAAGCGGTGCGCTGAGGCTTGTGTCTAGAGTGTTTAATTCTGGCGCGCTGGGGCAAAAAAGCGGTAAAATTAAGCTTTGCCGCTGAAGTTAGATTTCAAGTTAATTGTTTGGAACTAAACGGCAGGCGCTAGGTCTATAGATAGCGTTTGGAGCTAGAAGTAGGCCTGCGCAAACGGAAACCGTTGAGATTTGAGCTAATTCTTTAGTGCTATCATGGCGCTCAAGGCAGAAATCTTGCTTGTTTTTATCTTTTAGCTTGTTTGGCAAAGGCAGTTAACCTTCAAGGGGTTAACTTGAGCCGTGGTGAGTTGCAGTGAGCTTGTGATAGGCACCGCAGGCTTGCCGCACTTAAAGGAAATTTTGCGGAGCATTCAATGCTTAGTACTAACAAAACTCTCTTATTATCTTCTTTGTGTGCTGCCCTCTTGGTAACGGCCTGCAATGACTCTGAGGCCTCCTCTGAGCCTAAGAGCGCCGCCGCTCCAGCTGCCGCTGCTGCCGCCGCAAGCGATTTAGGGGTTGACTTAGTCACTAGCTCTTCTGATATCAATCAGCGCAATCATGTTTGCTTCACCATGGACGTCAACAATGTTAAGTGCGTCTTAGGTGACACCGTAGCCTATGTGCCACAGCCAATCTTAGAAGAGAACAAGCCAGCTGCTAAGGACGACAAGAAGTCCGATAAGAAATCCGATAAGAAGTCCGAAGAGGCTGAAAAGGAAGCCCAAGCCCAGGCTCAGTTGCTGGCCAACCAGAATGCCTTAAACGAAGCCCGTTCCTTAGTCTTCGTCGCTAAGTACTGCGATATGGAGCGTCCAGTCGTTTACTCCAAGGAAGGCGTAGCTTGCACCTTTAAGCCACACGCTCTGTATGACGCCGGTGCTGTAGCTGAGGCTACCCAGTATCAGATGAACCTGATGCACTCGGATGAATTCTTCTCGGAAGTAGCCAAGATTCAGGGCGTGGAGAAGTTCACCGATGCTGCCTTTGGTACGCACGGCGGTTACCGTATCTTCTTAGAGCGTGCTACCAGCCGTGACGGCACCAAGATTGGTGATGGTACCTCCGCTCGTATCTTGACCAAGCGTATCGATCAAGAAGGCAATGTCTTAGGCTTCTATCACGAGGAGCTCAACTTTGCCAACTTGAACCCACAGATGAAGATCTTAACTGCTGGTTTAGTTGCTGGTGATCACGTCAAGTTAATCTTTGATACCAGCCTGCAAAACGAGCAGCCATTATGGCGTACCTCGAGCTTAGAGTTCGGCCAGCCATACATCTGGGAAGTTCGCGTTCAGTCGGTTGGTCCTGCTGTAGTTCAAGCCCCAGCTCCTGCTCCAGCCCAGCCTGAAGCTGCCGCTCCTGCCGCTGAGGCTCCAGCTGAGCAAAAGTAAAGCTGACTAAATAACAAGTTTTGCCCAGGCCCCGCCTCCAGCATCACCACAGGTGCTGGGTGCGGGGCTTTGTTTCGCCCGTTTTGTAAAGTTGGGCAGATATCCAATAATTCAAAAACCAAAATCAATAGGGTAATGCGCCCGCTCTCAGGCCCCGCCCATGGGCTCTCTGGGAGCATGCATTCTACTGGGCAGAATTATTTTGAGGCGCAGCAATAAGGTCTTGATGGCTTTTGTTACAATCGCGGCAGCGCTAGCTAGGGGGCGTGCTTGTGAGTGTGTTGCACGTCCTTAGTGGCGGGTTCATTTTTTAGGCAGACGCAGGCCGCGAGCTAAGGCCCATCTTGAAGAGGAATGGTGTGCCTCTTGGGATGAAGCTCCTGCCTCCACCTCATTTTGGAGTAAAACATGCTCATCAGAGGATTGATTGCGCTGGCGTTTGGCACACTGGGACTGGGCATTGCCGAGTACGTGGCCATGGGCTTGCTCCCTTACTGGGCCGATGATTTCAACGTCACCATTGCTCAGTCAGGCCATGCTATTTCCTCCTATGCCTTAGGCGTGGCCATTGGTGCCTTCTTTATCATCTTGCTGCGTACCTTAAAGCTCAAGACCATCTTGCTCATCTTAATCGTGGTGCATATCGTAGGTAACGTCTTGACGGCCTTTGCCCCGACTTTTGAGACGATGCTGGCCTCGCGCTTTATCGCCGGTTTACCGCATGGCGCCTACTTTGGCGTGGGCTCGATCATCGCGCAGCGCTTAGCCGCTAAGGGCAAGGGCACTTCGGCCGTGTCGATCATGATCGCCGGTATGACCGTGTCCAATATTTTCGGCGTGCCATTAGGTACCGCTCTGGCCCACAGCATGTCGTGGCGTACCATCTTCTACATCGTGATCTGCTGGGGCGTCTTGGTCTTGCTCTCGGCGATCTTCTGGATTCGCGATGTCGGTAAGATCAAGGACACCGGCTTTAAAGGTCAGTTTGCCTTCTTGCGCAATCCAGCCCCATGGTGGGTCTTGGCGGCCACTATGTTTGGCAACGCCGGTATCTTCTGCATGCACTCGTACATCAGCCCAATTCTGACCGACTTTGCCGGTATTCCACTGGCCGCTGTTTCGGCAGTCATGGCCGCAATGGGCGTCTGCATGGTAATCGCCAACTTAGTCTCGGGTCGTCTGTGTGACCGCTACACCCCAGGCAAGGTGGCGTTCTACTGCCAGCTTACCGCGATCATCGTGCTCTTAGGCATCTCGGCTCTGGGCAACAACCCATACATCTGCGTGGTCTTAGCCTGTATTGCCGCAGGTCTGCTCTTTGCCATTTCCTCGCCAGAGCAGGTTTCGATCTTACGCGTAGCTCCAGGTGGCTTACTGTTGGGTGCCTCGATGGTTCAGGCTGCCTTTAACTTAGGTAACGCCATTGGTGCCTACGTGGGCGGCATTCCATTTGATCTCAGCCTCAACATCCGCTGGGTCACGGGCTTTGGTGCCATGCTCGCGGTCTTAGGTACGATCTCGCTTTATATCTACTACAAGCGTCACGAGCACCTGTTCAAGGACCCAACCGAAGCCGACGAAGAGGTCAACCAAGACGCTATGGCGCAATCGGCCTCCTTTGCTCAGCCAAGCCCAGCTTACGGCATGACCGACGAGCTCATGTACGAATACCACATGAAGAAGGCAGCCGAATATGCGGCGAAGATTGCGGCAGCGAAAGCCCAGCACATTGCAGCCCAAGCTGAGGCACAAGCCTTAGAAGCCCAGCACGAAGCGGCAGAAGCCACCAATGTTGCGCAAAGCGCCGCCCAAGAGGCCGAGGTGCTTGCGCAAAAGGCGACCGCCGCCGGTGTGCCCCCCGAGGATGAGGCCCAAGCGATTGCTGAGGTCACAGCCCAGCAGGCGGAAAAAGCCCTGGCGGAAGCGGCCCCGGCAGACGAGACTCAGAGCGCAGCGGTCAAGGCTGATGAGGCCAAGGCCTAAACCTTAATCTGCTTCAAGCTAGAAAGCCACAGCTGACCAAGTTAGCTGTGGCTTTCGCGTCTCTTGACGTCAAGCAGCCCCTATCAGGCGGCTGCGATGCAGTTAGGTGCGGTAGCCGCGTGTCCTTGGTGACCTCAACTACACTTGGGGAGGCCAACGCACCCTTGGGGCTTGGTGTGATAGCCTTGCGCTCTTGGCGATCTCAACCACGCTCGGTGCGGGGCGTCTTTGAGTCTGGGTGTGATAATCACGCGCCTCCATGTAACCTCAACCAGGCTCGCAGTGGCTCTCCCACCCACCCTTGGGGCTGGGAGTGATAACTGCGCGCCCTTGTGACCTTAACCACGCTTGGAGTGGCCCACCCACCCACCCATGGGGCTTGGTGTGATAACCACGCGTCCCCTTGTGACCTCAACCACGCTCGGTGCGGGGCGTCTTTGAGTCTGGGTGTGATAATCACGCGCCTCCATGTGACCTCAACCAGGCTCGCAGTGGCCCTCCCACCCACCCTTGGGGCTTGGTGTGATAACCACGTACCTCCTTGTGACCTCAACCACGTTTTGTGGGGATTGTGCTTGAGCCAAACGCAAAAAGGCCCCAGCGTGGGGCTGGAGCCTGCAATGCATCTTAAGGATTAGTTTTTGTTAAGCGGCTTGAACCTTGGCTTCCTTGGCGGCACGAAGGCTAGCAAAGAGATTCTTTGGCGCAAAGCTTTCGTGGTTGCACTTGAGCAGGAAGCTCAGTAAGAAGGCAAAGAAGTAGAGACCGGCGTAGATAAAGACCACACCCTTGATGCCAAACCATGGCATAGCAACCGTGGCGATGGCTGGAGCTAAGAAGTTCGACAGACCAGCCGAGAGGTTGTACACGCTGATGCAAGCGCCCTTGTGCTCTGGCTCCAGCGAGGTCAGGATTGGAGTGATCTGAACAAAGCACGCGACAAAGATACCCAGTAAGACGGCGCACAAATAGCCGATGTAGATGCTTGGGATCCAGTGTGGCAGGTAGTAGAACAGTAAGGTCGAGGCGCACATGCCCAGGCAGCCAAAGTAGCGGATGACCACAATCCAGCCGATGTACTCACCGATAATGCCCCAGGCGACGTTGGTGAAGACGGTGACCGCAAAGAATACGGCCCAAACTTGCAGCCACTGAGCGGTGGTGAAGTTCAGCTCCTCGACGAACATCAGAGGCATGATGACCGCAAAGCCAAAGAGCGATAAGGTGTTGATGACGCGGATGATGCAAGCGTAGAGTACGTGTGGGTTCTTGAATAAGAGCACACTGTACTTGATTTCGCCTAAGCGCTTTAACATCGGTTCGTTGCTATTGGCCTTGGAGCTGTCAGCGCGCGAAATCATAGCTAAGACACCGCCTACGGCGATAAAGCCTAAGGCCAGGTATAAGGTGCCCTTTGGTCCTAAGATGTCGATAGTGAAGCTTGGAATGAGCGCGCCTAAAACACCGATACCGATCGAGTACACGGTCCAGAACCAGCCTAAAGCCGGACTTACCTGGGTGCCCTTGACGTTGCTGACAATGATCACCACAAAGGAGTACAAGAACAGTGGGTAGGCCATACCACGTAAACCGTAGAAGGCTAAGATGGCTTGGTAGTTGAGGTGCTCAATACCGACGGTCAAGAACAGGATATGGAATACCACCCACAGCACAAAGCCGATAAACATGGTGCGCTTAGCGCCAATGACTTCGGCGATAACGCCGGTCATCCAAGCCGAGAGGGCAGCGGTTAAACCGTAGAGGCTGAATACGACCGAGGTCTCAGCGCCGGAGAAGCCCAGGTCATAGAGGTATTTTGATAAGAATGCGAGGTCAAAACCGTCGCCGGTCATAAAGAAGGCGATGGCGACGTAGCCGACTAAGAGCTTGACCGGTAAGGCCAAGATGGTCTTTTGCCGCTCTTCTGGGGCCATGATTTCAGGGGATTGGGACATAGACGTTCTCCTTGCTCGGCGCTTTGAGGCTCAAAAAAGCGTAGCCGAGCCTGAGCCCTACGCTAATGGCATTTAGCGGGGCTTAAATAGACAATTTCTGCTAGAGCAAAGCTGAGATGGGCCCCAGCCTGAGGCTGGGGCGCAACGTGCTTTAAGAATGGGGCGCGCTAAGCGTAGCGGTGTACTTTCGTTGTACGCTCTTGCTGCACGGGGCAGCTCTATGGCAGGCTCAGCTTGCTTCGGGGCTGGCCTAGTTGTGAGCTTAGCGCGGCGGCGTGGCTTAGCCTAACTTCTTGATGGCGTCAGTCAGGGCGGCCACAAAGCTGGTGTTGTGGCTTAAGGTGCCGTAGATATCCGAGCACTGAGCGTAGAGCTCTGGGGCATTGGCCTGAGAGAGCAGCTCGTGCCACTTATTTGGGTCAAAGGTGCTGTCCTGGTACTCAAATGGAACCTTACCGGCGTGCCATAATTGCAGGAACTTGTAGTAGTAAGCGCAGACCTTTAAGGTCTCATCAGCCTTACGGCCTAACTGCCACGAATCCTGTAAGGTTGGCAGGATAAAGGTGTTGACCTTGCTTAAGCTGTCTTGGGTGATGCGCTGGAGCGTGTCCTTGATAAAGGAGTTCTTGAAGCGCTCTAAGACGACGTCACGATAGTTCTCTAAGTCAAGTGGGTGCTTGCCATTAGGAGACTTGGCCTTGAGGCAAGGGATAACGTTGTTGGTGACGTAATCGTAGGCAATCTGAGCGATAGCTGGGTCTTGTGCGCACTCATAGACGAAGTTCTTGCCGACTAAAGTACCAGCAAAAGCTAAGGCCGAGTGCGAGGCATTGAGGATACGCAGCTTGGCGTCCTCATAAGGCATCACGCTTTGTACGAACTCAACGCCAACCTTCTCTAAGGCAGGGCGCTCAGCGGCAAACTTGTCCTCGACGACCCATTGGATGAACTCTTCGGACATGACAGGGACGCAGTCATCGATGCCCGTAGCCTGCTTGATATCAGCGCTTAAAGTCTCAGCAGGGCGTGGGGTGATGCGGTCGACCATAGTGTTAGGGCAAGTGCAATTGGCCTCAAGATAGGCGATGAGGTCGTCTTGGCCCTTAGCCTTTAAGTAGTCGCACAGGCCAGCGTGGAACTTGGTGCCGTTCTCGCGGACGTTATCGCAGCATAAGAGGGTGACCTTTGGAGCGTTATTGGCCTTACGGGCGGCTAAGATTGCAGCAATAGCGCCGTAAATGGTCAGGCCCTTACCGGCCAAATCATCGGCTACCGCTGGAGCGTTGAGATCTAAGTGCAGATCAGGGCGTAAGTAATAGCCTGCCTCGGTTACGGTAAAGGAAACGATCGCGGTCTCAGCCTTAGCACCTTCGGCAATTAAGCCCGCAGCATCAGCCGAGAATGGGATGCAGTGCTCAATTGAGGTGATGGTGTGGTACTGAGCCGTGCCGTTAGGGGCAACGGTCATTAAGGTGTAGCGGCCGTTTTGTGCATTGATGCCCTCGACGGTGCGCTCGGCGTCAGCACGGATGTTGCCGCCGACTAAGCGCCAATCTTGAGCGACTTGAGCGCGGTACTCATTGAGATAGTAGGCCTGGTGAGCGCGGTGAAATGAACCTAAACCGATGTGTAACCAAGTGTGCATGGCAAACTCCAACCCAACAAAAACGGAAACCCAAAAAACCTTTTCAAACAAGCCCTGCCGCAGCAGGGCTGAAACAACAATCAACTTGCAACATATCGAGGTGAACCTAGGGGTTCAGACTTTTACGTAAAGGTTACGTGTAAGCTCGATATGGGAGCATTATGGGATAAGAGCTTTCCTTTAGATGTGAGGTTTATCACAAGTTTAAACTTTTGCGTACGACTTTTGCGTAAGTCTTACGTAAAAGTCTAATTGTGGTATCGATGGCGCCCACTCCCTGCGCTCAATAGCTTAAATATGCCCACGAAAAAATATTTTTCTGCCCCTGCTATGGAGCACAGTTGCGCTGAAGCGCGGCTTATTTAACTTTTACGTAAGATTTACGTAAAAGTTGAGCGACCTCACAACCCGCGTTGCGTTGGGGAGCTGTCCGCAGCAACAACCAGCGTTGCTTGCTGTGTCGTCCCCAGCTGTTGCGGCAGCTTTGCTGCGCTACTCCTAGGGTCCTAAAAGTGCCAAGGCAGTTCCGTAGAACTGCCTTGGGCTTGAGTTACTTGTTGCGCTTGTTCGGATCGGAGCGGATCACAATCGTGCCTGAGATGCTCTTGTCCTCTTGCAGGCGCTTAAAGCTGGTGTTGAGCGATTGCTCAGCGGTACGCCGCAATGACGCGGTGGAACCGGCAATCGCGGTTGGCGCGGTCGGCTGATGGCTCTCCTTACTCTCATGATTTTGGTTGAGATAGGTGCTGGCCTGATCAGCGGTAATGCGCTGCGAAATCACCACGGCGCCGCCCTTGGAGTAGACTACCTCATTGCGTGGCCGTACTGGCTTAGCCTTAGGGGTAGGCTGCGTCGTGGTGGTACGCAGGATGCGCACGCCTGGATTAGACGAAGCCAGGGTCTCGACCTTGGTGGTGCTGCGCGGGCTTGGGTTAGCCGCAGGGCGAGCCGAGCTCGCACGTCCCGTCTCGGCACGCTTGAGCGTGCTGGTGGCCGTAGTACGTTCGCTGCTACGCGTGCTCTGAGTTGTGCTACTGGTAGTAGGGGCGCCAATGATCGTGCCCACCGACTTGTTAGTTTGTGGGCGCAAGTTGCGACCGGAATTACCTACCATCGGCTCATCGTCCAAGATGCCTAAGCGGCTATTTGGGCTGAAGCGATGGCTGCTATGAGGGGTGCTACTACGGCTTGGCGTACTGGAGCGTGCACTTGGATTAATGGTGCTGCGGGTGCTGGAGAGGCGGCTTGAGCCATAGTCAACCGAGCTGACCGTACGCGTGCTTGTTGTAGCCGTATGAGCGGTTGCCGAGGCCCCTTGCACGGTGCCCTGTACCATTGAGTCGTAGTTCGATCCCACCGGACCTGCGTGTACCGAACCGACCACGCCGGAGTCAGTGGCGTTTTGGGTGCGGGTGCTCATGGTCTTAGTGAACTCATCAGGGTTGTAGCTGACCACCTTGCCTTGTTGGTTCAAGTCAATGTAGCTGCCCTTCTTGGCTGGGGCGGCGGCCGGAGCTGCGGCTGGAGCTGGTGCCGGAGCTGGTGCGGCCGACTTGCGCGGGGCAAGCTCTGCATCATCGCCGTACATGGCGCGGCGTAAGGCCGCACGGCGCGCACTTAAGCTCTCGCTCTCAGAGCTGGTGCGGCGCGGGCCGGTTGGCGCACGACGGCTCGTGGCTGCGCTAACGCTCTGTGTGCTTGGCTGGGCCGAGAAGTCATCGTTCATCATGTCGCCTAAGGCGGTGGCCGTAGCGGCATCTAAGGCCTGCTGCTTAGCAGTGGCGCGCTGGGCGGCGGCCTGAGCCTTTTGCTCTTGGGCGCTGACAACGCGCTTTTGGTATTGCTCGTCATCGTCAAGCAAGAGCTCAGCATAGGCTTGCGCTGGGTCGTAGCGCTTTAAGGCAGGGCCATCTGAGGCGGCTTGATTAAGCTCGGCATCAAGCTCGGCTTTGACCTGCGGCTGAACAGGGGCGGCTACCGGCTCTGGAGCTGCCTGTGGCTTTGAGGCTGCCTGCGGAGCGCGGGTTGCGGCAATTAGCTCATCAGCTGAAGGCTCAGCTGGAGCCGGTTCGGCATCGCGATCTGGGGCAAACTCAGGATGAGTGACCTGAGCTTGCTCAGGGGCATCCGGAGCAAATGGCTCGTGCGCGCCACGCAGATGACGGGCGACGGCACTGCCTTGCAGTTCCTTTTGCGCCTGTGCAAAGAGCTGGTTGAGCGGTACTTGCGCCGGTTCAGAGCCGGCCATTGGCTCGGCGTCAGCATCAGGGGCAAAGCCTGGGGCCTGCTCACTTGCAGGAACCTGCAATGAGCCTGAGCCTTCACCTTGCAGTTCTTGGCTTAACGCATCAGCTTCTAAAGCCGTATCCGAGGTTGGGTCAAAAATCTGGGAGCTTGGCAAATCAACATTGATGTCGTTAGCGTAGACGCCATTAGCAAATGGCTTATTGCTATCGCTATAGGAGCGCGGGGTATCGATTTGCGCAAGCTTATGCTCCTTAAACTTCTTGGAGACCGCTTCGGCCATCAGCTGTGCCACCATATCGGCACTCACCTCAGGCTTAGCCTTACTCTCCTTGTTCTGAGCGCTCTCGGTCTTGTTCTTATCAAGCTTAACCTCAGTTGGGGCTGGCTTGCTCTCAGTCGGTTCAGGCTTAGCCTCTGTTGGAGCCTTAGGTGCGGCATGAGCGCTGATAAAGACTGGCTTGCTTGGCTTAATCTGTGGACCACGCGTAATAATGGTGTGGCCACTGGAGCTCGAGATATCTGGCTCAGGCACCTGGGCTGTAGTGAGCTTAGCTAAATCAAAGGCAGGAGCAGTTGGCGCTACGACCTTGATGGTCTTAGCGCTATCGTCGTCTTGGTGTAAGGCTGCGATGACTGCATCGGTAGCAGCGGCGCTCTCGGTCTCAACCAAGGCCTCGAGTTCACGCTCTAAGTTCTCATCGAGCTCAGCGTTAGCCTGAGCTGGAACTGCGCTCTTAGCTTGATCGGCAGGGGTCTCAACTTGATAGTCAGCCTCACCTTGCTCAGCGGCGACCTCAGCTTGCGGTTCAGCACTCTCAGCTGGAGCTACCACCTCAGCTTGCTGCTCTGCAGCTGCAGCCGTGACTTGCAGGACAGGAGCAGCTGCTTGCTGTGGTGCGGCTTGGTTATCAGGTAAGGTTGGTGCTACTGGGGCAAAGGCGTCTTGTGCGCCTAGACTCGTGACCTGCTCGAGGTTAAGCTCAGGCTCTGGGCTTGTTAAGCTGTGGTGCTCGGCCTTAGGCTTTTCTTGCTCAATCGTTTCCTTGACTTGCTCTTGGAGCTTATTGAGCGAGCTCTTGAGCTTGGACTTGCCCTTAAAGAACGAGGAGACCTTCGACAGCGACGAGCTTAATGCACTCTCAATCGAGTCGACTGCGCTCTTGAGATCACTGCCTAAATTAGAGTCGTCACGCTTTTCTTCAGCAGTGGCTTCCTGGGCGACACCTGAAGCGCTGGTATCAGCGCCACTCTCGGAAGTGACTTCAGCACCGCTCTCTGGGGCGATTTCAGCTCCGCTTTCTGGGGCAATTTCATCACCACTCTCTGGGGCGAGCTCGGTACCGCTCTCAGAAGCGACTTCGGCACCACTCTCAGGGGTGACTTCAGCGTCGCTCTCAGAGGCGACTTCAGCACCGCTCTCAGAAGCGATTTCGGTACCACGCTCAGGGGTGACTTCAGCACCGCTCTCTGGGGCGATTTCAGCTCCGCTTTCTGGGGCAATTTCATCACCACTCTCTGGGGCGAGCTCGGTACCGCTCTCAGAAGCGACTTCGGCACCACTCTCAGGGGTGACTTCAGCGTCGCTCTCAGAGGCGACTTCAGCACCGCTCTCAGAAGCGATTTCGGTACCACGCTCAG
>CALXOW010000067.1 GCA_944390115.1 uncultured Anaerobiospirillum sp.
TAACGAAGTACCAATCAAAATTGCAGTTTGGAGCAGTTTGGCTTATTTAAGCCATTCCTTAAACTTACGGCTATGGGGATAACACTAACTCAAGCAATCAAAACAACTTATTTGATGTTAATCTTCAATTAGCGCTTATAGATTGCATAATAAATTGGTTCGGAACTTTAATCACATCACGACCATATGTTGGAATAGAATTTTTCACCCCAACTATCTCCAAGATCGAATCGCTGTTAGAAACAGTTGAGCAAACTATAAATTATACAAAATATTATTATCCAGAATATAACTTCAATAAAATTGATAAATGCATTGATGATCTTAAATTTTTAAGAAAGTTAAACAGAACTATCGATACTAGAACTAGATTAAGACAACATAAGACAAAAGTTGATATTAATGAAATTTCTAAGGACCAGCAAAAATACTTAAAATTTGATGGCAAAAATTACTACAAGCTCAGTATATCTGTTCTTACTTTTGATGCTGAATTTATTGATATTGACAGCAAATCTTATACTGAAACAGTACATAAAATTTTATCAAGATATGCAACTGGAAATTATAAAAAACTGACTCCTCATTTTGATATTTCTAAAATAACAAGCGAAACAGCATTAAGCACCCTAGATCAATCAATCTATGATGACCTAGAGCGCGACAGACTTATAGATCAAGAAAGAATTGAAAACCTATCTCTTATAGACCCTTATTGGCAACCACCAATCAAATATAAATCAGAATACCCCAATCTAATAAATGGTTATAATACTCTCTCGCAACAACACTACTCAGCAAGGGCTATACGACGTATATCACTAGCATACAATATTGCATTACCTCAAAATTTTGAAAGAAATGTCATGTATATAGAACGCGATTATCAGCTTGTTATCAATTCCCTAGCAAATAAAGCAATTGAATCAGGATACATGGCTTTAATAAACGAGTATTTAAATCCAACAAGAGTATTGCTCATCTTTACAGTATCTTCTCTTATTATGGATCTTATTGGAAATAATTCAAAACTTACTCTAGGATTTGTATTGTTGTTTATAGACATAGTGCTAAAATCGCTAAAAAATTTATTGCCAAAGTAGCAATTTATGGTTGACTTGCTATAAGGGTGCCCCATCAACGATGGGACGCCCTTTTTAGTGCCCCTCATAATGCGCCAGCTGCTTGTGCGATTTGTCGCAGGAAGATCTTAGCCCAAAGTGCGACCTAGTTAACAGTGCGCGTAAAAAGTTCGATCTTTATGATCGCTTTTAGCTAAAAAGATGTACGATCACTTTAACACTAGCCGCTGAACATTGGGTTAGACTCGCCTTAAGATCACCGCAAAATCAGGTGCTAGCAAACTTAACATTGGTATAAGACAAGTTATTTGATGCTTCTGCCATCATACTTTTGACCAATTTGCCTTACACCTTACGCCAAGGAACCTACGATGCAACTGGTTAACCCCTACACTTGCGACTGCCAAGCTTTGGTGGTGGCCTATGAGCTCAGACGACGCGGCATCGATATCTGCGCCCGTCCAGCGATCATGTACGAGCTTACAGACGAAAAGTTTTATCGTGGCTTTGCGATGATGATGCACATGCCAAACTTGATTTGGCGTAATCCCGTGACTCAAACGGCCCCTGATATCTTTCCTCTTGAGAGCGTCGATATGCTCGATCGGGTATGTGGCCATGATGAGCGCTACCATCTGCTCTTCGACACTCCATTTAGCTCTCATATCATCGATGTTGAGCGCTACAAGGGCGAGGTGTACGCCTACGATCCGGCGGGCGGCTTTAATGCTCCAGCTCGCGAGTTCTTTTCTCGCAAGCTCTCTCCGACCTTGATCTATCGCGATCTCATGTCCAATCTGCGCTATTACCGGGTGGACGACTGCGAGATCTTCGACCGATTGGCTGAGCAAATGGTCATCGTGCCGCAGAATATCCCGAACCTCCATGCGATGTTCCACAGCCCTATCATCTATCACCCAAATTACGACGAGGAGGACTAACCATGGCCGAACCAGTTGAACTGACCAAAAAGATCAAGGAACTCTACAATAACGAGCTGGACGTGGTGACCTACGTTGGCACCGGGCGCGAGGGTGAGCCGGTTTATATGCTCTCAGACGTACCGCTGGAGGCGATGAAGAGCAGCTTCATGGGCAGCCCATGGTTCCTCTTTGTCAATGTCGAAGACATCACCCACTCGAAGCTGCTGCAGTGGCCTGATCGCAATTTCTTCTACATTCCAGATCCCGATCTGGAGATTGACCCGATCACCGGCAAGAAGCCCGTCAGTGCCCCGCCAGACTCTAAGTAAGAAGCTAGGCGTTATGCCCCTTGCCTCAGCGCCCCTTTACGTATGCGCGTACTGCCCCTGCGAAGCTTAGTACCAGTCAAATTTGCGCCCGCAATCAAGGCTTCTTATGGCTTGCATCTCAGCCTCATCCAAGGCAAAGTCCCACAGGGCGCAGTTTTGCGCCATGTGCTCAGGATTGGTGGAGCCTGGTACCACCACAATTCCCCGCTGGATAAGCCAGCGCAGCACTACCTGGGCTGAGGTCTTGCCATGCTTGGTTGCTATCGCAGTGATGACAGGGTGATTTAGGATCTCTTGGGTATGACCGCGCCCGCCGAACGGATACCAAGCTTGAACTACCAGGCCTTGCTCTTGGATAAAGGGCACGACGTCTTGCTCTTGGTAGAAAGGGTGAATCTCGTTTTGGTCGAGCACGGGCTTGATGCTAACTTGAGACAAAAACGACGGCAGCTCCTCACGGTAGAAGTTCGACAGGCCTAAGGCTTTAACTGTGCCCTGTTTGACCTCTTGCTCTAAGACCTGATAGGCCTGCACATCGCCCGCGCCCGGATGATGGAGCAGCACTAAGTCCACGTAATCAAGGCCTAAGCGCTGGAAGCTAGCGTCAAAAGCCTTTTTCGCATGCCTAAACTCATTGGGATAGAGCTTGGTCATGACAATGAGCTCATCACGCGTGACCTCCCCGGCGGCCATTGCCTCACGCAGGGCTTGCCCCACTTCCTGTTCATTGCCGTAGAAGGTAGCGCTGTCAAAGAGTCTGATACCACACTTAAGCGCAGCGCGGATGGCGTCTTTACAAGCCTGACCGCGTAAGCTCCAGGTACCTAAACCAAGCTGGGGCATAGTCATGCCATTGTTTAAGGTAACTGTTGGTATGAGGCTCATTTCTTCCTCCTGATTAGGCCATCGCCTGAGCTAACTCTGGGGTAGGACGCTCTCGTGCTGCTAAGACCTTGAGGGTCATGACGTTGACCGCTGCCGCGAAGGCGACCATGATTAAGGCGCCCAGCACCGAAGCGGCAATGCCCCAAGCCCCGATAAAGATACCACACAGCGCGGTGCCAATCGCGGTGCCACAGTTGGCCGAGCTCAAGAACAGGCCATTGGCGAGATCAGGGGCGTCGTGGGCGGCTTTTCCTAAGAGATACTGGCAGTTGTTGCCAATCATGCCATTGATGATACCAAAGACCACGATCACCACCAGCGCGGTGAAGAGCTGAGCAATGGTGCCATAAAGGGTGAGGATGATGGCGCCCACCAGCCATGGGGTCAGGGTGATAGCCAGCTTCGGACGGGTCGCTAAGAGGCGTCCAGCCACCACATTGCCCACGATATTAGCACCGCCGTAGAGGCATAAGGCCAGGCTGACCTGCGCCGCATCAAAGTGACCTAGGGTCTCCATGAAGTCGGCAAAGTAGCTGAAGAAGCCAAAGGTCGAGCCATTGGTAAAAATGGTAGCGCCAATCGCCAGCCATACCACGCCGCGCTTTAAGGCCCTAAGCTGAGTGCCATAGCTGTGCCCGTGAGTGACCGGCATGCTCGGAACAATCACAATAGTTAAGAGCAAGACCAGGCCATTGGTCGCGGCAAAAAAGAACATCGCAGCGCTGTAGGAGAGCTCATTGGCAATATAGCTCGAGGCCGGAACACCCAAGACCATACCGGCCGAAACGCCGATAAAGATGCGAGCAATAGCCTTAGGGCGCTCGGCAGGTAACACTGAATTGGCCGCTAAGGTGAAGGCCAAGCCTACGTACACGGGATGGAAGAGTGCCGCCAAGGCGCGTGAGCTCAAGAGTACGGCAAAGTTGGTGGTCAGCGCCGCGATCGCACAGCAGATCACAAATATCGTGAGCACCAGCATCAGAACATACTTGCGATTGAAGCGTGAGAATAAAAGCGGCATAACCGGACCTGCCACGGTAATCACCAAGGCAAAAATGGTCACACTCCAACCGGCGGCCGGAATCGAGACTCCGAAGTACTCCGAGATTAAGGGCACCATACCCACCACGCCCATTTCGGTGTTGATGATGGCAAAGACGCCTAAGGCCAAGAGCGGTACTAACAGGCGTTGGCGTAACGAGTCATGTGAAGCGGTCATATCAGGCATCCTAAGAACACCACCACGGTGTCAGTCAGTTAGCCTCATGATAGACGTCTCGCTTTGCTCTTACCAATTCTTATGAGACATTTCATGCCATACCCAAAGCGCATATCACGACGCAGTGACAGGGTATTGGGCCAGAATTGAGCGCTGAAACAGTGGGTTGAAGCTTGCTTGCCCGCAAGCGTACTGCGCTGGCAGCCTAATCCAGGTGGCCGCCTCGATCTCAGGAATAGCGCGCGTTAAGAGCACGGCAAGGGTCACCGTAAGCGGCGCCTGCTCTCAAATGACATCGTGCAGCACTTGGGGGTAATGCCCATCTGAGCTGCCGCCCGCTCCACGGTAAAGGTCTGGTCAAAGCACAGTTCCAGCACCTGTCCTGGATGCGGCGGATCGTACATGCTCTGATTATGGCGGCTCATGGCACCACGCCGCACTTGCTCAGCCAAGCGCCGCCCCTAAGGACTGGAGCGCCACTGGCTCTGCTTAATCGCACCCATGAGAGAGTACTACTCGCAACGCTCAGGTGCTGCGCCGTCGCGCCAGTAGACGGACCAAGTCTTGGGGTGATAGGAGCAGAAGGCAAGAGCTCGCAGGTCTCAGGGCTTGCGCCCTTCATTTGGTTTCATTGTCACCGCACAAAGTGGATTGCGCCCCAGAGCAATGTCCTGGGGCGGTTAAGAGCACGCGTGTGGTGGAATGAAACGCGAGCGCTTAAGCAAATGCGAGCACTTCTCAGGCGGGCGCTTGAGCCAATAAGCGCGCTTAAGCTAAGTGGATGGAAGTTAATACCTGCTCGTAGATATCGGCTAAGGTATCAAGATCTTGCGTCTTGACGCACTCATTGACCTGGTGAATGGTGCCATTGCATGGACCAAACTCGACCACTTCAGCTCCTAATGGCGCAATGAAGCGACCATCGGAGGTGCCGCCTAAGGTGTTGAGGTCAATTGCACCGAGATCACGCCCGGTCTTCTGCGCAATGGCATGCTGTAAGGCCTGAACTAAGACGCCCTCGCGGCTGCTGATAAACGGCAAACCATTGATGACATAACGCACCGTCGCGTAGATACGCAGCTTTTCTAAGTTGCGCTCTAACAGGTGCTGGAGCTTGAGTGGAGTTTGATTCGGGTTAAAACGCCAGTTGCACATAATCTGCGCACTGCCTGGAGCCACGTTCTCAGCGCCGATACCCGAGTTGATATTAGTGACGTTAAAGGAGGTCTCAGGGAAGTCCTCGGTGGCGTCATTGAACTTATGCTCACACAGGGCGGCAATTAAGCGTCCAGCCTTGTGCGCGGCATTGTCGATCTTCTCAGGATAGGCGACATGGCCTTGCTTACCGTGGATGGTAATATGCGCGGTCATCGAACCACGGCGACCAATCTTGATGGTGTCACCCAGCTCTTGGGCACAAGATGGCTCACCCACTACGCAGTAGTTAGGGTAGATGTGCTCCTTCTTGAGCCACTCAGCGACATACGGAATGGCGCCTACGGCATCACCTTCCTCATTGGAGGTGACTAAGAGGCCGACCGTGCCCTTAAACTTAGGATGGGCAGCGACAAAGCGCTTTAACGCGATGGTCATGGCCGCATCCGAGCCCTTCATATCGGCCGCGCCGCGCCCATAGAGCATGCCCTCACGCTCAGTTGGAGTGAAAGGATCTGAGCTCCAAGCTCCAGCATCGCCGGGGGCCACTACATCGGTGTGGCCTAAGAACAAGGTGATAGGGCCAGGGACGACAAAGCCGCTTGGGTCATAAGGACCGTGCTGGTTCTTAATTTTTTCCGGGTCACCTTCGAGGTTAGCGCCATCTTCACCTGAGTACAGGGCTAACAGGTTAAAAGCCGGATACATGTGCTCGCGCAAGGTGCGGCAGGTGAAGCCCACGGCCTTGAGCTCAGCCTCTAACAGATCTTGGCAGCCTTGATCATCAGGGGTAATCGAAGGACGAGCGATCAGGGCCTTAGCCAGTTCTAACGTCTCAGACATGGATTAATCCTCGTCGTCTGGGTACTGTAAGAACAGCTTGCGCTCAAGCTGTAAATAGCGATAGGCCACTGGATACTCGCCCTTAAGCGAGAAGCCATCGACGCGGCCAAAGCGCACGTCATTGAAGTGACCTAAGTCCTCAACCGTGACTTCCTTACGGGCCTTGAGGTACTGGCGTAAGTAATCACCAGCTAAGAGCTTATCCCAAGGATAGACCGTGGAAATCGAGCGCAAGATGAGCATGGCCTCAGCATCGACCACGATGATCTGCTTGGTGCTCAGTAAATCAAGAAAGCCCGCGCTACGGCTTAAGTCAGCGTCATCGCAGGTTAAGTCCACGACCGGCAAGGTCTCACCGACCGCACCTGACATATAGCTTAAATTGCCCGACTTACCATCCGCATCAAGCTGCAAGAAGCTTGGCTCAATCTCGGCAGCAGCAGCGCCCGCGACCAAGATTTCCTTGAGGGCAGCATCGCACAGCACCATTGGGTGTTTGCTCATTAAGCTGAGCATAGAGCAGAAATCTTCATTGCCGTAATGCTCGCACTGCTTAGTATCAAGCTTGACGCACAATAAGGCGTTAACCTCATTCTCCGGTGGACGGATCACCTTATGGGCATCAGGTGGACACTCAGTTTGCATTCTCTCGATATGTGCCATGACAGCTTGACTCCTTTCTTCGCAGGCAAGGCCAATAAAAACAATTGCCTCAGTTTAGCACATTGGCTAGCGCCCGCGCCCGCGCCGCATTGCGCACTCAAGCTCAACGCCGCCACTAGCTCAATGCCGTCACTAGCTCAATGCCGTCACTAGCTCAATTGCGTAGCCGACTCAACCCAGTTACGCTGCCTCATCAGCTCAATCGCGCTCTATCCACTACCTTAGCCCCACCATGGCCTAGTGTTTGCCTAAATCCAGCCAAGATGTGATGTGAGGAGGAACGACCATGACCGCCCCTAATAGGCCCAAGCGCTCGCGCTGGCATAGCTTCCTATTTTTCATCACCTTTGCCCTGCTTCTAGTGGCCATAGGTGCCGTCAAAGCCGGCTTTGACCTAATGGAGGGTCTGCGCAGCGCCGACGAGTACCAAGACCAAGGTGTAGTGACCTTTATTCCAAAGCGCGTCATTCAAAAGCAAGAAGAAATGCAGGTCACATCCCGCGTCGTACGCTCCCACCAAACCAAGACCGTCACTTACCTCGAGTACTGGGCGCAAGAACATTCTGGCTGGCGCTACCGCGTCAAGCGCAGTGCGAGCCTGGCACGCGAGGCAATTAAGTCAGGAAGCTCGATCGAGCGGCGCGTCTTCACCATCAAGGACACCAACCGCTACATCACCACCGAGCCTGAGGTAACAGCTGAGAGCTATGCGCGCGGCGAGCGCGGCTATGCCCAGCTCTTAATAGGCCTGGGCGGCGCCTATTGCGCTGCCTATCTCACCTACCTCTTCATCTACTGGCGCCAGCGCCGCACGGCTTAAGTAAGCCGCGCAAATGAGGGCACAACACCGAACTCAAGCCTCATACAGAGCTTAGCCCCAATACTCCGTTTGAGGACCAGCCAAGAGCTAAAGCAAGCACCAACGCATCTGCTTTGCTCCATCGTCATAAAGTTAGTGGCTGGACAAAGCGTGGGTACAAACAACGTAAAGCGGTCGGCGACTACACAGTCCCCATTTGGCTGTTCCAAGCACCACTCAGAACGTCTCCTCACGCCACACATGATTACTGGCCAGACCCCATGTAAAACCGCCATTTAGCAGCACAGTATTTCTTACACCACATGGTATAATAATCAATGTTACCCACGGCAACTTAGCATCCAGCAAGGAGGTCCAAATGGGAGTCGTTGTGGCGCTAGTGTTAGCCTTCATAGCATTCATCCCACTCATCTGCATGGCAATTGCTTTTCGCTAAGAGGACGCTCATAGCCATGGAGTCAAGCTCGAAGACCTTCGGCGCCTGATTGACTGGGGCGACCAGTATGGCGGCAGTGGTATTGACTTCCTAGGCGCCAGTGAGGCCACCCTCGCTCAGCTGCAAGAGGAGAATAAGCAGCTTACGGCCGCCCGCGCGCAACGCGATGCCCAGATTCTTGAGCTAACTCGCTCCTCCCAGAGCAAGAATAATGATGCGCCGGCGATCTTTGCCCGTGACTATGTCCTAAAAAGCTGATACAGGCGCAAGGACAGCCAAGCCTACCATCAGCGCCTTACCGGCTCTGAGACTGTGTTCTTTTGAGCGGGATTGAGCATAGAGCTGCACCGGGACGGTACGTGCGATGCGCAACACTCCGCGCGCCTAGCGCATATTCAATGGCACGTCCTAGAAACGCGCGCCTGTAAAGCCAGCCAATCTCTGGAGGCGAATGCTCCATCATTGAACCTTGGCCCCGGTCGAACGCTGCTAAGCTGAATGTCACCTTGTGCCGCTACCACAAGAAGCGTTAGCGCTCACTCCCACAAAAAAAAATGCCCCGAGCACAGCGTTTTGGGCCGCACTCGGGGCAGTTATCAGGTCTAAGCTCAGGTTAGTGACCTAAGCTAAGTCAGTTAAGCAAGACCGGTTAAGCGCTCGGCGTATTGCTCTAACCAATTGAGCGTCTCCAGATTCAAGAACTCGTAGTTCTGGCTCTTGAGCAGGATCAGGTCAAGCAAGATAGCAAACAAGGTCAGAAGCTGCAGAGCCGAGACATATGGACGCTGCGCCGTGCCTTGGTTCTTGGCAATGCAATAGCCGAAGATGAGGCGCATCACGATGCCCACACCTAAGATCGACAGGGCGACGATGTAATGCAGCAAACCAAAGGTGGCCGCACCGCACATAATCATCACCCATACTAATCCCTTATTGGTCATTGTGCCGCACGAATCCATTGGGTCTTGCGGGAAGTTCCACATCAAGGTGCTGGCAGTCGCAGCACTGAGCATCGAGGCTAGAGCAAAGGCTAAGGTAAACTCCCCTACCCCCGAGCACACGTGCACCAAGGTGCTGATAAGCCCGATAAAGACCAAGAGCGAAACCATGACCGAGGAGGCCATCATCACCGCATCATGACGCCGACGCGTAATGAAGGTGAAGATGCGGTAAATGCCGCGATAAGGACTGAGGCCCGTTAAGAGCACAAAGACCAAACAGCTGGTGGTACCGGCCATTTGCAGCGGCGTGTACTCCTTGATAAAGCCACCTAAAGCACCGACTAACAGACCCACGACAAAGAATGGGATCGCCATCGAGCTTGGGTAGCATGGACCTAAGCGCAGCGCCAGGTGCGGCGTGACCACTGGTAAGGTGGTGTGGGTAAAGAACGAAGCGATGAGCTGACGCAAGAACAAGAACACCGCCATTGAGAGCTTTATGTGCTCGGTACGCGGCATCGCATCAAGCTCAGTACTGTCTGAGCGCAGCGCATCACCTGCCTCGGCGTTTTCGCTGCCGGTATAGAGCTCGCCTCCTTGGTCGTCACGGCCGCTCAGTCCATAGGCACTGTCGCCCCTCCCCTCGGCGGCGCGTGCTTCATCTTGCTCCAAGGCCTCACGGTCTTGGCGCATCCCTTCGGCGGCGAGCTTACGCCCAATATCGACCGCAGCACTCTTAGGAGGCGCCATCGACTCAGCAACAGCGGCTTTGAGCTCTTGCTCGTAACCATTATCACTGACCTGGGCGTCCTCATTTGACTCGTCGTCAAGATAGCTTGGCGGCAAGGCCATTTCATGAGACAGCTTCGAGCGCTCACTTTGGAGATGACTCTCCACCTCAGCGTTAGTGATCTCCGGACCGACCACATAGAGTGGACCTGAGTTATCGCTCTCACTCTCAAGCGGCTGCGGCATACTCTTGCGCTTTGGGCCTACCACATAGCGCGGCACATCATCAGGTTCAGCTTGCGTCGCTGGAGTCGGCGAGAACTGTGAGAGTACGCCATCGCCCATGCCCGATGGGGTACGCGTACTGTCAGCGACGCCCTTCTTCAGCGCTGCGGCCAAAGCTTCGGCTTCACTCAGCTCATCCTCATAATAGCCCGCATCCATCATGGCGGCAGCCGGATCGTTTCTGCGTGGGGGCATACTTTGATCAGCCTTGCGATCAAGCTCCGGCGTACGCTCCACTGCGACCGCAGCGGCGGCGCGCTCGCGCATGGCCTGCTCGCGTGCCAGCTTATCGGCATAAGTACCCGCATAAAGAGGCGGTTCATCCTCGGCCCCAGCAGCCTCAGGTTCGGCGTCTCGGTTATTAGGGCCGACCACGTACACGGTGTCACCAGCTTGCGCGGCCAAATCTTGACTTGAGACCTTAGGGCCTACGGTATAGCCGGGGCCATCAGTCGTGACTGGAGCTGGGGACTCACTTTGCCCTACGACATAGTGGGGCTCAGTGTTATCACTGACCTCAGGGGTACGCACACCTGGGGTGATATATGGGCTGTCGCTCTCTTTGGGCGCTTGCTCATAATGAGGCTTAGCTGGAGCTACCACCCCATCAAAGGCCGAAGTGTCGGGTTCAGCGGCGCCATAAAGACCACTCTCAGGATAAACATCTGGCGCAAATGGGCCCTGACTATAACCACCCTGCCCGTCAAAGGTATTGCTTGATGGATAGGCCTCATGGCTTGGGTAAGCCGGAGTATAGTCCGTGGCCGCACCATCATCGTAGTAAGGCTCAGGGTTAACCACGATCTTGGTTTCAAGATCGGGAGTTTGGGCCGTGAGGCGCTGCACGTCCTCATTGTCCATCAGGCCAATTTGCGGTGCGTTTTCCTCAGTCACAATCGGGCTTGAGACCTTAGGGGTTGGGCGCTGGGCCGCTGCTTTAAAGCGGGAGGCATCACCGACAATGCCTGCGTAATCATCGCTATTGGCGTTGCCCAAATTACGCCCTGGCACCAGATCATCAGGCTCTGCCCCGGCAAAGACGCCCGCCCCCAGGCTTGGTTCGTCATCTAAGGCCGAACCTAGGCTCCCCGAGAGGCCGTATTCACCCGAGCCTTGCGCGGTAAAGGCATCACCCGTATCCTCTGCGACCCCGACATGAGCGCCCGCGATCTCCTGCGGCGGCACCTCCATAATCTCTTGGGCGGCCGCAGCCGTAGCAAAGCTCTCGCTTGGTTCGTCGTCAATGGACTCGACGGCACCAGCGATGCCGTTCTCAAACTCAGCCGTGAGCGCCTGCTCATCATATTCGTTGAAATTATCAGCCTCAAATTGAGTAGTCTGATTTTGGTCAGCGGCTAAGGCCTGACGCAGGCGATTGCGCGCTAAGCTGGCGCCACTACCATCTTCTGGGGCTAAACCGGTAATCACAGTAGCAGGCTGCGCTTCCAGGCTCTGCGCTGACTGACCTACGCTCCCAGCGCCCGCACCATAAATTAAGGTCGAGGTACCCTCTAACGGCTCGGCCGCAGCCAACTCAGCATTGAGCGCTGCTGCTTCTTGCTGCTCGGCGTGGCCATGCGGCGTGACATAACCTGGGACATCTAAGGCATTGCCCGACTCTTGCGCCTGAGCACGCTCAGCGGCAATTTCAGCGTGGAACTTAGCTTGCGCCTGGGCCCATTGCGAGCGGTGACGCGCATTTTGGGCATTGATTTTCTGTAAAGTCGCGAGATCTTCCTCACTAATGCCGGTAATGAGGGTGGAGGTATTGCCCTTAGGCTTAGCCACGCGGCGGTTTTCAAGGCCCATAATCGCGGTATGGCCCGCATTCATCATGGTCGCGCCGCCCATAATGTTAGCGCCGCCTGCGGCCGCCGAGCCCGTCAAGGTCGTGCCGGTAGCAGCAACCGCTGGCTCCGGTGCTGCAACAGGTGCCGCAGCTGGAGCTGGCGCCTTCTTACCACGATTGCGTGAATTGAGGGCATTGATGCGCTCAATAGCAGCCCGATCGGCATCGGAGATACCGCTTAAATCAGCTTTCTCACGATGGATAACCTGACGATTCTCCAGGCCCATGATGGCGGTATGTCCCGCATTCATCATGGTTGCGCCGCCCATAATATTGGCATTAGATGGCACAGCGGCAGCAGCTGGAGCGACAGGCTGTGGAGCTGGAGCGACTGGAGCCGGAGCGACTGGTTGAGGTGCCGGAGCTACGGTCTCAGCTGGAGCCACGGCCTCGGCTGGGGCTGGAGCCACCTCAGCTGGAGCCACAGCCTCGGCTGGAGCTGGCTCGGCAACCGGTGCCGCTGGAGCCGCTTCAGCTAAAGGGTTGGCCTCTAGCACAGGCTCAGCTGAAAGCGGAGCGCCATTGATGGCATCAGCCGGATCATCCCCGCTATAGCTGGTATCAGCGATGACACTAGGCTCAGGAATCGAAGCTTCCTCAACACTTGGTGCCGCCTCCAGCTCAGCTGCCTCTGCGGCAACCTCAGGCACGGCCAAGTCAGAGGCTCCAGGCTCGGCTTGCGTCTCAGCTGCGCTCACTGCGGCCTGAGCTTGAGGCTCAGCACCTGCGCCCTCTGGAGCGCTCTGAGCTTGCGCCTCAGAATTATCAAATTGGATGCGCGGTTCGTCGTCAAACATCATGTTGACGCTGACCGGATCGGTGTTATCGGCACCGGCAATGACCGTATCCTCAGTCACGGTCAAACCAGGCTGAGCGCTAGTTACGCCCTCAGGCTGTGCCTCTGCTTCAGGCTCGCTGGACACTGGCTCGGCGGCCGCGCTCTCAGGCTGGGCAGCATCAGGCGCGGTTAAGCGCTCTAAGGTCGCTAAGTCGAGATCGTCGATGCTAAGCTCCTCAGGATTGGAGGAAGCCTGAGAACCTGGACCCGCAGCCTTGAGATCGGAGGCGCCACGGGTATTGAGCAAAGTGGCAGGATGTTCTGGTGTATTGCTCTGGTTGGAGTTAGTCATGACGATTTCCACAAATCAACAAAAGGCAATTAGCCCGTGCAACGGTAATTAGCCTGTAGCCGGTGCACCCCCACCTCTTAATTAATAGATGGAGCACGCAGGTCTTAAGACGCACAACGCCTCAAGACAAGCTATCATTTTAACATTAAAGCACCGCTCCATTGCGCCTATACTCGCCTCAGCGCTCCAACCAAGCTTAGCCGCCGCCGCTGTCAGGTCGACCTCAGGCCCTAAAGTGCTGCCTCCAGCCTAGCTGCAAGGGTGGAGCACCTGAGTTCCCGGCTCACCTTAAGGACGGGGGCCGCGCTATTCATCCGATCGCTCTCATTTAGAGGCAGCGCGTTAGTTCGCCCTTGATCTTAATGGTGCCTACGCTTGGGCCCGCACGCTCTAATAAATAGGCCCAGCGCCATAAGTGAGCTCTTGGGTGCACTGGAGTTACGGGCACGACATGACCGGCGTAAGAGGGCGCTCAAGGAGCGTTGGTTCTGTGGCACTGTGCCTGAGCACATTGTATCTTGGGGCACACGACAAGCTGGTTGCACCCTGACTTTTGAAGCTCCCACCGTCTTACGACGGGGGATTTTCCTGGACCAGAAAACGGCTTTCTGACGAAATGAAATTAACTTCACTAGTCAACTAATGGAATTAACCACATTTCGG
>CALXOW010000068.1 GCA_944390115.1 uncultured Anaerobiospirillum sp.
TAGCCACCGCTATCAATAAAATTCGATTTACATGATTATATGGCGAAGCAGCCAAATCGCTTGTCGACTAAATTGATCTAAGCCGTGCAGCAGAAGAGATGCCAAATTTGGTGCAAGATTTAATTTGTAACAGCTCCCTGCCGTATTGTGGCCAAGATAGGGGCGTTAGGCAAGGTGCGCCGCGTCATGGGGTTAGGTTATGGGCGCTTGCTGGGCGCCATGAGGGCTAGCTCACAGGTGCTAGCTCAACGTTAGACCGCGTCACGGCACGCTAGGGCTGTTGCTGCTGGGCGTCACCGTTACTTCATCCGGCGCTTGGTTGGTGCTGCGTATTGTCGGGCGTGCCCCGTTCTTGCTTAGACCGCTTTGCTATAATCGGATAGATTATCTTTTGGCAATTGATGGTGCCGCGTTCTGGCTAATTTGAGGCTGCAAAGCACGCTGATTCCCATGGTTGAACTACTACCTACTGTTGATGCTTGGTGCTCTTATATGGGCTGGACGCTGCTGGCGTTAGGCCTATTGAGCTGTTTATTTGCCCGTACCTTTAAGCTGGGTGTCTTGGTCATGGTGCTGGGCAATATTCCGCTCATCTTGGGTATCGCCGCGCCACGACGCGTGATGGAGTGGGTGATAAACCAAGGCGTAGCGCCGAGCCAATTTCCTACGGTCGAGCAAAGCCATACCTTAGGTATCGCCTCGGGCCTGGTCGTTTTCTTACTCTTATTCCTGATTTACTGGTACCCATTAGGCGGCCGCAAGGGCCCGGCCTATTACTTTTGGCAAAATAAGACCAAGCGCTTGAGCGATGACGATCCCATCATGGGCGATGACGGGCTGTTAGATAGTGAGCGTGCCACCAAGAACAACAATAAGCGCGGCAAGAACAAGGCCCGTACCAGCACTCTACACTTAAAGTCGGGTGATAATCCCCTTTCGCTTAAAGACACCTCCAAGACTCATGACGAGCTCACCCAATTAGATGCCGACCGTGAGCCTACTTTAAGTTCCGACCTCTTCACCAAGCGCGGTCCGCGCCGCGCCGCCGCGCGCGCCATGGCCCGCACCAATCAAGGCCCTAACGCGCCAGGCCCTAACGCGCCAGGCCCTAATGCCGCTAATGCCCGTCCAGCCGCCGCTCCAGGCCGCGCTCAGCCTGTGGCCCCGGCGCCAGCCGCGTCGCGCGCTATGCCGCAAGGATCGGGCGCCGATACCCCACCGCCGAGCTTGGGGAGCTTCTTATCACGCCTTGATGCTATGACTTCAGGGGCGGGGGCTTCGCCTGATTTAAAGCCACGCTCCGCCATTCCTGATGCCGTGGTTCCCGGCGGCATGGCTCTCTCTAATGAGCCCCATGTCAGCTCTGGAGTGAAGGTCTCAGGCCCCAAGGTCAGTGACTTGCTCCATGACTTAAGTGAGGACGAGGCCGGGCGCCGCTCGGCCGAAGCTGAACTCAAGGCCCGCATGCAAGCTGAGAACACACCGCATCAAGGCGGTATGAGCTTTTCGGATATCTTGTCCTCAGCTAGCTCGCGGCAAAGTAAGCTCGAGGCTAGCCAGGATGGTTTTGCCCCTGATAACGACGTGCTGCCACCTGAGCCTGATTTGAGCGCAGGGCGCGCCGCTGCCGCCGCGCATGGCCTGACGGTGCGTCCATCGGCGCGCAAGAGCTCAGAGCCAACTCCAGTTGATGAGGCGCTGCAAGAGCAAGGAGCGCTCGCCGACGACGAAATCGAGCTGTCGCGCCACTCAGATTTAAGTGCCGCTGAGGCCGCTTCCTTAGCTAAGACCAAGCTCTATAGCCCTGGCCGAACCGTCGGACAGGCCTTAGCTGAGCTGGATCAAGCCATCCCGGCCGAAGCTGAGGTGATCTCTTCAGAGCAGCCACCGCGTGCCGATGAACCGTCCGATGAAGATCTCATTACTGCCCTGTCGGCAGCGGATGTGGAAATTGTTCAAGCCGATGAAATCTCTGAGCGCGCCTTAAATGAGGCGGCGGCCGCTCATGCCCAAGATATCGCCCCCGAGCGGGTTCAGCATATCAAGAGCTTAGAGGCTGAGTTAGAGGCCAAGGAAGCTGCGCTCAAGGCCCGCGAGGCCGCCCTGGAGGCTCAGCAAGCAGCTCTCAAGGCCAAGGAGGCAATGCTCTCCTTGGATAAAAATGAGAGCGCGGAGAGCAAGGGCGAATCGAGCAAAGCTGAGCCAAGCCAGGTTGAGTCGAGCCAGGCCGAACCAAATAAGGTTGAGCCAAGCAAGGCTGAGCCACGGGCATCAGAGCAGGTTAAGTCTGCACAGGTTAAGGCTGCACAGGTTAAGGCTGAGGTGGAGCCTGCTAAGCCTAAGGGCCCGGCTAAGGCCGCTGCCCCTGAGATGCCAAGTGCCTCCTATTCCTTTACCTTAAAGGCCCCGCATCAAGAAAAGCCGCACGCTACCTCGCGCAAGCTGCCGCAGTTTATGGGCGATAGCACCAGCTATAGCTTTGAGCTTGATTTCAAGACCAATGCTTACGGCAAGAGTGCGGATAAGGATGAGGCCCCGACCAAGCAGTTTAAGGTGGCGGCGACCTTTAGCGCTGAAGATGAGACCAAGCGGGTTACGCGTCCACACACCGAGCCTGCTGCCCCTAATGTGACCGAGAGCCAAGAGCTGCAAGCTAACTTAGAAGCGCTGAAGGCCCAAGCTCAGGCTGAGCGTCGAGCTTTAAGTGAGCAGCGCGAGCAAAAGGATCGAGAGGCCAAACGCCAGCGCGATGAAGTGATGTGGCAGCGCGCCGAGCGCGTGGCCCATGAGCTCTTGAGCGAAGCCAAGACGCTGGGCGATGAGGTCAACGCCCCAACCACGGCGGCGCAGCTGGCGGCACGCGCCGGGATCTCGCCGACCCCTGCTAAGGACCCTAAGACGCAGCGCAGCGGGCACTTGCCTTATGCCTTGACCGCCGATTACACCGATGCTGGGCAAGATGAGGCGCGCTCGCTTGCGGCCTTACTCAAGGGCGATAGTGATTTAGCGCTGACCATGGAAAAGGTCAAAGCCCAAACCGATGCGGCCTTGATTGCCCAAGGCCTTACCCGCCCTGAAGGCTTTAAGAGCTTAGGGGCTAAGGCCAAAGAGCAACGCTTCTCGCTGCAAGAAGATAGCGCCGAAGTCGAGCGCATGTTCGAGCAGATTACGCGCGTGCTGCAAGAAAACAGCGAAGCTCAGCTTAATACCACGCCTGCGGCCTCGGTGGCACCGCTCAAGCCTGAGCTCAAGCGCGAGGAGCTACACCTAGCGGCACAGAGCGCCTTCAAGGCTGAGCCTGCGGTAGTGGGCGAGCTTAAGGTTCATACTCCAGCGGAGTCAACGCTCAAGATTGAGCCCGCCGCTAAGATTGAGCCTGTCTCTGAGCTGGAGCCCGCCGCTCAGTCTGAGCCTGGGGTCAAGCTTGGGGCCAAGCCAGCGGCTCAAGCGCGCCCAGCTAAGACTGATGGCATTTCAGATAACACTGTGATTACGCGCACCAAGCCGCCGCGCGCGCCTGAAGCCGCCGCTCCGGCCGCTAAGAGCGCTGCCGCTAAGAGTGCTGCTGCCAAGAGCGCTGCTAAGACGGCTGAAGGCGCCGCTAAGACGACTGCGGCGAGCACCGCTGGAGCCAAGCGCCCTGCCGCCAAGGCCGCTGCGGCCAGTGCGCCGAGCGCGGCGAGTGGGCCGAGTGCGGCGAGCGCCCCGGCCAAGACCACGGCTAAGGCTCCAGCGCCTAAGGCTACCCGCGCGCCACGCACTGCCCCTAAGAGCAGTGCCGCTCCGACTAAAGCGGCACCGGCGCCAACTGCTCTAGCGACTAAGAAGCCAAGTGCGGCTCAGGCCGCACCGGTACGCGCTGCGGCCAGCGCGCCGCTTCAGGCTGAGACTCCAGTCAAAGCGGCGGAACGCTCGGCCACGGCAGCACGCTCGGCCTCGGCGGCGCGTGCAACCGCGCCGGGGCGAACGGCTCAAGCCCCACGTCAGGTTTCGGCGCCGCCCGAGGCAGAACGGAAAGCAGCTGCGCCGTCGAAGAGCCTAGCCACTAAGAGCACGGCGCTTAAGTCGCGCCTGGGGCGTAAGAGTGAGACGGCGGCTGAGAGCAATCAAGCGGCACCTGAGGTTAAGGTAAGTGCTACGGTTCAAGCTCCGGCGGTCAAGACGGCCCCTGCGGCCCCACATCAGGGGGCAGAATCTCAGGGTGCGAGCGCTCCTGCGACCAAGCCGCGTCACAGCTTAAAGACCAAGCGCCGGAGCGCGGCGCCTGAGGTTAAAGAAGAGATTAAAGCTGCGCCGATGGCGGCACCGGCAACGGAGCCCGCGACGGAGCCAGCGGCCGCGCCTAAGCGCCGCGCCACGCTTAAGAGCCACTCGCTCAAGCGGGTGCGTCCTCAGGCACCTAGCCACGCTAGTGGAGAGTAAGCGTCGTGCTGTGGGTGGGAGCAATTGATGCGCTCTGGGCTCAGTGCGGCCCGCTGTTAAGCCCAAAGCGGGAGCCCTGGGTCTTTGCTGCGTGCGCGGATAGTGGTTCGCTGCGCCAACACACCTTTTTGACCGGGCGCGCGCTGCTCAAGCATGCCTTGATTGAGCAGGGCGTGCTGGCAGAGAATCGCCCTCTCCCCGAGCTTACCCTCTCAGAGCATGGGCGCCCGTGCTTGCCTGAAGCGCTGGGCTTTGACTTTAACTTAAGCCATGCCTATGGCTTTATGGCCCTAAGTTTAGGAGCTGGGCCTCAGGGCGTGGATTTAGAGCTTGCTTGGCCTGACCTCAAGCGCCCGTCGCAGTCTTTAAGTGAGCGCGTGTTCTCACCTGATGAGCTTGCCCAGTGGCAGGCTTTGTATGCCCCGGTCTTAGCCGAGCTCACCGCCTTAGGCGCACTGCCGCCTAAGGGGCGCTTACCCCAAGTGGAGCTGGAGGCGCTCTCCTTACCAGCGCGCGCGGCGTTAAATGAGGCGTGCCGCTACTTTAAGCGCCAATGGACCCTGCGCGAAGCCTTGGTTAAACTCATTGGCAGTAGCATCTTTGTGTTAGATAGCATGCTGATCGATGTTAAGGCAGGCTACTGTGGCTTTAAAGCCGAGCGCATTCCTAGTCCCTCGGATGTGACCACGCCCGATGAAGACGCGCACCTGCTGGCCATGCTCGCTGGCAAGCCTTTGCCGCAAGGTTACTTGGTCAGTGCGCTGCTGCCGCCGAGTTTTGATCTGCACGGCGTGCCGCAATTAAAGAGTGACTATGCCAAGGAGCACGCGACCTTGGTCTTATCGCTCTTTTGCCCTGAATGCGGTGACTTTTTGGCGCTGCAAGTGCTGGGGACCGATGGCTTTTATGCGGTGCCAGTGCCGGTTGTGCAACGCTTGGTGCTGCGTTAGCCCTGCGCCAACCCGGTGCTAAATGGCTAACAAATTGCAGATTGAAAGCCTACGAGGCCCTATGATGGCGCATAGTCTGAGGTCTGCCAGGTCTATTGGCCCCGAAAGGGGGTAGCCAAGTGCTACAATATTGCGTCACTTGCCGCTGCAAGCAAGTTGTGTTCTCTTAGGAGGAAGTGGGTGGCTCTGTTCAAATTCATCGCGTTTATTGGTGCTGTGGCTATGCTGATTGCCGTAGCTCCAACTTCACAGGCTATTTTGTTCTATGCCCAGTTGGTAGGCGGCATCGCTATGATGTGGGGCGGTTTCTATTTCATGGTGCGTGAAAACGAAACCCTCTACGGTGCTGTGTGCGTGATTTTTGCGGTCTTGATTCAGCCGATCTATCCGCTGCCCTACAGCCAAGGTCTGTGGATGATTTTGGCGTTCTTAAGTGCAGGCTACCTGATTTTGGCCGGACTTTTGTGCATTAAGCTCGAAAAGGCCCGCGCTGCGGCTCACGCTAAGATCGAAGCTGAGCTCGAAATGTATCGCAAAAATGAGGAAAAGCTGCGCGAACAGCAGCATGGCCGCCGCTAAGGCGCCGCCAAGGCGCAGCTATGCCAAGACCTAGCTCATGCCAAGGCCCAGCTCATTTAGCGCCCCAGCTTGGGGGCGCGCCGCGCCCTTATTGCAAGACCCAGAGCAGGTGAGCTCGAGCTCATTGCTCTGGGTTTTGTGTCTTTAGGCGAACTTACTTGCCAAGCGCTGCAAGGTGGCGGCGCAGGCACTCAGCTCACTGGGATCAATGCCTTCATTGGCTTGGTGCGCGTCGGCAATCGAGCCAGGGCCCATGATGATGCACTCGTGGGTGATGACCTGCAGCCACGAGGCCTCGGTGCAATAGGCGACATAGCTGCTGGCAAGCGCATCGTGGTACTTGGCCTGAAGCTGTGGGTTTAACAGCTTGAGGTAATTCTGGTAGCGCGTACGGTCGTTGCCTGCGCTTGGCCCTTCAGGGAAGGCGGCGGTGTCAGGATATGGAGCATTGAGCCGGGCTGGGTACTGCGGCGGGAGATCAGCGTTGATTGCGGCGAGCGTTTGTTCTAACAGCTCATTTAACTTAGCTAAACTCAGTTTGGGCGTCGGGCGCACCTCAAGACCTAGGGTAATTTCAGCGCAAATGGTGTTATAGCTTTGGCCGCCCTTGATCGTACCGATGCTTAAAGTGGAAGCGCCAATCTCAAAGCGCTCATCGACGTAGCGCTGTAGCTTATTTTGCAGCTTTTCAAGGTGCTTTAAGACAAGCGGGAGCGAGTGCATCGCGCTGTAGATGATGGGGCTGCGCGAGCCATGGCCCTCCTCGCCTGTAATGATGAGATCGCGCGCAATCCAGCCCTTGTGACCTAAGACCGGCTGCATTTGAGTCGGCTCACCGATCACGGTCAGGGCAAATTTGCGCCCGGCAAGTGGGGCCAATTGCTCGGCAATGGCTTGAGGGTCTTGGGTCGTGCGCTCCTTGGTGCGCAAGGTCAGTCCCTGACAGCACTCAGGGGTAAAGGCTGGGGCACTCAAAAGCGTGGCGACGCTTTGGGCGCCCGCCATCGAGGTCTCCTCTTCGCAGGTAAAGAGGTAGCTTAAGCGTGCGGCCGCTGAATTCTCTTGGGCAAGCTGCAGCATGCAGCTTAAAAAGCCCTTCATATCGGAGGTGCCGCGCCCGTAGTAGCGCCCCTCACGCTGCGTGAGAGTTAGAGCATCGGAGTGCCAATCACTCGGGTTAAAGGGCACCACGTCGTAGTGGCCTGAGAGCAAGAGGCCTAAATCAGCGCCCGGCGCGCTCAAGAGCTGCGGGGCTAAGCCCAAGATGCTCTTTTGCCCGGTGGCGCACGGGATTTCGAGGACTGTGAGTCCCTGCGCGACCAAAAAGTCGCTGAAAAAGCGGGCGGCTTGGGCGGTGCCCTGAATAGCTGCTGCGTCCTCGGTGCCACTGACCGTATTGAGGACAATAAGCTGCGCTAATAAGTTGTGCTCCATAAGAACTCCTGACCTGGGGGAGCTCTCATCATAGCCCGCTGGCGCGCGCCGCACGGCTTTGCCCCTAAAGGGCGCACCATGCCCCACGGTGCACTCTGCAAAGTGCGCTGTGTTCGCACGGCGCACCATGTCCCCAATCGCGCTCTTATGAGCGCGCTCGGGCGGGCAGCCTAGGTGGCGCTCTTAGTGGTAGAGGATTTGGACTGAGTCGGGGCCTGCCAGGTCGCGGATCGATTCGACCAGGTCGTCTGACGGCAGCACGCGGAAGTTGTGGTTCTGCAAATTGATCTTGGTGTTATCAATGAGCAGACTTAGGCTGCACCCCTCGTCGATTAAGACCTCGTCCTCGCTTTGGTCAAAGCGCCCTTGATTGCGTTCAAAATGCTCCATGCTCGGCTGCGGCAGTCCTGGGAAGAAGTTCTTGGCCGGGACGTGGGCGCGCTGCAGATTGGCCTTGATCTCCTCGACACTGAGCAGATTGCGCCCAATGATGTCGTTGATGAGCTTGGCGTTTTGCTCGTAGAACTTGCGCTCTAAGCACAGCGTGATGTTGTGGGCGCGCATTCTGCGAATGCGCTCGATGGTTTGCAGGCGGCGCACGCGCAGACGGGCGCCTTCTGGGCCGTTGAAGTAGGCAACGGTCGCGATCAAGATGAGCGGTGCTTCGCACAATAAGCTCTCATCGACGTCCGGTGAGGCGCTTAACTTGCGCTCCTTGCTTTGGCGGCGCTCCTCTAAGATCTTGGTGTACTCCTCGGCCTGCGGTCCGTAGAGCGGGAGCGTGACCTGCGATGTCGAGTCATCCACCGTCAAGATGTAGAACTTGGCGCCGTCGCGCTTGGAGGTGCGGGCGTCCGAGTTGATCACAACTCCAGCAATGGTCGCGATGGTCGGGCGATCAAAGTTGCCTGGGCTTAAGCGGGCCAAGGTCGAGGTGCAATAGCGCATCAGCTCGTTCTTGTAGGCATTGATCGGGTGGCCCGAGAGGTAGAGGCCTAACATGCTCTTTTCTTGGGCTAAGCGATACTTATCCGGCCATGGCGTGCAGGGGTCGTACTCTGGGGTATCGGCGACGTCATCTAAGGCGGCTAATAAGTCCATTTGGCCGCTCGCGGTATCCTCTTCCTTGGCGGAGGCGTAGGTAATAGCCTTGGCGATGCTCGCGTGCATTAAGGCGCGCGATGGGCCTAAGCGGTCTAAGGCGCCTGAGAAGATCAAGGATTCCATCGTCTTCTTGTTGAGGCGCTGGGTACCGACGCGGGCCACAAAATCAAAGTAGTCTTGGAACAGGCCATCTTGCTCACGGATTTGGACTAATTGGGCCACCAATTCCTCGCCCACGCCCTTGATCGCACCTAAGCCGTAGATAATGGCGCCGTTTTCATCAACCGTGAAGTCAAAGCGGCCAATGTTGACATCAGGTGGATTGACCGTAATGCCTAAACGGTGGCATTCGGCGATATAGGACACTAGCTTTTCGGTGTGCTGGCGGTCAGCGGTCATCATCGCCGCTAGGAACTCAGCTGGGTAGTGCACCTTAAGATAGAGGGTCCACCACGCCACCAAGGCGTAGGCCGCAGAGTGCGACTTGTTGAAGCCGTACTCGGCGAACATCTCCACCTGGTCGAAGATCTTCATCGCAATCTCAGTGTCCTTGCCCTTCTTGGCGGCACCTTCTTTGAACACCGAGCGCTGACCGGCCATTTCAGCCGGATTCTTCTTACCCATGGCACGACGCAGAATATCGGCACCACCCAAGGAGTAGCCTGCTAGTACCTGCGCAATCTGCATAACCTGCTCTTGGTACACGATAACGCCGTAGGTCGAGTCCAAGATTGGCTTTAAATCGAGGTCTTGGAAATCAGGGCTTGGGTAAGAAACCTCTTCTTCACCGTGCTTACGCTTCACGAAGTGGTCCACCATGCCCGACTTAATTGGGCCGGGGCGATACAGGGCCACCAAGGCGATCATGTCGTCGAAGCGGTCCGGGCGCATCTGGCCGATAAGCTTACGCATACCGTCCGATTCCAGCTGGAACACCGCCGTGGTCTCACCTTGCTGCAAGACCTCAAAGGAGGCGTCGTCGTGGTACGGAATGGCGTGGATATCCACCGGCGGTAACCCCAAGCGCTTTTGCTTGGCGTTGATCATATCCAAGGCGTCTTGGATGATAGTCAGGGTGGTCAGACCTAAGAAGTCGAACTTAACTAAGCCCGCGTGCTCTACATCCTTCTTATCAAATTGGGTGATCGGGTTGCCATCGGAGTCGAGCATGAGCGGCGTGAACTCAGCGGTGCGGGTCGGGGAAATGACCACACCAGCGGCGTGCTTACCGATTGTCTTGATTACGCCCTCAAGGCGCATCGCATAGTGGATGAGCTCAATTAACTGCTTGTTATCGTTGTTGATCGCCTGGTTGTAGAGGTTTAAGAAATCAGGGGCGGCCGAATCGCACGGATTGCCCTTCTTATCAAAGCCCATTGCGGCCTTAAAGGTCAGACCCGGCTGTTGCGGCAGCATCTTGGCGACGCGGTCGGCTTCGTTGTAGTTGATATCCAAGGCGCGCGCCACGTCCTTGATCGCAGCTTTCGGGGCCATGGTACCGAAGGCCGCAATCTGTGAGACCGCGTTGGTCGAGTAGGTCTCCTTGACGTGCTCAATCGTCTTTTCACGATTGCGCTGACAGAAGTCAACGTCGAAGTCCGGCATCGAGACACGTTCTGGGTTCAAGAAACGCTCGAACAGCAGGTCAAAGGCCATTGGGTCGAAGTCGGTGATCTTAAGGGCGTAGGCTACAAGCGAGCCACCGCCCGAGCCACGGCCAGGGCCCACCGGCACGCCATGGTCCTTGGACCACTGGATAAATTCCATAACGATGAGGAAGTAGCCAGGGAAGTCCATCTTGATGATCACATCAAGTTCGACCTCAAGACGCTTCTCATAGAGCGGGCGCTTTTCCTCCCTAACCTTAGGATCCGGAAATAAGAAGTCCAAGCGCTGCGCTAAGCCCTCATAGGCCTTTTGGCGCAAGCATTCGGCCGGGGTTAAATCACCGGTAGGGTAGCGCGGCAGGCGCGGGTGGTCGAGCTCTAACTCAACATTGCAGCGCTCAGCGATACTGCGGGTGTTGGCTAGGGCCTCAGGCAGGTCAAAAAAGAGCTGGCGCATCGCTTCAGGCGACTTTAAGTACTGCTCCTTGGAGTAGCGGCGCGCCATTTCCTTATCGTTGCGCTTGAGACCTGCTTGAATGGAGACGCGCACATCGTGCACTTGATAGTCGGAAATGCCGTCCTTACCAATCGCGTCCTCGCCGTACAAGAAGCAGGTATCGTTGGTTGCGACTGGGCAAATGCCATATTGTACGCACAGCTCTAAGGCGCAGCGCTCAAAGCTACCCTCGCCCTCACGGCCGGTACGGGTCAGCTCCAAGCAGAAGCGATCGCCAAAGTGCTCTAAATAAAATTGCACCCGCTCGTGCAGCTTCTTTTGGTTGTGATCGGCGATGTAATAGGCCAAATCACCGCGAAAGCCATTGAGCACGATAAGACCGGCGCTAAACTTGGCCAGCTCATCTAATTTGGTGTAGGCATCAAAGGAACCTGGGTGCGAGCGCAGCCATGCCTCCGAGAGCAAATCGTAAAGGTTTTGCTTGCCCACGCGGTCCATTGCCAGGACCGTGAGCCTAAAGACGCGCGGCTCTTCGCCTTGCTTGACCGGCTCTTCGACCAAGAGGTCAGCGCCCATAATTGGCTTGATGCCGTTGGCGCGGCAGGCCGAGTAAAACTTGATGTAACCGCAGATATTGGTCAAATCAGTTAAGGCGACCGCCGGGATCTTCAGCTTGACCGCTTGCTTGACGATCGCCTCGACGCTCTCTAAGCCATCGAGGATGGAGTAATCCGAGTGCACATGCAGCGGGATGTAGTTTAAGCCTTGAGCGCCGTAGTCGTAATCAAGGCCACCTGCGGCACGATTGGACTCAGGAGCTTGGAGGGGATAGGACGGAAAAAGGGCGCTTTTAGGCATAGGACACCTCGCTAAAACTTGGTCCTAAATTATAGCAAGGGAGCTGTTATAAATTAACTTTGATGCCTCTTAATGATGCAGTTACTACTCGAAGAGCAGAACCACGCTTTACACCAATAAGTGAATCACATTATAAACTATAATTAGATAAATCTAATTATATTTTATAATGTAACATTAAGGTATTTACAGAAACTCACACCTTAATCATCTTTAGATTAAGGCCAGCTTGCGCTTTATGCATCAATCTAGCCCGCTTCACGGAGGTCTATGTTTCTCTATAGATTACAGCTCATTGCCCCCAGCAAGATACTGTCCAAACCATAGTTACAACGTCAGGAACTCATACCTTATAACTAGGCATTAAGCGTTATGCTTTCATGTCTTGGGTAAGACAAACGCTATAAGATAAAGTTAGCCTTAAAACATTAAGACATCACACTGAAATCGTAACCTCGTTGGCTCAAGCTCTTGTTTTCTTTATTTGCAACCAAGCTCGCATGCCCCAACGCCAATCATGGTCCTTGAGGTCATGCTTGCTTGGACGCAAAGTCTCTTTGACCAAATCAGGGCAAAGTCCCTTATCCCGCAGATGTTTCATGGTGTAGTAGTAGGCCTTCATAAATGCCGCCCAATCGGCCCGGCAGGTGGCCACATCCACATCATTGAGCACCTTACTTTTAGACTTACCGCTCTTGCGTTCCTTGGTCTTGCCTTTATCAGGGATGAGTTTTTCATTATAAACAGCATGCATTAAAGTAAATGCTGCCATAAAGTCACGTTGAACCCATACCTTAATATCATGGTCAAGACCATTGACCGCACTAGGCACCAGCACTTGCTTATAACGCTGCGAGAGCCCACCTTCAAGCTTGTTAAAAGCTTGCGGCGTAGCTTCTAGCAGTGGATTGCGTTGAGTGGCTTTAAGCAGCTGGGTCGGAGCTTCAACCAAAATTCCACCCTGCTTGGCTAGTATGGTCTTATAAGTCTGGATAAAGGAGGCAGGTGCAGCACGACCAATCGCAGCCCCAAAACGAGACCGCTTTTGGGCCGGCATACGCTCTGCTTTGCTCTGATTAGTCTTATTTGATTGGACAGGAGCACCGGATGTACGGCGCTGTGCCCGGTTTAATGTAGCGGCCGTTGCCTTGGACTTGACCGAAGCACTCTTTGCGGAAGCTTTATCTCTTGCTGACTCTTGATTTTTTGCATATGTACCTGTGACACGGTGAGAACTAGTGCCTGAGGTGGCGCTCTGGGCGCTCTTATTACTTCTATGGTGAGTCTGAAGCGATAAATCCTCTTGATCAAATTGTACTTGATGCATTTCCCGCTGCATCGCCGCCGAATTTCTTTCTCCTCCGTTTTGTAATGGGTTGATTCTCGCACATTCGGCGAGACTGTGATAATTCATTTGCTCTGTGATTACAATACCACCCAAAGGTAAAAGTTTGTAAATAAGCTTCAAGTGCGCATCGTGACGGAATTGTGCGATTTTACGATTATCTTCGCGTAAAACATTTAATAGGCGTAACGCCTTATTATCGTACCACTCCTTAATATAGCCAAATTTGGCATAAACCTCAGCGTCGCTGAGACGACGGCCGTGAGCGTCGTAAAATCTCGGGTTAATCTTGGCCATGTACTTGTTATAAGCACGCTGGTCCTGTTGCGTCTTGCGTAGCAGACTCTTCCACTGTTGCACTCTTCTCTTAGTGTTGAGCTGCAGAAAGTCCTCGTATAACAGAGTGAACTTTTTTCCATCAAATGACAGCACAGCAACGGTCTGGAGGCTCAGATCAAGCGCCACCACTCGCTTGAGCCATGCTTCCTTACCGGCATTTTTGTTATTGCCTTTGGCTTTATTATTGTTATTCTTAACGCCATTGGTCTTATCATTGTTGCTCTCAACGCCATTGACTTTATTGTTTTTACGTTTAACGCCATTGGCTTTGTTATTTAAGACTTCAAAGATCTGCTCCACCTTGTTGGACAGATTTTCAGGCTGACCAGGAATGCAACTATACACCGCAAGGCGCTTGCACAAGCGGCCATTATTAGTGTGCAAGGTTTGATAGACAATTTTGATATTTTGGAGATTAATTTCTCCATTCTTATCTTTTAATTTCTGCCAAACCAGGTCGGGATGCTTTTTATTGCCAAAGTCAAGTTCACAGCTTATATTGTGAAATAAGCCATCAGCTCCGAGCGCTTTACCGTGGAAAGTTCCTTGGATTATTTCCTCTGCATTTGTTGGTAAGGTGAATTTAAGGCTCGTGCCTTTGCCTCCTAATTGGCTGGTAAAGGCGCAGCAGTTCTTAGGGTTACGGTACTCGGTGGTGTATGAGGCATAGTTGAGGCGATCAGACGATGGAGCGCGCGAGGAAAGCTTGCGCGTGCTAACTGCTTTCTTTGCCGTACTCTTGTTCTTGGTTGGAGTCGGATTAGCTGGTACCTCCACGATGAGGTGATGCTTTTGGCGATACTTATCTCTCAGTTGGGCAAATTCAACTGGGTTCCACCGTGCTTT
>CALXOW010000069.1 GCA_944390115.1 uncultured Anaerobiospirillum sp.
CACCATTAGCTCAGAAGTGCTCATGTCGCAGTTATTGTACGGTATTGCGGCCTCAAATTAAGATGCGGGAGCCCTGGTAGCTAAAATGCGAGCGCCCGCCCCTTAGGGTACAATGGCTGAGACCATTTTGTTTTTCTTCTTCTTGGGCGAGGCGATTTCTTTATGCAGGACCAATTGAGCACTTCAACCTCCACCTTGGCGCAGGTGCAGGCTCAATTTGCCCCCAACGCCACTCCCTTTCTATACGGCCCCTTTACCGCCCTCTCCCAGCACTGTCTTAAGCGCGCCTTAGAGCTTAGAGAAAAGCTCCCGCGCACGCTGCCTCAGCTCTATTTGGGCACCCTCAAAACAACCGCGCCGGGTGCGTACACCCTCACCACGCCCTTGGTGGCCTTAAGCACGCTCGAGCGCCAACGCCTGAGCAGCTTTGACCACGATGATGTCAGCACCGCCTTTATCAGCCTCAAATGCCCCAGCGCGAGCCTCGTCCCTGAGTGTGCCGCTGCGCTTGAGACCAAGAGCAGCCTCGCGGTGGTCTTTGCGCTGATGCCCGTAGGCGAGAGCTTAATGCCGGTTGAGGTGCGCCCTACTACCGCCTTAGACTATTACGACTTCTTGGCCCTGCTTTGGGCGTGCAATCTGAGTTTTTTAGAGCAGCAAAACCCTAAAACCTTGCTCAGTCGCCCCCAGCTCAGCGCGCCTTTGGGCCGTTTTCTGTCAAGTCACATTACAGCCTGGGAGGCCAAGGTCACCACCCTTGACCTGTTGGCCTTGGGCACGATCTACGTGCACGCCCGCGCCAGCCGCGACCAAGCACGTTTTGATTTAAGCGCCATCTTACTGCATAGCCCGTGGCGCCAGGCCCTCAAGGCTAGCCTCGAACCTCCAGCCAATAATGAGCCCCATATTGCTCCGGAGCGCGCTGCGCTGCTAGCTAATAACCTCACGCAGTGCCACCGCTACTTTACCCATGAGCAAGGCTGCTGGCTCGTGGGCATTAACGCCGACGCGCCACTTTCGACCTTGGCCTTAGCGCAGATGACGGAGCTCAGCCACGAGCTTAAGACCAAAACATTGGTTCAATGCTTAGGCCAGGAACCGCGTCTTATCACACCGCTCCTGCTCTACCTTGCCAGCAATTACATCGCCTTATGGACGCTGCACCGTCGCCAGAGTGGGCTACGCTCCGATGAATTTGGCTTAACCATCACATCAGTACAAATCTGGGCCCAATACCTCGCCACCTGCACCGAGGAGAGCGACCCGCAAGCGCGCCTGACCGCGCTGCAAGGTCTAAGTCTCATGTGCTTAGAGCACGATGAGCTCGTGACGCCCTTAGGCCTTGCCGCCATCTACGCCCTCTTGGTGAGCTTACTGCACCCCGAGCGCGACTCAGAATTTCGCTGGCTCTGCACCCAGCTCCCTGAAGAGCTTGAGAGCACCAGTGCCCCGTGGTCTAATTTTTTAGGTGCCGCCTTACAGCGCTTAGCCCCAGAACTTAACCTGCCCACCGAGCGCGTCGTTCAGGCGCTCAATCATGGCATTACCCCACTGCTTCAGAGCTGCCACGACTACGACCAACTCGAGCAGCAATTAGCCGCGCAACTAACAGAGAGCAATGGCGCGCTGAGCACGGCGCAGCAAGCCGCGCTCAAGCTGCAAGCATCCCTGGGCCCGACCAGCCTGCTCCAAGGCTATTTAAGCCTGCCCCCAGCCCAGCGCCCTACCCGCATTAAGTCCCTACTCACGCGGCACCCTGAGCTTTTAGCCCGCGCCCTTAAGGACCAGTCCCCTGACGAGCAAGACTCAGCCTTAAGCGCCCTGCTGGCTGCTACCTTGGACGCCCCTGACGCAGCCTCACTTTTCAGCGACTTCTTAAGCCAAGAGCTGCCTGAGACCGTGCGCACCAAGCTCTGCGCTCAATTAAGTAGCGCACCTGCCCCGGCGCACCTTGGGCTCTATGGCGCCTTGCTAAGCGCGCTTGCAAAGAAGAGCGACGCAAATGACCTTAAGGCTAACCGGGCCCTGAGCACCCTTACCATCCTCTGCGCACAGTTGCTGGTACAACCGCAGCACCCTGAGCTTTGGCACGAGGCCACTCTGAGCTTAACGCAGGTAAGCACACGCACTCCTGAGGCTTTAGCCCAAGCGGTGAGCGCGGCCCTCAGCACCCACCAAGCTGAGCTTACAGCTTTCCTCAAAACGGCTGAACCAGCTGAGCTTTGCGCCGTACTGCAAGTGCTAGCGCAAGGCCTGCGCCTCATCGCCCTGGACTTAAGCAAGCTCAGCGCGGCGCTGAGCCTACGCCCCGAGTACTTAGAGCAATGGCTCGATTTGGTCGAGCAAGTCGGCACTGAGCAGGTGGCCGCCGCTTTAGAAAATGAGGACAGTAGCTGGAGCGCGGGGCTCTTTTACCATGCGCGCAACAGCGGGCTGCGCCGCCGCTTATGGGAACTACTCCCGGCCTCGGCCTTAGGGCAGGTCAGTCTCAATCAATTAGAGCCCCTGTTAAGTGAGCTTGCCCCCGAGCGTTTGCCTCAGTACCAAGCAAAGCTGCGCGCGGTCTTGGCGGCGGTGCTCACCACCAATCTCAGCGAGTACACGCCCTCTGAGCTGACCCAAGTGCAAAAGCTGTTAGCGCTCAACTTACAGCTCAGCCCTGAGCTCTACTCAGAGCTGATCGCGCCATGCACCGAGGCCGAGCGCCTGGGCCTTATCATCACCAATCTTATGGTGTTAGGACGACGCGTTAGCACAGTAAGTGACGCCGTGGTCACTGAGCTTAAGTCCTTACCTGGGAAGCTTTTACCGGTCTTACACGCCGCGCAAGACTTACCAAGCTTAGGCGGCGCTCCCAATGTCTTAGGTTCACTCTTAGAGGGCTTAGTGGGCTTTAGCCTGACCCACAGCACCCCTCCTGACCTCACCTTACTTAAGCTGTTAAGCCCTAAGTACACCGCACGCTGCCTCTTGCGCCATCACGCGGAATTTGGCGCCTTAATAGCAGAGCTCAGTGCGCTGACTCCAGCTGAGCTCAATCAGCTTACTGAGCTGATGGCCTGCTTAGTGGCTGAAAGCCCGAACGACGCTCAGGTCTTAGCCTGGGTCAAGGCTTGGCAAAATGACGCAGGCACTAAAGAAGCCTTAAGCCAGGCGCTCGCAAAGCGGCTGTCTCCTGAAGGTCAATCCCTGCAGCTCTTAGCCCTGGATGTCACCAGTCCCGACAGTCTCAAACTATTGGAGCTCTTGCCGCGCGCGCTACGCCTTCAGCATGCGGGGCTCTTAGTGGGTACGCCGCTGTGGGCGGACTTTGTGGCCACCGAGCTCAAGGACATCTTAGTGCTCTTGGGCGCTGACCTGTCCGCTGACTACCTCAATGGAGCCTTAGCCTTATTAGGCCTTGCCGTACCTGAGCACAGCGCCTTAGCCTTGTGCTGTGCTTTAAGCGATGCCACGCTGCGCGCCGAGCGCCCGGCCCTGAGCACCGCCCTGTTGACCGATGCCCCGAGCAATTTATTAAGTGCGGTGACCAAGCTCAGTGAGCCCGACTATGCGCCCCTGCGTGAGCTGCTACCTGCGCAGCTTTATCGCCGCGTCGCGCCTGAACAGCCGTGGGTTAATGAGACCAACCTCAGCTTGGCGCACAAATTAGGCTGCACCCTAGGCCATGTGCCCGACACCTTAAGCTCGTACCTGATCGTAGGTCCCGGCGCGCTGACCCTTAGCGCCCTCACCCCAATGCTGCCCTTAGCGCAGTACCCTATGGCGCAAGTAGGTCCGGCTGATAACAAGGCCTTACGCGCCTTGGTGCGCAGCCGCCTGACCACTAAGCGAGAGCCCCTGACCGCCGCTGACTTTAATAAGCCGGGCTCATATTTGCTCTATGGCGCGCTTCCAGAAATCAAACAGAAAGCACCAGCCGTAGCTGAGCTCTTGAAGCTGAGCTTAAAAGGAGCCCCGAGCATTGTGGCTCTAAATGCCCTGCCGTCCCTGGTGCAAAGTACTTTGGTTGCGAACTCAGACGTGCTGGTCCTGAGCTCAGACGAGCGTGCCGCCGCTGCCGCCTTGGTGGTGAGCGCGCAAGATTTAGCGGCGGCCCAGTACCCGGTGGCGCGCTGGTGCCGCGCCGAAGACTTAGCGGCGCTTGATGCAGAGCAGCTCAGCACCACCGCCTTGCTCTTAATGGGTACCAGCCCTGAGGTACTGCGCTCCAGTTTAGAGCCGCAAGTGCTCGCGACCGGGATTAATCTGCTCTACTACCACCAAAACGGCCGAGAGGACTTGGCCCTGGCCTTAGAGCAATACTCCGAGCAGCTTAATGTCTTAAGCGCCAGTACCTCGCAGGCCTTAATAGAGCTCCATAGCGCGATCACCCCTGAGTCCCCGCGCGTCATCGCCACCCAGCAGCTTGATGGCACCATCAACCTCTACACCCTAGGCCCGAGCAAATTAGGGGAGGAGCTTGAGGCCGTGCCGAGCTGTGAGACCTTGAAGCTCACCCTGCCTGAGCTCACTGTGACGGTAATCAGCACCAATGAGCCGCCGACGCTGGGCAGTAGCGACCTGTCTCTGTTTGATGAGGGCAGCAGTGCCTTAGCGCGCGACTTAGAGCAAAGCAGCTCCGATCCGGGCCTGTTGGCCGCACGTTGCAGCTACAGCGCCAGCGTGCGCGCCCGCTACTTTGCCACCCAAGTGGCGCTGCTCCATAAAGTCGCCCAGCAAAGCGCGCAAGCCTTGTGCTATCTCATCGAGTACGAGCGTGATGTCGCACCGCTAACGGCCTACCTTGAGGCCCAGTATCCCGAGCTCTCAGCGCGCACCACGGTGTTAAGCCTCAGCGCCATACTGCCGCGCCCCCTCTGCTCAGATGTAACGGATAAAGCCGCAGAGCAGCATGCGCAGAGTACCTTACGTGCCCTGCCGCCTAACACTATGCTGGTCATCAATGGCCTAGAAGTCGCGGCCCATCAGGATTTAGCTGAGGTAAGTGCGGGCCTAGGGGTACAGCCAAGCCTCATGACCTTAGGCCGGGGCACGACTGACCTTACCGATTTAAGTGAGCAAGGCCTAACCCTACTCTTACTCCAAGGCCTCATGGTGCAGCTCTTTAGCATTTTGGGCCCAGAGCTTACGGCTTACGACTATTATCTGCTAGAGCCGAGCCTCAATGAGGGTCTGAGCCTAACTGACGCCGAGCAAGCGGCCGTGCTGCCTACACTGCACTTAGATACGCTCTATCTCAAGCCGTTTTCAGAGCGCGCGGCCAAACTTGCCGCCCAAGAGCAAGCCCAAGCTTTCTTTAACGCGCACACCGCCCGCACCACGGCGGCCTTGCAGACCCTCGATAGCTTAGCGGCCCACCTTGCCGCCCACGAGCCTGCCGACACATCCGCCAACGCTCCCGTTAGCGCCCCCGCTGCTAACGAGCCAGAAGGCCCAAGCGCTCACGATGTGGTAGCGGCGCTGAGGCCCGAGACCCCACTGCTGTTGAACAAGCAGCAAGGCGCCCAGGTCTTGGAGCTGTTGCAAGGCGAGGGTGAGCAAAGCAAGCTGGAGCTTGCTAAGGCACTGCGTGCCATTGCGCATATGTTCATTGGAGGCCATGAGTGGCGTTCCTATCAGCGCACCGCCTTACCGGCCTTGCTCAAACGCCAGCACGACGCTTTGATTTCCCTGCCGACCGGCGGCGGCAAGTCGGTGCTGTTCCAGGGCCCGGCGTGGTATCGCTCCTTTTACTCAGGGCGCCTCAGTGTCGTGATCACGCCGCTGCGCGCCCTCATGGTCGATCAGGTCTTGGCTCTGCGTGATAAGAACTATTTGAGCGTGGACTATTTATCCGCTGACCGTCCCGGCTACGAAATTCGCCAGGTCACCGAGCGCATTCGCTCGGGCGTCACCACCTTGCTCTACATCACCCCTGAGCGCCTGCGCAGCCGCTACTTTGTCCAGCTGCTCAAGGAACGCTATGAGCAGGACGGTAAGCAAGGCGAGTACTTCATCTTCGATGAGGCACACTGCATCTCGCAATGGGGCAAGGAGTTCCGCCCAGATTACATCTACGCAGCCAAGCTGATTGCGCAGCTGCGTGAAGACTATGACTTTAGCGTGGTGATGTGCTCGGCGACCATGACCACCCAAGTCATCAACGACCTCACGCAGTATTTGCGCCCAGGGCATTTGCTCTTAGGTGAGATCGGCACCAATTACAATCCAATTCGCCCGCACATCGGCCTTACCACCCAGCAAGTCCCAAGCGACCTCAACGCACGCGTTGCGGCCATCATCAGCTTTATTCGCACCCATAGCATCGACTTTGCGCAAAGCCGCATGCTGGTGTTCTGCCAGCTGCGCCACAGCACTGAGGCGCTATGCGTTGCCCTGGAGAATTATGCGGCTCATCTGACCTATCTGTACCGCTACCAGCAGCGCCATCCGGGCTTTAAGTTTGAGCCCCTACCGCTCACTGACGTCTTGCAGCGCATCGGCGATCAACCTGCCGCCTTTAGCGCCCTGGAGGCCGAAGACGATGAAGAGCAGCGCCGTGCCACCTTGACTGCCCTGGAGCAAGCGGCACAACAAGATGAAGCCAGCACCGACTTAGGCGCTGCGGTGGAGGTGCAGGACAATGAGCTCTACGGCCAAGACCCAGCCACGAGTGAGCTCTTTTCACAAGCTGAAGCGCTTGATGACATCCTCACCGAGCACGCCTTTTCCTATCGTGACGAAGCCCAGCATGAGCTGTGCTGCGACCTGGAGGTGATCCCATCTGATGACCCGCTGTTAAAACTTCGGCACCACATCAGCTTTTTCCACGCCCAGATGAGCGCGCGCGCCCGTGAGCACGTCTTTACCCGCTACAAGGAAAGCGACGTTCAGGTCATCGCCGCGCAAGTTAAAAACCGCAATGCCCTGTGGTTTAACGACGCGGTCGCCAGCATGGAGCGCGGCGGCTCGCCCCTGGAGCACAGCATGATGAGCAGCAATGAGCCGCTCTTCTTGCTCTGTGCCACCAAGGCCTTTGGCATGGGCATGGACTTGCCTAATATTCACTACGTGCTCCACTCTGCGCCATCGGGCGTCTTTGAGGACTATCTGCAAGAGGTCGGGCGCGCTGGACGTTCCCAGAGCATGTATGAAGCAGCCTTCCCACAAAACGAGCAAGGCGAGCGCCCGCTGTTACCTGCGACCTGTCTCTACGACCAAGAAGACTTTGACAAGGCGATGGAGCGCCTCAATAAGTCCCTCATCAGCTGGGACCAGCTAATGCTCGCAGACGAATTGGTGCGCAGCTATGTCGGGCGCTTTGGGCCCTTAAGTGAGGCCTTAGCCGACCCGGTGGTGGTACCGGCCGACCTCTTTGCGCGCGACGTCGAGCATGTCCTGGACCCGAGCGATCCTGAGAACCAGAGCAATCAGGCGATGGCGCGCAACAGCACCTTGCTCTTCTATCACTTAGAGGACTTAGGCCGCATTAAGCTCGGCTTTCGTGCCCCGTGCCCGCTGCAGCTCACCATCAACCGCAGCAGCTTCCAAAAGCTCTGGGCTCAAATCGAGCACAACTCGAGTGCCACCCTCAGCTTTGCCCCGAACGAAGAGTTAGGTGCTCGCCCAAGCGAGCGTGACAGCGCCCGCGACCAATTGGCCCAGCGCTGCGTCCTCATCGTGCTTCAGGCTCAGCTTGAAAACTTCGACGCTGCCTATCAAGGCGCCGCTGCGACCGGTGAGACTAACACCAGTGAGCCAGACTCCCGTGAGACTGCTAGCAGTGAGAGTGACGCCCGTGAGCCTGACGCCCCCGCCCTGCCGGAGCACCCAGCTGTCGCCTTGCCTGAGCACGTGGCCTTAGTCTTTGACCTGCAATACTTCCTACAGCAGTGCAATCACAACACGCCGCTCAAGCAACGCCTGAACTTAACCTGCACCATCAACGCCTTAATCGAGCTGATGGCCGCCGGGGCTATTAACTTACAGCTGCCCTTTAGCTTGAGCTTCAACTTAGGCCACGGTGTCGACTATTACCGCCGCTTTAACCAAGCTGAGGTGCAGTACTACGTCAGCCGCGCTGACAACTACGTACCGGCACTGAGCGCGCCGGTGCTGCCGCATCTTAATCTCACCTTGCGTGTGGCCACGCTCATCTTAGAGCGCTCCTATCAGCACTATTGCGCCGAGCTTAAGCAGCGCCACGACTCAGGTCAGCTCGAGCGCTTTGATGATGGCATGCAGCATGGCAAGCGCGATCCGCTTCCTGATTATCCGGGCCTGGCCTTTAACAACCAGTGGCTGGCCGCCACCGTGCGCGAGTTAGTGGAGCCCTACGCCCAAGAGTTTGAGGACACGCTGGGCTTAAGCGGCAATCCAGCCGTGCCATGGGTTAGTGCACACGGCAGGCGCAAGAATGACCTCAACAGCTACTTAGAGCGCCATTTGCTGCCTGATATCAAGTTAGGCGTCAGTGCCCTCTTGCAGCTGATGCCTTACGTTAAGCTCTCGCGGCTCACGGCCGAGGCTGGCAGCACGGCTGACAACGAGAGGGCCAACGTCAGCGGCAACGCCTTGGTGGTCAAGACCTGGAGCAATGCCTTCTACCTCATGCTTGACCTCATCTATGAGGACAGCTGGCGTTTGCTCACCGAGCTCAACCGCACCCAAGGCTTAAACCCGGTCACCACCACCGCCGTGACCTTCGCCAGCCTCGCCGCCCCCGAACCCGCAGCAACAGAGGACGTGGTGGTACCGCCGCACACCTACCTCAACAACTGGGCCGAGATTGTCTTTGCCTTGGGGCTGCGCCACGAGTCAAGCGCCGCTATCTTAGACAACTACGAGCTGACCTTATCACGCAACCACGCGATAGAGTACTTTGCTGCGCTCAAGCGCGAGCTCAACACCTACCACTATTTCACTCAGCTCCTGTCCTTTTTGCAGGCGGTGGGCTTAATTCGCCATTCAGCCTTAATCAGCCACGGCTATGAGCTCACCCTCAGCGTTGAAAGCGTAGCTCAGCCTTTAGATCAAGCCAGCGGCATTGAATCGCCATTTTTCCAGCGGCGCAAGCAATTTGAGACCTTAGCTCAGTTCAAGCGCGCCCGTTTGGCCCTGATGCAGGTCTACTGTCAGGAAGTACCCGATGACAAGCGCCGCCTCTTTATCGAGGAGTTCTTTAAGTCCAAGGACTACGGCGATTACATCAAGCACATCGGTAATTTCTCCGATGCCAACAGTTCGATCTTAAGTGAGATTACCGCCTCGAACTTGGCTTTAGCCGAAGAGCAATTGCGCGCTAACCCGGAGCAATGGGCGGTTTATCAAAGCCCAGCAGACCTCAGTATCAACGTCATGGCAGGTCCGGGCTCGGGCAAGACTCACCTTCTGGCCTTGCGCTGTGTGCGCCTTATTTACCAAGAGCACGTCGCCCCCGAATCACTCTTGATTCTGGCCTACAACCGCGCGGTAGTGGTTGAGCTTAAAACGAGATTAGATCGTCTCTTTACCAACTTAGGCCTACGCAAGATTGGGCGCAAGCTTGCGATCTTCACCTTCCATAGCTTAGCCAAGGTCTGCCTAGGCAACGAGCTCAATGAGATTGACCCACAAGAGTGGGAGTGCACCTTGATTGCCCGGCTCAAGGCCCAGCCGCAGATCTTTATCAAGCGCTTTGCCGCCCTGCGTTACATCATGATCGATGAGTTCCAGGACATCACCCACGCTAGATTAGAGCTTTTGCACCTGCTCAAGCAGTGCTATCGCACCCCGCTCTATCTCTTCACTATTGGCGATATCAACCAAAGTATCTACGGCTTCAATCGCGTCGCCAATATGCTGCAAGACCAGAGCGTCAGCGGCAAAAACAACGGCAGCAACGGTAACAGCGGCAGCAACGGCAGCATCAGCGCCGCCCAGTACGCGGCCTGCCTAGGCCCTGAGCCGTACTATCGCGACTTACAGCGCTTATTTGAGCCGACCACCATGAGTCTCAAGCTCAACTACCGCTCCTTCCCTAATATCTTGGCGCGCGCCGAGCAGTTTGCCTTAGATCCGCGTTACACCGCCCAAAGTGCGCCGATATTAGAGCGCTACGCGCCGCACGATATCGGCTACAGTGCCCTCTTTGACGTAACGGCCTACCGTGCCCACCTGAGCCAAGGCAAAATCAGGCATTGGGAGCAGGATTTAGCCAAAATTCTGCGCTTTGTCCATGAGCGCAATGAGCAAGCCGAGGTGTTAGCCCGTGAAGCGGCAGCGCAACTAGGCCTGCAAGACAGCGAGGCCAGCGCGCGCTATGAGCAGCTCATTTTTGCGGCTGCTGCGCTTAGCGCCAATGCCCAGCGCGCTCAAAGCGATAGCCCTAAGCCGCCGCAGGTGCCGCGCGCCCAAAGCGGCGACGAGCTCTTGCTTGAGAGCAAGTACCGCAAGGTCGAGAGCATTGCGCTCTTCTTTAGAACCAACAATGAGGTCTATCGCGCCTTAGCGCAGGTGCGCGCTCTGTCGCCTGAGCTGCTGGCGGACGTCGAAGTGCGCCTGCAAAGCGCCAGCAGCATCGCCCTGTGGCGTGAGCGCGAGTTCTATGCGATATGCCACTTCATCAAGCAAAAAGGTGCAGACACGCTCACCTTCACGAGCCAAGGACGCGTGACGCTCGAGCAGCTCGAGGGCGTCAGCACCAATGAGCTCTACGCCGCCCTGGATCAAGAACCCGATGCCGCGACCGCACTCAAGCTTTTGACCCAGAGCCTGATTACGCGCTACCCCAACTGGGATAGCCTCAAGCTCGATCTGGCCTATTGCCTGGCCTTAAGCTTTAGCTCGACCATGATGAGTGGTCTTACCTACACCTGGTCCGACCTCTATGAGTACTACACTGACCTCTTGGCGCGTGACGACGGCGGTCAGTGCTACAAGCTCTACGAGAGCATGGCGCGCCATCACTTGGTGGGTAAGAAGCGCGTCAGCCTCACCCTCTCGACCATGCACAAGGTCAAGGGCCTCGAGTACGACATGGTGCTCTTGCCACCAAGCCAGGCCGACCTGCCGCTGATGAGCCACGACTACGTGCGCCCGGAGCGCGGCCAGCCGAAGTTTGAGCGCAGTAGCTACTACAATTGGGAGCAAGCCTGCCACGCGGCCCAACAGCTTCCACTAGGGCAAGATGAGCGGGCCGATCTAGCAGAAGAGCGCCGCCTCTACTACGTGGCCTATACCCGCGCGCGCAAGTTCCTCTATGTGTACTACGGCGAGCGTGAGTGCGCTTTAGACCGGGGCACCCGCTACTTAAGCCCAGACCATCAGGTACTGTGGAGCGAGAACGACGATAGCGTCGACAATTACGTGATTTCCTTTAACGCCACCACGGCGCGCATGGGCGCCAACGACTACATCGCGCGCCAGGTCAAACCGCACGATGCAGTACTAATCGTGGCTCAAGGCGAGCAGTGCTATATCCAGCACCAAGCGCAAAATCCGTACGGGCCACCAGCCCCGTGGTTCACCATTGGTCGTCTGTCCCAAAAAAGTAAGATCAGAGCCCAGATGCTGCAACACCGGGTCGGCTTCTTAAGCGGCCTCTTTATCAGCAACATCGTGGTCTGGACCTACGAGGACACGGTCAAGTCCGACATCAAGCGCCTGCAAGATGCCATAACCGCCCAACAAATGAGCCAAGGCTCACTAAACGGCCTCAAGCTTGAAGATGTCGACCTCAGCGACCCTAAGGTACGCGCTGAGCTCGCGGCGCGCCTTAACCTCATCCTCTATGCCCCGTACTGGGCCCATGAGACCCAAAGCCGAGGCTACTGCTACCTGGTAACCCTTGCAGGGCGTGGTACACCCCACTAGCCCAATCATGGGCTAAGTTGAGCCTTGTCACCAAAACAGTATCAGGCTCATACGGACTAGGCCAATCGTGCTATTATTTCCTCAATGATCCTACTTGACAATAACCGACTTAAATAAATTATTCTAAAATAATAGGATCTAGAGTTGTACTATGAATGAATCGAAGTTAACTTTTCCTCTTAAAGAAATTCCTTTAGGAATTGGAAACTCAAAATGGTCTGATCTACGCAAAAACAATAAGTTGATAGTAGATAAGACTGCACTTCTTGGCGAGTTGGTTACCGATTTTGATAATGTTTTCATATCACGCCCTCGTCGTTTTGGTAAAACAATGCTTCTTTATATGCTTGAGGAGCTTTTCAAGAATGGCGATAAAAACTTCGAAGGCACTGCCATTTATGGTAAATGGCCAATAACAGAGCACTATAAAGTTATCTATATATCCTTTGGTGGAGCAGGATTCGTTAATCCATCTGAAATAGAGGCAAACATCTGCTCGGCACTGCTTACTGCTATGACCAGAGCAGGCATTTACGAAGCTGCAACTTTAACTAATTTATCAACATTTAATCAGCTCTTTATTAACTTACCACCTATTCTTGCAAAAGAAGATGCCTTAGTTTACTTAATTGATGAATGGGATTTTCCTTTATTATCAAACCTTAATAACCAGCAAAAATTCGATGATGTTAAAGTAATTTTAGAACGTTTTTATTGGTGGCTGCGCCAACAAAATAAGCGTTTTACATTAGTTACTGGCATTATGCGCTACAAGGAAACCAGTTATTTTACCGGTCGAGATGTCTTTGATATTAGCCTAATGCCAAAATATGCGACTTTACTGGGCTATACCCAAGATGAAATCGAAACAGCTTTTGCTGATTATATCGATTTATCTTCTACTCGCCTCAATATTTCAAAAGATGAACTGCTAGCTGATCTTAAAGATTATTATGACGGCTTTTGTTTTGATTATAATGCCAGTGTAAAGCTCTACTGTCCTTGGTCTATCAATAATTTCTTTAAACAAATCAAGATCAACACTAAAACAGAACAGCTTTACTACCAAAATTTTTGGGCAGATACCAACGGCGATCCCGCTGCTTTACGAGCGTTCATGAACAGCGCAAAGCCAGACTACTCGTTGATAACTAAAATTAACGACCACAGCGTAAGTCTTACTAGTGCTAAATTAGCATCACCTCAGTATTTTTCCGAGGTCGAATTTTATTCTTTATTAGCTCTCAATGGTTATCTTACGATAAAAGAAATTGAAAAGCCTATAGCAATTAACCCAAAGGATCGCTCCTTCCTTTGTGGCTTCCCTAATCGCGAGGTAACTTTATATTTTAGCAAGACATTCTTAGAATATGCTACCGATAATAAAATAGTTAAAGAATCAACTAAATCAGGCTTAACCCAAGCCATTGAGGATGGAGATATCGCCAGCGCTTGCATCTATATCAATGAGTATCTACGCGATCTGCTATTTGATGTAATGGCTAGCGCCAATGAGATTCAATATCGCAATTTAATTGCATCAGCCATTTCTTTCAGTTCTTTTCAAGTTAGAGAAGAAACCGGCAATAACAAGGGACGTTCCGATATTGAGGTAGAAGTAGCAGTTTCTGACTCTGATAACAATCTGGTCTATGTGATTGAGCTTAAGCTCATGTCAGAAGATCAAGACCAGGATTCTCATGACGCCAAGTATAAGCTGCTCGATGAGGCTCAGCAGCAAATTATTAAGAATGGCTATGGTGTCAACCGTTTTACGCATGGCAAGCATGTCATTGGAGTCGCCCTAGTACAGAATAACGTTAATTTTTTCACTTAATTCAGCTCAGGATAGAGGTGTTTCAGTTTAACGCGAGCCGA
>CALXOW010000070.1 GCA_944390115.1 uncultured Anaerobiospirillum sp.
CATAGCTCAGCTCATTACTCGAAATTTTGGAGTATTATCTTACATCATTATTTCCGAGGATGAGTTTACATCGTCATATGGCCCCCCGGTGGGCGACAAAGTCCTGCAAGCTATAGCTGGGATCTTACGGCACAGCGTCAAGCCCGACGACTTAATCGGCCGTTATGGCGACGATGAGTTTGTAGTCTTGGTCAAGCAGGTGCGCAACCTCAAGGTGCTCGAGGGGATAACCCAAAAGATACTGAGCGCAATTGCCGCACTCGACTACCACGAACCAGATGCCATCAAGCTCACGTGCTCGATTGGCGCGGCGTTCGCGCCGCAAGATGGCACCGACTTAAATCGCTTAATTTACGTTGCCGATCAGCGCCTTTATTGTGCGAAGCATCGCGGCAAGAATATGGCGATTTTAGAAGACACCCCCGAGCCTGATACCGCCAACGAGCCCAGCGGCGCCGAGGCCGACCTCGTCACGCGCGCCTAAGCGGGGCGGCCTAACAGCGCTGCCGTGGACCTTGCCTCTCGTGCTTAAGTGGGCCGCCCCAACAGCACCGCCGCTTATCACGCGCGCCTCAGCGCCCGCTCAGAATCCAGCTGGCACCGGTCCCGCATGCGTACCGACGCAAAAGGTAACTGGCGCCTTCTATTACATGTCGACGTGAAAATTTGGTTGGAGCTATGAAAGGCAACCAAACTTGCCTGCAAAGAAATTTGCAAGAAGGCGATGTTTATCAGGAATTTTGGAGTGTACGTCCCCTGAGGTTTGCCTTCATTGGAGCCTTAATAGCTAGCTCCAACCAAATTTTACCGTCTACATGCTTCTATTATGCTGTATCAAGAGCAAACGGGTGTAAACTAGGCTATGTGCCACAGACAGGCGGCAGAGAGCACCAATGCCCCAGTTAAATTCCGTGCAATTGGCATTGCCTTTGCCCGCACCACTACTGTGACGACCATGGCTTAGTCCACTGCTCTACCAAGCTTGACCGGGCTTAGTAGCTAGGGTGCCCCGGCAAGAGTACCTGCTGGTAAGGCTGAACTAGGCGCTGGAATGACTTAGCGCAAGGAGGGCGCACGCCCCCTGAACGCCACAAGCTCTGAGGATGTTCCATGCTCGACCCTTGCTCTCACCAAACGTTGCTCCAAGCGCTAAGCGGCCTTTACTCGTGCATTGGCCGCGTCAACCTCGATTTAGATGAACTTCAGGTCCTCCATCAGGCCGAGCACCCCGAAGAAGTAGGGCGCACCTACCGCTACAGCGAATATCTCACCGCGCATGCCGATGAGTTAGGGCACATCAGTGAGCTGTACTTAGAGCATTTGATGCCCCAAGAGCTCAAGAACCTCTATCTGTCCGGACGCGAAAGCTTCGAGCTCACCTTGCCCGATAGTGCGGTCAAATTCTTCTTCTATCATGAGCAAGCTCAAGAAAGTAAAGCTGAATATGACTGGGCCTATCTCTACATTGCGCGCAATAACAGCAAAGAATCCGACTTGCTGCGCACCATCACCAACGAGTACCTGTTCAAGTCGTGTGACTACTTTGTCTATATCGACCCCTTCCGCGATACGTATGTCACCTTTGCAGCTTCTACCGGAGGCACGCCGGTGCCCCCGCCTTCAGGCGAAAGCTATAGCCAAGAAGTAGTGCGCTACGCGCGCTCCTATGTGCCCGAGGATGAGCAAGAAAAGGCGATCCGCGAGATGACCACGCCGCGCATTATCTCAGAGCTCAATCGCAAGGGCAGCCATGTCTTCTATTGCGGCGTCAACGAACCGGGGCGCGGCTATACCCGTAAACGCATCGAGTATCGCTATTGCGATAGCAATCACACAGCAATTTTGCTCATTCGCACCGACGTCACCGATCAGTGGAATGAAGAGCAAGCACGCGTGGCCAAGCTGCAACAAGCCTTAGAGCTAGCCTACACCGACCTTTTAACTAAGGTCTTAAATAAGATTGGCTTTGTCACCAAGGCCGAGCAATACCTAGGTCAGCTTAAGGCCTTAAATCACAGCAAGGTTGAATCCAGCACCGCCCTGCTCTTTTTGGACCTCGATAACTTCAAGCAGGTCAATGACACCTTGGGCCACCAAGTAGGAGACCAAGTACTTCAGGAGGTTGCGCGCATCTTAAAGCAGAGCGTCAAGCCCGAAGACCTCATTGGGCGCTATGGCGGCGATGAATTTGTGATTGTGTTCAAGCAGGTGCGCAACCTCAAGGTGCTCGAGGAATTAAGTCACAAGATTTTAAGCGCAGTGGTTGCGCTTGATTACCATACCCAAGATGGCATCGAGCTCTCCTGCTCCTTGGGTGCGGCATTAGCGCCGCAAGATGGCACCGACTTGCACCAATTGCTCTACATTGCTGACCAGCGCCTCTATAGCGCCAAGCGCCGGGGCAAGAATATGGCCATGCTTGAGGACCTACCTGAGCACGAAACCGCCAACGAGCCGCTCAATACGCAAGCCTAAGCGCGCCCGCACGAGCGCCCATAGTGGCGCCCACACACGAGCGCATATCCAGCGCCCGCCCCCGACGGCAGGCGTCCGTAGGCGCTCGCTCTAACGGTAAGCGCCCGTGCGGGCGCATCCGTAGGCGCACGGGACCTGGGGCGTTCGGCCTCTGGATGCGACTAGTGATAGCCGTATTAGCGGGCGCCGGTAGCTCATGCAACTTGGGCGCGCCCAATGAGCGTGGCACGACCGATGAGCGTAACCGCAGAGGAAACTGCGCGCTCCCAGCGCGCCCCGCTTCGGCGAGGTGTACTGGGAGCACGGTTATGCTAAGAGGCGAGGTAGGTGGTCGAGGCGTCGTGGAATACCGGCTGGAGGTTGGCCAGCTGCAAGGCATGCACGACTTGCTCGACGGTGCGGTCGTCGTTGATATGCCACTGCTCTAAATGCTCGCCCTTGTGAGCATAGCCACCAGGCTCGGTCGAGCTTTGAGCCGACATCGCGGTGATGCCGTATGGGGCAATCATGTCGCGGAATTGCGCACTCTCACGGGTCGAGATGGTGAGGTCGAGCTCGTGGTCGAAGATACGCCAAGCGGCAATCAGCTGCACTAATTGGGCGTCGTTGACTGGCAGATGCGGCTCATAGCCACCGGCGGCTGGGCGCAGGCGTGGGAAGGACACCGACAGACGCGTTTTCCAGTAATGCTCGCGCATGTACATGACGTGCAGAGCTAAGGCACAGCAGTCGACGCGCCAGTCATAAAGACCTAATAAGGCGCCAATACCGACCTTATCGATCCCAGCTTGGCCTAAGCGCTCTGGAGTCTCCATGCGATAGCGCATGTCCATCTTCTTGCCCGCCAGGTGCACTGCCTTGTAGGTGGCTGGATGGTAGGTCTCCTGATAAACCGAAACCGCGTCGAGGCCTAAGGTCTTAAGCTCAGCATAGTCCTCGGTGTTAAGCGGCTGCACTTCCATTTGCAGGTAAGCAGCATAAGGCTTGACAATCGGCAGCACCTGACGGAAGTAGTCCATACCGCCGCGCCGCTCGCTTTCGCCGGTGACGAGCAAGATGTTTTGGAAGCCTAACTTTTGGATCGCCTCACACTCTTCCTTGATCTCGTCCAAGGTCAGCACGGTGCGCGCAAACTTATTCATGGCCGAGAAGCCACAGTAAGCGCACTTGTTGGTGCACAGATTAGTGAGATAGAGCGGCACGTACATATTGATGGTACGGCCAAAGCGCTTGCGCGTGAGCTGCATCGAGCGCATCACCATTTCTTTGAGGTAATGTTTTTGCGCTGCAGGCGAGATCAAAGCGGCGAAGTCTTCAATCCCCAAAGGGCCACTCTTAGCTAGGGTACGCTCGACGTCAGCGTCCGTGCGCGTTTCCACCAAGTCCTTGAACTTATCTAAGTCCAGCTTGATGATCTCATCGTAAAAGCTCATAGCACCTCCCTACTGACCTAACGAGGCTAAGAACTGCTCCATTGGGGAAGTAGCTTGCGCCGTCTCATAGCGCGTGGCCAGACCGGCCTCGTAGCCTAAACGGCCGGCGATGCAGGCGGCCTTAAAGGCTTCGGACATAATGGTAGGATTGCCCGCAGCGGCGATTGCGGTATTGACCATAACTGCAGCGGCACCTAACTCTAAGCACTTAGCGGCCTCAGATGGGCTACCGATACCGGCATCGACGATGACCGGGCACGAGCACTCCTTGATGATGCGCTTTAAAAACGGCTCGGTCTCGAGGCCCTGGCCCGAGCCAATCGGGCTGCCCAGTGGCATTACCGCAGCCACGCCCAGCTCCTCTAAAGCCTTGCACAGGCACAGATCGGCTTGGCAATAAGCAAAGACCTTAAAGCCTTGAGCAACCAGTTCCTTGCAGGCCTGATAAGTCTCGATGGTATCTGGTAACAGATACTTCTGGTCCGGGTGGACCTCGACCTTAATCCAATCGGTACCTAAGGCCTCACGCGACAGATTGGCGGCAAAGACCGCTTCCTTGGCGTCACGAGCGCCCGAAGTATTAGGCATAAAGGTCACGCCCAGCTCACGTAGTGGGGTCACGATATCGTCAGTTTGATGCATGGTATCAACGCGCTTCATTGCCATTGTCGCAATCTGCGCGCCCGAGGCCTTGATCGAATCCATTAAAGCCTGAGCCGAGGCATACTTGCCGGTACCGACGATCAGGCGCGAATCAAATTCCTGACCTGCTAAAACTAACTTATCCACCATTAACCTCCTGCCACCAAGCTAAAGACATCAACTGCCATCCCGGCAGCCAAGATATAGTTTGGCCATTCACTGCGAGGCACAATTGCCCCATTAACGGCCACAGCAGCGCCATTAAGCGCCCCGTGATGTTCTTGTAATAATTGCGCGAGGCTGGTCCCAGGCGCTACCATGAGCGCCGTGCCATTGAGGGTAATCTCCATCCTCTTTCTCCTCCAAACCTAGTCTTATGATTAGGGCAATGGGCTGCTCTTATGCTCCAGACAACGAGCCACTCTTATGATCAGGACAGCTCGGATCGGGGCTTAAGCGCAGCTTGGTCAGCCGAAAATCAGCAAGATTTAAGGACAGCAGCGTGCCCACTAATTCCTTCTGGCCTAAGAGCCACTCCAGCACCACATGTGCCGCTAAAGAAGAGGCACAAGCCGCGATCGGCCCCGTGATTCCCACTTTTGTGTCCACTGCAATGCCACCGGTCAAACAGCGATAGCAGCCATAGGACGAAACAAAGTCCGGGTCAGCGTAATCAAAGAGTGCTATCAGCGCCTGATAGCCTGATACCGCCGCGCTCAGCAAAGGCACGCCCTGCTCTAAACACAGCCGCGACACCGTAAGGCGACTTAGGGCGTTATCACTAGCATCAATCACCAGATCTAAGCCTTGAGCCCACGCAGCAAAGTTATCTGGACCAATCATGCCCACTAAGGGCTTAACCTGCACAATAGGGTCGACGTGGCGCGCAAGTTCATTGGCGGCACAAGTTGCTTTAGGCTGCCCCACATCGGCATTAACAAATAACAGCTGGCGATGCAGATTATGGAGCGCCACCTCATCACCATCGGCTAAACGCAGCTTCCCTACGCCCGCTGTGCCCAAGAGCAAGGCGCACAGCCCGCCCATACCACCCACGCCAATCAGGCCCACCTTACAAGCGGCCAGCTTTTTTTGCTGTCCCTGATAGCGCGGCAACATGTCCGGGCGCACATAGCGCTCTAATTCGATCTCGTTTTTACCTGTGGCCGCCTGAGGATTGTAGCGTTTGCGCCCAGACTTATGGTAGCCCACGGTCTCAGGCTGCAGTGGAGTCTTGAGATAGACGTACTGATGCGACTCTTTGCGCAGCACGGTGACCGCACGCAGCTGCGGGTACTGCTGCAAGAACTCTTCTCTGAAAACGATGGGGCCAAACTCCTTATTGTCAGCCACCACGCCTACGTTCTTGCTCGAGATGACACGGGGACGCTTCAACTCCTTATCCCACTTGACGGGGGTGACCGCGATCATGACGCGCACGCTCCCATCAGCCTGCTTTACGCGCTTAGCGGTCAGGCTCGGGATATTTAGCTCTTCCGTGCTAAATTCCTCAAAATCCACGGCCATAAGAATCCCATCTTTAAGTAGCGATTGTTGTTAGGAGAGCTAGATCTGGTGCGGCCCAGGATAAGCAACCATCCTGGGTGCGCCCCAAGGTAAGCATCCTTGGTACCGCTTCCGGCTCCAACGCCCTCACTAGCACCGTGAGCCCTAGGTTCTGTGCTCAGCCTAGGGCTCACGGTCCTCAGGTCCAGTGCACTGCCAAATTCTCGGGGCTGCTCCTGGACCCAAGGATGGGGTTTAAACCCCAACTTCTTCTTTTTCTTTTAGTAATTACTTACCGCAGCAAGCACAGACCTTGGTTAAATCCTGCTCGTCTTGGCGCTGGTGCCAAGCCTTTGGCTCAGCTCCATAGAGCTCGGATGGACCGGTGCGGCAGATAGCAATCCACTTCTGAGTCTCAGTGCATGGATTGTCGGCCTGAGTGATCGCTGTAACTACCGCTAAGGAATCTACGCCTTGGGCTAAGAGCTCCTCAGCGTGATTGAGCTTAATGCCACCAATGGCGACCGTAGGAACCACACCCTTTAACATGCGCGCTTGCAGGCCCATACGGGCAGCTCCTTGCGGCTTGCTGACCATATTCTTGGTCTTGGTTGGATAGACGTGACCTAAGGCGATGTACGAAGGATGTAAGGTTAAGACCTTGCACAGCTCATAGACGCCATGAGTCGAGACGCCTAAACGCAGGCCTTGCTCGCGGATAAACTCAAGATCGGCGTTTTGTAAATCCTCTTGGCCTAAGTGCACGCCATAAGCGCCGTACTTGGCCGCAAGCTTATAGTGGTCGTCAATAAAGACACGGGCACGGTAGCTGTGGCCTAAGAAGCAAGCACGCTTAATCTCGGCGACTAAATGCTCATTGCTCTCGTCGTCGACCACTGGGGTCTTAATGCGCAGCTGCACCGTCTTAACGCCTAACGCCAGTAAGCGCTCAACCCAAGCGGCACTGTCGACAACTGGGTACAGACCTAAATTGAATGGGCAAGGAGCAAATGGCAGGCTGGCGCTTGGGAAGTGCTCTTCTGAGATCGTTGGCATGTACTTTAAGTTGTACTGCATGCCGTGGTGCGCCAGCGGTGGACGATTGTGTCCTAACTCGACTTCTGGCTCAAAGATACCCTGAGCGACATAAGCCTTGGCCAGTACCGCCGCGTCGTGTAAATCAAAGCCACTGGCGATTAAAGCCGCTAAGGCCGAAGATAAGGCGCAGCCGCCGCCATGGGCACCTTGGCCGTCCTTGCGCTCATGGTGCAGGGCAAAGCTATGGCTTTGGCTCTTAAAGAAATCAACCGCATCTAAGGTGCCGATATTGTGGCCGCCCTTGAGCATGATCGCCTTAGCGCCCAAGGCCAAGAAGTAATCGCACAGCTTGTAGATGCCGCCCTTAGCAAAGAGCTCGCTTTCATCCCAGCCTGCCAGCTCCAAAGCCTCAGGTAAATTAGGGGTGAAGATCGTGGTAACCGCTAAAATCTGCTTTAAGTTGGCCTTAATGTCGGCACTATCGAGCCTACCTGCGGTCGCGGTGAGGACTGGATCCCAGACCACTGGGACGCCCTTTAATGGGCCCTTTAAGAGTTTGAGCACGCACTCTAAGATCGTCTGCGAGGTAATAAGACCGATCTTGACGGCGCTAATCTTTTGCTTCCAGTCGGTGCAAGCTAAGCTCAAGCTCTGCGCAAACACCTCAGGATCAGTGTTCTGAATCTTGGTGACTCGATTTAAGCTCTGGCAGGTCAGGGCCGTTACGATCGGCAACCCCCAGGCGCCATGATCATGCACGGTAATGATGTCGGCGGTCACACCGGCACCACCACCAGAATCAAGCCCCGCAATCACCAATACTAACGGCCGCTCATCAGCTTGTTTTGCAATTTGACTCATCGCAACACCTCTCATCCGTGGTCCTAAGTCGCTCCCACAGAAAATTAAACAAAATAGCCAACTCTAGATATTATCGGGCGCCTTTCATCAGCACAAGGGACACAGCTCACAACTTATACGCAAGTGTCAAAACCGATTGGCGCTGTGGCCCTCAGTGCGGCTTTTGACCCCATGGTGCGCCCCTGATTTGGGGGCTGCACCACGAGGTCGGTGCTTGCACCACAAGGTCGGTACTTGCACCACGAGGTCGGTACTTGCACCACGAAGGGCTCAGTTGCGCTATTTTGCGTACTTCGCCTGTAAGCGTCGATTTAAGCGAATTGGGCAGAAACGTGGACCACACATCGAGCAATAAGCGGCGCTGTGGTTGCAGTTTTCTTCATCCATTTGGGCCCGCCACACCTCATAGGCATGGGCCTCATCAAAGCTTAAAACGAATTGATCAAGCCAGCGGAAGGTGGCACGAGCCCGGCTCATCGCATGATCGATATTGATCGCTTGTGGTACGTGCTTGGCCAAGTCCGCAGCGTGCGCCGCGAGCTTGTAGCAAATCAGGCCTTGCTTGACGTCCTCAGGGGTTGGCAGCGCCAAGTGCTCAGATGGGGTGACGTAGCACAGCATCGAGGTGCCATAGGCTGCGATATTAGTACCGCCGATGGCCGAGGTGATGTGATCAAAACCGGCGCCGACATCGCTGACCAATGGGCCTAAGGTGTAGAACGGAGCCTCGTGGCAATACTCGTCCTCTAAGCGCTGGTTTTCTTCAACGCGATCAAGCGGTACGTGGCCAGGGCCCTCAATAAAGCATTGCACGCCATGCTCCTTGCAACGGGCGGCGAGCATACCGATATTCTTGAGCTCACCGTATTGCGCGTCATCGCAGGCATCATAGACCGCACCAGGACGTAAGCCATCACCTAAGGACAAGGCGACATCGTACTTGCGGCAAATTGCCATGAGCTCATCAAAGTGAGCATAAGCCAAGTTCTCACTGTCATTGAGCATCATATTGGAGGCCATAATGGCACCACCACGCGAAACCACACCCATTAAGCGGGCAGCGGCCGCAGGCAATAAGTCCTTCGTGAAACCGGCGTGAATGGTGAAATAATCCACGCCCTGCTGAGCTTGGTCAATGATGACTTGGCGGAATACCTCCCAGGTCAGGGCCGAGGCGTCACCGTGGACGCGATCTAAGGCCTCATAGACCGGTACGGTGCCAATCGGCACGGCTGAAGCGCGGATAATAGCAGAGCGCAGCCCGGCTAAATCATCAAGACCGGTCGAGAGATCCATCACGGTATCCGCGCCAAAGCGTAAGGCCAGCTTGAGCTTGCCAATTTCCTCGGAGAAATCAGAGGACACGGCCGAAGCGCCGATATTGGCATTGACCTTAGTAAGGAAGCGCTTGCCGATAATCATCGGCTCACTCTCCGGGTGGTGGTGGTTAGCCGGAATCACCGCGCGGCCAGCGGCAATCTCAGCGCGCACCAGCTCTGGAGTGACCGCCATCTTGGCGGCATTAAGAGTAATGACCCCAGCTTCCCGATCATAAGTGCACAGGCCCTGCTCGACGCTATCTTGGAACTTGCCGCCCATATGGCTATCGTGTGCGGCGGCGGCCACCGAGTCAGACGCTGGAGCAAAGAACTCTAAATTCGCCGCAGACTCACGCAGCGCGACATATTCCATCTCAGGGGTAATGATGCCTTCTTGGGCGTACTCAAGCTGGGTCTTAGGCTCAGCGCCACGGGCCTCGATAAAGCCTGCGCGCAGTGCTGGTTGCACGGCCTCACCGACCACACTAGCCGCCCCCTGCTGAACGGGGCTTTGAGCCGCTTGGGCTAAGGCATCCTTAGTATCGACGCAATAGCGCAGGATAGCATCACCGTTGGTGAGCTCGGTTAAGACATAGGGAATAGCAAGGTCGTGCTTAGCACCTGACATCTTGACCGTCACGAGGCGGGTCTTAGGACGTACGGTAGCGCGGGAGGCAGACGGCTGTGCCGACGACAGAGGGGCGCCCACAGAAACTTGAGTTCCCTCAGGAGCACAGATGAGCTTGGAGGTGGTAAACATCGACAATCCTCACACCAGACGTGATTTACGCATTGGGTTTGAGCTTGTCGCATTACCTTAAGGAGGGATGGTGCTCACGCACCGCACCTTCAACCAAAGAAGGTGAATGAAAGCCTGTTTCCTACGCAGAGATTATTCTTTTCAGGTACGACGGATTTTGCTTTAGCAATCTCAGCCTTACGGCACTCCGACAAGCCTTGGCATTATAGGCCCATCAAAGAGCAAATGCCAAGACTGCGCTAAAAAGATTCACGAGCCAGCACTGTAGCTCGGGCTTAGAGCCAGAGCGGGCCCATATCCTCTTCTTTGATCGGCAGCTCCCACTTAGGGTCGTAGGAGACGTGCACCAAGTACAGGCCCTCAGGGAAGGCGGTGGGACCTGCGATCTCGCGGTTTTTAGCCTCAAAGATGTGCTTGAACCAGGCAAAGTCGCGCTCGCCTGAGCCCACTAATAAGAGGCTGCCCACGATATTGCGCACCATATGGTGCAAGAAGGCATTGGCCTCGATATCAAAAATGATATAGCGGCCCCGGCGCATGACCTTTAAAAAGTGCAGATTGCGCATGGCATGCGGGTTTTCGTCTTGGGCCGACTTAAAGGAGGAAAAGTCGTTTTCGCCTAACATGATTTGCCCAGCCGCCTCCATCGCTGCAACATCAAAGTTGCCGCGATAGACCGAGACGCCTTGACGCAAGATGCCCGGCCGAAAATCGCCATTTTGCAGGATATAGCGATAGCGCCGCGCGGTGGCGCAAAAACGCGCGTGGAAGTCATCAGGCACATGCTTAGCCCAGGTCACCACGATGTCATCGGGCAGATGGGTGTTGGTGCCTAATTGCCAGGCGCGCTCAGGGCGAAACTTCTCGACATCAAAGTGCACTACCTGCCCGGTGGCGCTGACGCCCGCGTCGGTGCGCCCTGCGCACTTGAGCTCCACCGGCGCATCAGCGATGATCGACAGCGCCCGCTCCAGCTCGTTTTGCACCGCGTTCAAATGTTTTTGGCGCTGAAAACCGGCATATTTCCAGCCCAAGTACTCCACCCCTAAGGCCACACGCATTAACTCGTTCCTCTCATAAGCTCAAATGACGGCCGATCCTAGCACAGCTCGGCTATTTCTGCTCATTCGGAGCACTCGGCTCATTCGCAGCAGCCACCTCATTTGGATCAGCTACCTCATTTACAGCACCGGGCTTTGAGTCTTGATTGAAGTAAATGCCGCTGCTGGCGCGCTGATAGCCCTCAAATAAGCGATTGGAGAGTGGGCCCTTAATGGTTGAGACCACGTACACCGGGCGCTTCTTGACCTCTTCGCTCATGCGCCCTAAGTACTCGCCCAAGACGCCAATTGAGATAAGCTGAATGCTGCCTAAGAACAAGACCACGCACATGGTCGAGGCATAGCCCGGCACACTCACGCCGTTGACCAAGGTCTCGATCACGATATAGCACATATAGATCAAGGCCAGCACACCGATACCCGCGCCGATATAGGACCATATGCGCAGCGGCAGCGAGCTAAAGGAGAAGATGCCGTCTAAGGCAAAGTTCCACAGCTTCCAATAGTTCCACTTGGTGGTACCGGCGCTGCGCTCGGGACGCACGTAAGGTACGCCGCGCGAGCTAAAGCCCGGCCAGGCATAGAGGCCCTTCATAAAGCGATTGCTCTCATTGAGCGAGCGCACCGTCAAGATGACCTTGCGGTCGATCAGACGGAAATCGCCGACATTGGCCGGAATCTTAACCTTGCTCGAGAGCTTATTGAAGACGTAGTAGAAGCCCCCTGAGGTGACGCGCTTGGTGTCAGAGTCCGACGAGCGGTCGGCGCGTACGCCGTAGACCGTATCGACCCCCTCCTCACGCCAAATGCGCACGAAGTCTAAGATGAGCTCGGGTGGGTCTTGCAGATCGACGTCAATCGGCACAATGGCATCAGCATCGCATAGGTCAAGCGCAGCAGTCATGGCGGCCTCTTTGCCGAAGTTGCGCGAGAGCTTAATCAGGCACACCCGAGGGTTGGTCGCCATCAGGCCTTCGATAATCTCAACGGACTTATCCTTGGAGCCATCATCGATAAAGACGATCTCGATATGCTCGAGGATGGAGGCAAGCTTTTGCTCCACCACCTCAACGAAGGTCGCAATGGTCTCTTCTTCGTTGTACACCGGCACAATCAAGGCCACCTTGTAACGGTCAGCACCCATAACGCATCCCCAAAAACAAAAATCAGTTAGACCTGCCGATCTTACGCCTGAAAGCGCAGCACCCGCTTAGCTCAGGTCGACCTCTCAGTTAGCCCTCAGAGCGCGCACCGCACGCTTAGTCGGTGAGGAACTCGTGGCGCGAGGACGGATTGGTCTTGAAGTGGCCGCCCAAGGCCGTGGTGGTGGTACTGGAGGTGGGGTCTTGCACGCCGCGCGCCTTGACACAATAGTGGGTGGCGGTGATGGTAACTGCGACGTTCTTGGTCTCTAAGATAGTTTGCAGCGCCACCAAAATCTGCTGGGTTAAGCGCTCTTGCACTTGCGGACGGCGCCCAAAGAAGCGCACGATGCGGTTGATCTTCGATAAGCCAATAATCTTATTGCTTGGCATATAGGCGACCTTGGCCACGCCGTCGATCACCATAAAGTGATGCTCGCAGGTTGAGGTAAAGGAGATATCCTTGACCTTGATCATCTCGTCGACCTGCATCTTGTTTTCAATCACGGTGATGTCAGGGAAGTTACGATAATCAAGGCCGCAAAAGAGCTCATCGACAAACATCTTGCCCACGCGTGCCGGGGTCTTATAGAGGCTATCGTCGCGCAAATCAAGGCCCAAGGTCTCCATCATCTGGGTCATAAGCGCGCTGATGCGCTCGCGCTTTTCCTCGGTGCTCAGGCCATTGTCAACCAATGGTGTCTCAAGGCCGCGTGCCATCAGCGCTTCCTTGACCTTGCGTGCGTTCTCACTTAAAGCTGCGTCTTGTGCCATAACCCCACACCTAACAAAAACCCTAAGAAACACCCAGTTCATGGACCGATATTGTACTTACCTAAGTTGACATCCTCCCCTCTCTTACGAGAGGGGATTCCTACGGCGAATCAGAGTCCTCAACCAAAATAGCTTATTAGGC
>CALXOW010000071.1 GCA_944390115.1 uncultured Anaerobiospirillum sp.
TCCTAATTTTCAGCTATTGTAGCTAAACACGGTTGTTGTGTCAGTTGCTTTTGTGAAAACTAGGTTAACATCTAACGTTATCAGCCGAGCATTAACCCATGTTTTGATCTGTGACAAGCTGGCTTTTGAGGTAGTAGAGCCGCTGAAAACGGGCTTGATCATTCGTCCCCTGGAGGAATTGGTGCGCTTTGCCAATGAGGTCATGCATCTTTATGGGCCAGATTCAGCTTATTCTGATGATGCACGCAAGCGCCGTGTAGCCTTCTTTGGTTTAGTGCAGCAGACCCTCTGCAAGAATTGTCTCGTGGTTATGGAGCGTTATCATCTTTTAGACGATAATCCTGATTTCCAAGTCTGCTGCTGTTGGCTCCAAATGCTGGCGGATCAGGCATTAGATCGCATCCTGCTACGTTGCCTCTATGCCTTTGAGCATATGCTCGATCAAGATAAGGATTTATGGGATAGCTTCCGCAGGGAGAAGCGGGCGATCAATTTTGATCTATCTGTGATGGTATCCACTTGCCTCTTGTACGAAAAGGTTAAAACAGCCAAAGAAAAGCTTTTGGCTGTTGCTCCCGACCGCGCCGCTGCTGAGGCTCAGCTGTGGTTCCAACCTATTCCTTTGAGCTCCATTCCTGAGACCTCCTCGGAGCTCAAGGCCCGCGAGTATTTGGACCTTGACTGACCCATGTCAGCTGTGACGCTTTTGCATGTGAGAGCGTTTTGCAGCTGATAACGCTGAGCTTGGGCTTGAGCGCGTTTGCGGTTAGAATGAGCGCCGGACTGAGTGCTGGAGCGCTCACTATTCACCTTTGACGGATTTTTTGTGCAATGACCACTGCTTTTGTTCACTCTTTTGAGACCTTTGGTTCGGTTGATGGCCCTGGCGTGCGTTTTGTCGTGTTCTTACAAGGCTGCAAGATGCGTTGCCTGTACTGCCATAACCCAGATACGTGGAAGCAGAATGTCGGCGAGGAAAAGACCGTCGACCAAATTATCAAGCAGGCCTTGCGTTATCGCCCTTACTGGGGCGAGGAAGGCGGCGTCACCTGCTCCGGTGGCGAGCCGCTCTTGCAAATGGACTTCATGATTGAGTTCTTTAAGGCCTTAAAGGCTCAGGGTATCCACACCACAATCGACACCGCCGCTGGTCCTTTCACTCGCGAAGAGCCATTCTTTAGCAAGTTTCAGGAGCTGATGCAGTACACGGACTTGGTGATGCTGGATATCAAGCACATCGACAACGACAAGCACCGTGAGCTGACGCATGTACCGAACACCAACATCTTGGACTGCGCTCGTTACTTAAACGAGATCAAAAAGGATGTCTGGATCCGCCACGTTTTGGTCCCAGGCTACACCGATGATGAGGCTTCCTTAACCAAGCTGCACGAGTTCATCGCCACCTTAGATAACGTCAAGCGCGTTGAGGTGCTGCCATACCACAGCTTTGGCGCCTTCAAGTGGGAAGAGATGAAGATCCCTTATCAGCTCAAGGACACGCCATCGCCTTCTGAAGAGTCGATTGCTCAGGCTAAGACCATCTTAGGCGTTGAGTCCTTTGCCGAATATGAGGCCCACCTCAAGAACGGCAAGTAGTCATCAGCCCATATCAGCTTAGCGCATGATGCCAAGGCCACCCCACTGGGTGGCTTTGTGCTCTCTGAGCACGCAGTTAGGAGCGCGCAGCTCGAGCTGGGTGCCGCGCGAACCGCTGCTCGAGCCAAGCTTGCGCGCGGGCGCAGCTCGAGTCAGGCTTGCGCGCGGGCGCTGCTAAGACGAGCTTGGTGCGGGACTATTCGTCGTCGGGCTCGTCGTCGGCTTGCTGGAAGAAGTCGCGCGAGCAGCCCTTGATCACGGCACCAAAGGAGGAGCAGTTGATAAACTCAACCTGCGGGTGCTTGGCGATGATGCTTTCCACGTAGAGTCGCGAGGCGGTGTAGGCGTGCATTGCTTTGCGCATCTTGCCGTCATTGCACTCCACTAGGTCGGTGTTAGGATTGCCGGTCACGATCGTGTCTAAGTCGCTGGCAATGCCGGCGTGATAGGTGCTCTGTTGGGACACGGTATCAAGGCCCATGAGGTAAATGGTCCAAGCCTGTTGCTTAAGTGCCAGCGAGAGCATGATGCTGGCGCTGCCACTGGAGAGGTCAAGATCAGTTAAAGCATTTTCTTGCTTGGGGACCTCACGGCGGGCGAGGTCGCTGGTGTAGAGCAGGTAGCGCTTGCCTGAGAACAGGGCTACTAAGCGCAAGTGGGTCTTAGCGGTAAAGATTAGGGCATTGTGCTCGTAGAGCTCGCGCTTGACCAAAAATTGCGGTTCACTAAAGTCGCAGTCCACGCCTGCGAGGCGATACATGCCGACATCGGCGGCAATCACGATATCAGGCGCAAAGTTTTGACTTTCGAGGAAGGGCAGAGCCGTGTCGCAGGCAATAATGCGGGCGCCGCTCTCTTTTAACGCAACTAAACGCTCGAAGCTGTCCGTCAGGGATGGGCCTGAGAACACTAAGACGATATCGTGGCACGGGCTAAAGGTATTGTTTAACAGCTGAGAGGCCACACGATAGTACGGGTAATTGTATTGCGCTAATAAGGAGTTGATGACCTTGCGGCGCGCTAGGCCAATCAGGCGCGAGTAATTGCGCTCTTCGTAGTGGGTAATGCGCTGCTTTAAGTTGAGATTGCTGCTGGGGCACAATAGCACCTCAGGCCATAAGAAGACATGGTTGGGCGCAAGCTGGGTGTCATCATTGCCCATGATTAAGTGGGTGTGAGGCGAAGCTAGGCGCTGTCCCATCTTGTCATCTAAGGCCAGCATGATCGCAGTAATCTCAGGATTGAGTACCACCACATCGATCTCAAGCTCAGGGTAAATAGAGTGCAGGTACTCCACCACATGACCTGCGGCCACACCGTAGATCGTGACGCGCGGTGGCTCTTCATAGCCATGGGCATAGGCCGGGTCAGCTACATTAGTGATGACTAAGGAGCGCGCAATCTTAGGAAAGGTGCTGGTATCAAGGGGCTGCGGCTCGGGATGGGCTTGGAGCAATTGCTCATTGTCCTTGCTCTCTTGCTCCCTTTGGGCGCGTGCCGCCGCACGCAGCTCACGGCGCTTAGGGTAAAAGGCAAACTCGACTGTATCGATTTGATCTTGGGCGACCTGATGCTGCAACAGCTTAGGCAGAGGCAAGTTAGCGCACAGACGCGCGCACTCGTCTTGGACGTTGTGGCGCGAATAAAGCTGAATTTGATTGATGACGATCGCAGAATTAAGACCCTTGATGCGCTCATAATGGTAGTTGGAGCTGGTGTACAGGCCCTTAGCGAGCGTGTTTAAGAGCTCATGGTCTTGGTAGGGGACTAAGCGCTCAAGATTAGCTTTAAAAACATCGATCTGAGCACTCGTCATCTTAATGGCCATGGTCGCTCCTTGCTGTCAAACACAGCCCTCATCGTAACACAATCCCACAGCTCGTGTGGGTGGCGCCGTAGGACGAACCTGAAAGTCATGTGCGTGAAACCTAGTGCCGCTGCGTGGAGTCTTGCTACGTGCTGTTCCTGGGAACTCGTTGGTCCTGAAGGGGGCATGGTGTTCCTTGGGGACACGCGTGGCATGGCGTGTGCGTCAGTGGTTGTACCAGCGCGTGGGGCGCATGGCAATTTGCTATAATGGGACACCGGCTTAGAACTGATTCCTAGAGGTCGTTATGCTTAAGTTTTGGCTTTATATCATTGTTCTGGTTCTTTTATGTGTCTTGGGCTTGACCATTGGTTCGGCCAACGAAAGCATCGTCACCTTTGACTTCCTCTTTGTCAAAGCCGATCTCTCCTTAGCTATGGTCATGGTAGTAGGCTTAGTCATTGGTATTGTAGTTGGCCTCTATATCTCCTTATTCTTTAGCTTGAAGATGTGGGCTCGTGCTTGTGGTGCTAAGTCCGAGGCTAAGCGTGCTAAGAAAGAGGCCCAAAAGGCTCTGGAGAGCAAAAAGGCTCAGGCTGCTTAATCCTAAGCGCCCCGGCACGAGACTATAGTCCTCAAGCTGGGGCTTGTTGTCTTGGGCTTAACTTGGGAGCAAGTAGGGTGAAGACCTTTTTAATTACTGGTGCTACCTCCGGTATCGGTGAGGCGTGCGCGCGTCATTGCCTGGCGCAAGGCGACCAAGTGGTCGCACTATGCCGCAATGGTGACAAAGCCCACAGACTGTTTGCCCCTGAGCTTGCCTCCGGACAAATGGTGCTGTTAGAGCATGATCTGGCGTGCAACGATGGGCTCTATAAGCAGTGCCTGAGTGAGCTTAAGCCTTTTAAGATTGAGCGCTTTATTCACTGTGCTGGTGTCGGCCTGATTAAGGGCATGGCCAGCACTACGCACGCCGAGCTGTTGCAGCTCTATGAGACCCACCTTTTTGCGTTAAGCGAAATCATGCGCGCGCTGGTGCGTTTGTGCCAATTCAAGTACGAGCTCTCAGCCGTCGCGCTCTCGTCGGTTGCTTCCCCCGCCTATTTGGTGCAAAACGCCGCCTATGGCTTAAGTAAGGATAGCGTCGACCATTATGTGCGCCTGCTCAACAAGCAGTTGAATGCGGCCCCACAAAAGCGTTTGCCGCCTCCGGCGCAGGCATTGGCAGCCGCTGAGGCTATTGAGGATCCCGAGCAGCGCGCTCGTGCCGTAGCCATTGCTCAGGCTCAAGCCGGGCTGATGCTGCGTATTAATGCCTTGGCACCAGGTATGGTCGATACGCCTTTGGGCGATTGTGATACCTACCTTGAGCAGGAATTGCCGCTCAACGTCATTCCGATGGAAGTCATTGTCCATTGGATCTTTGAGATTCTCGAGACTCCGTATATGAGTGGCCAAACGGTGGTGCTCAATAATGACTGGGTGTATTAGCTATGAAGACCTTTTTGATCACTGGCGCCACCTCGGGCATTGGTGAAGCCTGTGCCAGACAGTGCCTAGCGCAAGGGGATCAAGTGGTCGCCCTGTGCCGTAACCTCGAGAAGGCTCAGTCCAAGTTTGGACCTGAAATTGCGGCCGGTACTTTTGTGCCATTGCAGTATGACCTAGGCCACAACGCTGATCTGTTCGCCTTTTGCCTCGAGCACTTAAAGCCTTACACCATCGAGCGCTGCATTCATTGCGCAGGCTTTACCGTGGTGCAAAAGCTGACCAGCACCAACTACGATACCTTGCAGAAGATGTTTGAGACCCACGTCTTTTCCTTGGCTGAGATGGTGCGGGCACTCTTGCGCTTACGTAAGGTCGATCATGAGCTTTCGATTGTGGCGGTCTCATCAGTTGCCTCTCATGCGCTGTCAATGTCCACTGGTGCCTACTGTATGGCCAAGGCCAGCATGGACTATTACGTGCGCTTTGTGAACAAACTCATTAACTCAGGCAAGCAAAAGCGCCTGCCTCCACCGGCGCACCTTTTAGCTCAGGCTGAAGCGATTGCCGATCCCGTTGAGCGTGAGCGTGCTATCTTTATGGCTCAGGCACAAAGCGGCCTGATGCTGCGCATTAACGCTTATAATCCCATTGAGACCGCGATCTTTGACTATGATTTTGCTAAAGATCAAGGAATTATGTTGCCGCTTATCCCAATGGAAGTGGTCGTCGAAGGCATCTTTGATCTCTTGGAAAATCAGTACATCAGCGGCCAGAGCATTGTCGTTAACAATGATGCTGCGTACTAACTTAATTTTGTGCTCGCATGTTTGAGTTACTGTTCTTACTTCTGCCAATTGCCGCAGCCTATGGCTACTATATGGGACGTAACTCATATAAGGACAAGCGCGCCTCCAAGAAGACTGAACAGACCAACAATTACCTTAAGGGCGTGGACTTCTTTATCAACAATGAGCGCGAGCAAGCGGTGGATAAGTTTATCGCCTATCTCAATGAAGCCCATCCGACCTTTGAGTCAAGCCTAGCCCTGGGCAATCTTTTTAGGCAGCGCGGTGAGGTCGACCGCGCCATTTCGCTGCACACTTCGCTAGCCAATAACGAAGACGTGGAGCCCTACGAAAATGAGCTGGCGCAGCTGGAGCTGGCCGGTGACTTCATGAGCGCGGGCCTACTTGATCGCGCTGAAGCCATTTTGCAAGACATGGTGCAGATCCCCCGGCAGCGCAAGAGCGCGGTGTCCTTGCTCGTCAAGCTCTATGAGCAAGAGCGTGACTTTGAAAAGGCCATTGCGGTGGGCAAGGAGCACCAAGACGTCCTTTCGCCTAGTTCCTTAAATCGTATCTGCAACTACTATTGCGAGCTGGCACAAAACGCCTTGGTCGCAGGCAAACTCAAGGAAGCAGGCGATTTAATCGCTTCAGCCCACGAAGTGGTTCCAGCGAGCATTCGTCCGGCCTTACTTAAAGCCGAATTGCTGTTAAAAGAGCAGCCCAAGTCCAAGCCGGAAGTTTTAACGCTGATAAGTAAGATTGCCACCGTCGATAGCTCAACCGGACCTTTTCTCTTGGAGCTCTTGCGTAAGGCCTTTGTCAGCGGTGATGCCCCTCATCAAGCGTCCGATAAGCGTCTGCCCCACGATCCTGCGTATAAAGAAGCTTTGGTGGAGCTCAGTCAAAAGACGGGCTCGGCGGCCGTCATTGTAGAGCTGGCGCAGTACTTGGCGCAGTACGAAAGCCGCGAGAATGCCGAGCTCTTGCTCTTAAATGCGATTAAAGAGCGTCCTAACATCAAGCTCTATTCGGCTTACATGGGCTTGCGCTCCCAAGAACAGAGTGATGCCTCAGACAGCGAGAGCATTATGCAGCTCAAAAGTCTGATTGACGCCCAGATTGCGCGCCACAGCGTCTACAGCTGCACGCGTTGTGGCTTTGAATCATCGATGATGTTCTGGCAGTGCCCATCGTGCCGTCGCTGGGACACGATGCGCCCGAAGCGCGCCATTGATAGCGATTAGTGCATATCAGCACTGCGCACATGCGCCCTTTTGTGCTGAGCGCAACCTGGCGCTTTTAGGCCCGTAATTGCGCTTAACGTGCTCCATGGCTCGCGCTAAGAACCGCATTCGTGTGCTATAGTGAAGCAGTTTTGTGCGAACTTTGAGGAATAGACTATGTTTGACCCAAAGGTCATTATTGCCCTTGATTATGACAACGATGCCGCCGCTTTAGACTTTGTCTCGCGCATCGATCCGAGCACTTGTAACCTCAAGGTTGGCAAGGAGCTCTTCACCATCGCAGGTCCTAAGCTCGTCTCCAAGCTCGTGGACTTAAACTTCCGCGTGTTCTTAGACTTGAAGTTCCATGACATCCCTAACACCACCGCACAAGCCATTAAGGCTGCTGCCAGCCTTGGTGTCTGGATGGTCAATGTCCACGCCTCAGGTGGCCGCGTCATGATGGAGAAGGTGGCAAACGAGTTAGACAAGTTACCGCAAGGCGCCCATCGTCCCATCGTCATCGGCGTTACCGTGTTAACCTCGATGGATCAGGCTCAGCTCAATGATATCGGCATCACCTGCACCCCACAAGAGCAGGTCCTGCGCTTAGCCCGCCTCACCAAGGAGTCAGGCTTAGATGGTGTGGTCGCTTCGGCTCAAGAGGCTGCCCTCATCAAGAAGGAATTAGGCCCTGATTTTGTTACGGTCACCCCAGGTATTCGCCCGGCAGGTGCTGCTTTAGGCGACCAAAAGCGCGTGATGACCCCAGTTGAAGCAATTGAGTCGGGCTCGGACTACTTAGTCATTGGCCGTCCGATCACTCAGGCTCCAGATCCATGCGCCGTACTTAAGGCGATCAACCACGACATCTACCAGTCGATGGCCCAGCGCTCTGGCGTTACTGCCTAACCAAAAAAAAAAAACAGAAAAATAATTGAGCAGGCTGATCTCTATGATCAGCCTGTTCCGTTTCTGCTCCATAGCCGGTGTGGGCAAGTGTTCGGAGCTACGAACACCTGGGGCGGGCGTTGGTGAGAATAATGCGCAAGTGTGTTGCTCTGTTGTGGCATATATTGGAGCACAAATGGTGAGATTGCCATCAGTCCGTCTGAGCGGTCGATTTTTCCGGTAGGGTCACGCTTAGTTCTGTCTGAAAACGCTTACATTTGAGCGCGGGGCCTGCCGCACTCGGGGCGTCAGATCTGAGATCTTGGGGGCGGAAACGTTTACACAATAAAGGCCTTTTTGTTTGCCCAAATTGGGGCATTAAGGCTGTTCTTTTACAAATTTCGTGAGCATTGTCATGAAGCTGACACTTCCTAACTAGGTAAACAAGCCCACTTTGCTATGATGGCATCACCAAAACAGCCCTTGAGCGTTTTACGAACAGGAGCAGAAATTTGGTTGGGGTTTGAACTTTTGCCGGGCCATTAGGGAAAAATGGGGCAAAAGTTGGCTGACTGCTAAAAAACAAAAATACGGATGCTGTTTGACGTGCGATAGGTTGCTGGTAGTTGTTAATCAACCTGCAGAAACCGCACAGATATCGGACGTAAGCAGAAGGTGGAGTCATTATGAGAGTTATCATCATGCGCCATGGCGAGGCGATGTTTGAAGGCCCAGAGCGGGTCTTGACGTCGCGCGGCCGTGAAGAGGTCAAAATGACGACCTTAAAACTCTTAAGCTCCTATAACGTTACTAAGATTTTCTGCTCACCGAAAAAACGAGCCCTTCAGACCGCCCAAGTCGTGCACTCGCTGTTGCGCGGCAGCAATGTTCCTGAGGTGCAAATCCTCCCTGAACTGGCCCCGATGGGCGATGCTTCCCTCGTCTACGATTACATTAATGCCGTAGGCACTGACAACGACACCATTCTGCTTATCTCCCACATCCCGCAAGTTTTAAGCTTAGCTGAAGCCTTTACCGCCATTGATTGCGATGTGCCGCGTTTTGTCACCGGTGGTGCCTTAATCCTGCAGCAATTTGATAGTACCGCCAGCTATCCACGCTTTGCCCCAGAGTCTTTTTTCACCCCCAGTAGTGAATTAATCTACCCACAATCCCAGGTCGCAGCTGCTATCTATCATGCCGACAAGCCTGCTCAGAGCGCGCATGTCGCCACCACTCCAGTTACTTGGGATGCGGTACCAGGTGCTCTTATGGGGACGGTTCTGGGTACAGGTTCGAGCACGCACTCCTTTGCTAATGCCTAAGCGGGCAAGCCTGAAACTCTGCTTTTAGGCACTTGATGGGAGCTAATGGCTCATCTTTTGCCGCGCCTAAGATCGCTTAAGGTCATGTATAAGGACACGCGCGGTGAACGAGATTTGGGCATTTTTGCAACAGCCTGATATGTTGTTACATATTGAAGCCATGGTGCTGGGTTCAGCCCGTCTCATTATCTTTGTGTCGCTCGTGCCTTTCTTAGGACCGCAGCTCACCACCCCAGTGCTCTTCCCGCTTATTCTCGCCTTTTACCTGCCGCTGCCCCCTTACCTCATGACCATTGCCGAGCCCTGGGATTTGAGTTCCTTGGCCGGAGTCATGGCCATGGTGGCCTTAGTGGTCAAAGAGCTCTTTATTGGCTACATCTTAGCCTTTATCTGCTCCTGCCTCTTCTATGTGGCTTTAAGCGCCAGTACCATTATCGATAACCAGCGTGGTGCCTCTCAGGCGATGGGTTCTGACCCGATGGGCGGTGCCGAAGCGAGCCCCTTAGGTTCGCTGATGCTCATGGCTGTAATCACGCTCTTTTTTAGCTCGGGTGCCTTTGTTAATTTCTTAAGCTTTCTATACGGCACTTATACGCTGTGGTCGCCTTTCTCCTTATTGCCTTCGCTCTTTAACGCCAATCTGGCGCTGTACGCCTTAGACAATCTCGACTTCTTGATGCTCAATGCCGTGCTGGTGGCAAGTCCCTTCATCTTAGTGGCTTTGCTCTCGGACGTGGCCTTGGGCCTCATCAACCGCTTTGCCCCGCAGCTTAATGTCTTTATCCTTTCGATGCCGATTAAGAGCGGGATCTGTGCTTTGCTCATCATCTTCTACTTAGGCCCCTTCCTCGCTCACATCAAGACCTTAGAGGTCATCCTAGGCCCGACGTTGTGAAGGTGCCTGAGCAGGGGTGGCCGGTGACCCCCTTTTGTTTATCACGTTTTTGAGCATAGACTATTATGGGTCTGATCTTGCTGAGGTCTGACCAGCAAAGAACGATGATGCGAAGGGGGAAATCACTTGACGCAATACACACTTCTACGGCTTTTGACCTGGGGTCAAGCGCAGCGGCAATCATGTACTTAACCGAGCTGGGAGCTAATTAGGTCGGAGCTCCCGTGCTGAACAGATTGGCTCTTGAGTGGTGCCACCGAGAATGGAGGGTAGCGCGGGAAAAGGTAGGGCAATCATGGGGTGCAAGCTTGTAATTTAGCGCGGCTTGGGGTATTTTGTGGGGCCGGTTGCCTATAGGTAACTGAGCGATATCCTAGGTTTTGCGGGCACTTGGGGCCTGAGGAGAGCTAAATGCTGTTGAATATCATGCTGGCGACATTGGTGCCTGCGAGTGCATCGTTCTTGGTCATTCTGCTGATTCGGCCGCAGATCTTAAGCCGCATGGGCCAAGCCTTAAGCTTGGTCGCCACAGGCCTCTTGCTGACCTTGGCTTTAACCCATCTCTTGCCTGAGGCCATTGAGCACAGCGCCGATATCCACGACATTGGCCTGACCATCTGGGCCACTATCATGGTGCTGATTGCCTTAGAGATGTTCTTTAACAGCAGTCATCACGCCGCTACCTGCCTCGTCTGTGTCGCCTCTAAGGCGGCCAAGCAGCGCGCCGCCGCACAAAAGGCTGCCGCTCCCATCACCAAGATTACCCGTTTGAGTGTCGCTCCTAGCAAAACCAGTGAGCTGGTGTCAGCCTTTGAGGACTATCGCCACGGTGGTTCAGGGGACGAAGCGGTTCACTCTGAGGCGCAAAAGCCCTTGGATACGCGCTCGACCTTGCATCATATGGGACATTCCCATCACTTCAACTTAAAGAGTGAAGATATCTCACGGGCGACTGCTAAGGCTTTACAGGGCGGTTCGTTGGTGACCGGCCTGACCAATGGCGGCGCGCCGATCTTAGCGGGCAGCCTCTTTCACTCGCTGTGCGACGGTATCGTCATCGCCTCGTCCTTTATGGTCGACCATAATGTCGGTGTTGCCGTGACCGCCGCGATTATCGCCCATGAAATGCCACAGCAGCTCAGTAACTACGTGCTGATGCTCAACTTCGGTATGAGTAGAGTGCAGGGCTTTATCGTCAATCTGGTGGCAGGCTTGGGCTCGCTTAGCGGTGGTTTAGTTTTCTACAACATCTTAGATCGCGCGCAGCACATTCTGCCTTATGCCTTGGGTGTGGCGGGAGGCAGCTTCCTGTATGTCGCGCTCTCGGACATCTTGCCACGCGTCAATAAGACCGATCGCAAGCCGATCATGCTGCGCCGTTTTGCCTATCTCGCCCTAGGTGCCGCTATCGCCATGATCTTAAGCCATCACGGCCACGCCCACTAAGCTCAAGTGGTCCAGCAGTCCTAAACGGCGCTCCCTGCTCATTGAGGCCAGTACACTCTGGTTCCCACTCACTGGCCTCCAGCCTGCGCACTAGGGCAAGTACTCACTTAGGACCTCCGATCTTTTCCTCTGTTGGGGCGCACGCATTTGACTCAGTGCCGAGACTAACCTAGTTGCGTTTAGGCGCCATCATGGGGCGGGCGTCGACTGGGTCGATGTCTGATGGTGCAATGATGGGGAGTTGACTTGACAGATCTGGAATTTTATGAGTTTTCTATTTTGGGGGGCAGGTGATGGCGTCAAAGCAATATTTTAAGCCAAAGGTTGGAACTAGTTGCACTTGCATAAGGCCGGAGGTTTTAGTTGCCATGCCTAATATTTGTTGCGTTTTTGTCGCAAGTAACTGGTATGGCAGTTGGCACTAGCCTGTTTTTTCGTATGCGATGCCATAAATTTGCCCTAGCTCTCATTTTTGCACAAAAGATTGCGCCTAACTCTGTTTTTGACCGAAATCTATGCCCCGATTTAATGCAAATTTAATTAATTGGGGGTAAGATCATCTCAACACACAAACAGACAGAGACTATTAGGAGTCATTTCGCGTTATGCGTACTTTTGTCAAATATTCTCCTTTGATGATCGCCAAGCACGTATCGTCGTTCTTTAAGGGTAGCTTCGAGATCGCAGAGCAAGGTACCTCGTTTAAGTTCGATGGCGGCAAGGTTCTCATCGATCAGAACTCCAATGAGTTGCAGCGTAAGGTCGGCAAGGAGGTTAATAAGATTATCGCCGGTTTCTTATCTGCACGTCCTCGTAATGTCAGCTACGAATAGGACTTGGCCGTACGTAGATTTGTGTTGGTTAATTGCCACTAACTGACCTTATTAAGGTTAGTTGGGAGCTGTTGTAAATTAACTTATGCACAATTGTAGTGCGGCATCTTCAGTACCAATCTAGACTACTAGTAGTTAATCAACCAGATACTCTAACTAAATCACCAATTGAGCGATTTTTCTCTTTTATTAAAAATTTAGGATACTTTAAGCGTCCATCAATTATAACTTGATATCTGCTAGTGTTGTATGCCAAAACAACAAGGTCACATTCTCCTTTTATACAAACTGTTGATTTTGATTTTGGCAAGAAGCCTTGATTTAACTTTAGTCCAGCAAAGATGTGTTCTACCCGGCATCTTACACTCGAACGCTTGTTGTTCTCAATCTTTTCATCGTATGTTAAAGAACGATGACTCTCAAACTCCCGTAATGTTATACGCGTGATATATCCCCATATTTTGCCAGCTCGCTTGGAATCAGTACTTGAATTTT
>CALXOW010000072.1 GCA_944390115.1 uncultured Anaerobiospirillum sp.
TTTAACCGAACTGAGAACATGAGGCGGCGCTTCCTCCCCCGAGTTACCTCGGGGGTATCCGCGCCGGTTTTAGATGATGGGAAGCGGTCGATAAAAGAAGACCGTTGTGAGTGGGCGCTAGTGATGGAGTTTAAAAGTTTTTAACGTGCCTGCTCGCCTCGTGAAGCCTAATTGGATGGCTTGTATCTACGGATTGTCCGGCAAATCGCCCCATCAGCACGGCGTTAAATACTTTTAAACTGGCTCACTAGATCAGAGTTAAGGCGGAGCTCAAGTCGCTCAAGAATTGCGCGCAAAAGAAGAGGCGTGGCCTCGTGCCCATTGGGGCGAGGCTAAAACTCAGAGTTGGGCTAGGCTCCAAGATAGAGTTTGCTTGGCCGTAAAACCAGATTTTGCTTTGGCCGTACCGCAGATTTTGCTGGGCCCAAAAACAAAAAAACACCTTGAGTTGCCTCTCGGTGCTTCTTGAGTCATGGTAGCTATGACTGGAATCGAACCAGTGACCTCAGCATTATGAGTGCCGCGCTCTAACCGACTGAGCTACATAGCCACATCATGAAAGTTGGCAGGGGTACAAGGATTCGAACCTTGGAAATGGCGGAATCAGAATCCGCTGCCTTACCGCTTGGCTATACCCCTGCGGCTAAGTGATGGCAGGGGTACCTGGATTCGAACCAGGGCAATGACGGGATCAAAACCCGTTGCCTTACCGCTTGGCTATACCCCTAATCACTTAGGATTTTTTGTCGTCATCGTTCGTGACAACGGCGCCCATTATATAGGAACAATTTTGGGTGTCAACCAATCGCGCAAGATTTTTTAGCACGAGTTCCAAAGTCTGGGGCACACGTTAGCACAAAAGCCGATAAGCAAGCCATTTTAACCCTATAAGCTCAAATCAAAATTTGATCAAAATCAAATTTCTGGTAAATTACCCCAAGTTATGACCATGGGGCACAGCGGCTCGACCCTAAGCTTGTCCCAAGCCTCACGTGGGATCATAATTTTAGGTTAGATAGTCTGACTCCAAGGAGGCCCAGCATGTCTTATCAGTTACTCAAAGGTTCTAAGCGCGCACCGCTCATAGTCGCCGTTCTTGCTTTGTTCACCGTCGGCTGCGCCAGTGAAGTACCAGCCCCTGATACCCCACAGTACGGTCAGCTCAGCGCTGAGGAATTGCAGGTGCTAGAAGAGATCAGTGCGCAGGCCCAAGAAAGTTTTGCCAGCTCGCGCCCAGAGCCCAGCTGGACTCCTGATAACACTGCGGCCTACCAAGACATTCTGCGCAACACGGATATCGTGTACGACGAGGAAACGGCATCCTTCATTAACTTAGAAGGAGCTCCGGCCTCGCGCGAGCTGTGGCAGCGCAGCATAGAAAAGCGCAGTGAGCTGATGGACGTAGGCAAAACGCCCAGTAGTAGCGGGTCCTGATGGCAATAGCTTAAGCTTGTCTGAGGTAGTAGCGCTAGCGCATAAAGCAAGAAATGCAGGCGGCAACCTCACCCCCGAGCAGTTAGCGCAAGTGCGCGCCTACATCAGCCGCTGGCAAGAGCTGCAAAACACCGCCCAGGCGCGGCCTGCCGCGCAGCCCCCAAGACCACAAACGGTCGATGACCCTGAGACTAAGCGTTTTTGGTGGGGACCGGTAGGACGGCGCTATTATCCGCGCGACTATGAAGAGCGCTTCATTCATGATCCGTACTATTGGCGCCCGTGGTACTACCACAACCCGGTACCTCACTATTACCGCTACGGCCCGCATGGCCCTCATATCGGTACCGGCGTGTACTTCAACATTTGGCATTAACCTAAGCGAGCGCCCCTCAATTACGGTCCTTGAGCTACAAACAGCAAGCCCTCAAATGCGTCGCACTTGAGGGCTTGCTGTTTTAGGTGCCGCTTAACTTAGCGCGGCTGCGGACCAGGTTGACCTGCCGGGCGCTGGCTTTGGCCTGGTAAAGTCGGCCTCATGCTTGGATAGCCCGGACGACCATAGTGGGGGTGATCGTAACCCGGATGGTGTGGCCGACCATAACCAGGGCGCGGCGGCCGGTCGTAACCCGGCCGGTCATAGCCCGGACGCGGCGGACGATCATAGCCTGGGCGCTCGTAACCAGGACGGTCATAATCAGGGCGGTGTGGGCGATTGTAATGAGGGCGATCATAGTCATGGTACGGACGATCGTAGCCATGATAACGGCCATCATAGTAATCGTTATAGCGACCATCGTAATAGCCGCCGTCATAGTAGCCACCTGATGAATAGTACCAACCGCCACCTGCGGCATAGCCATTGCCGTAGCGCACTTGATTGCCATACTCATCGGTGTAGGTGTAGCCCCCACCATAGTCGTTGTACTGCGCCTGCTGCTTGGCAAGCTCATTGCGGTACTTATTAACCTCTGCTTGGGTGCCAACAAAGGTTGGGGTCTTATTACCAAAGGTGCGCACCAGCGGCTCATTGCTCGCCTCACGCGGCGTACGCGCAGCAACTGCGGCATCCGGCACCGCCTGAGCAGCTGGTACTGCCGTTTGAGCGGCACGGGCCTGCGGCACAGCGCGGGCTGAAGGCACGGCACTGGCGTCTTGAGCCTCAGGAATAGTGGTGCTCGGTGCGTCGGCCGCGTGGGCACTAGCCGCAAGTAAGCTGGCTATAGCCAAGGCTAAAGCTAGTTTCTGCATAGACAATTCTCCTAGAGCTCGTAATTGATGCGCTCAAGCTTAATGCCGGTCGCCGCCTCATCAACAGAGAGATGCACCGGATCGGGATCGACTTCCACCTTATCGGACTCTAAGGTGACAACAGCTTCAGGCTCAGCTTGCTCTTGAGCCGGTGCTGCCTCACTTGGTGCGGCTTCAGAGGTAGATGCAGCCTGCACCTGGGGCATTTCCTCTAAGATGCGATAGCCCTTAACCTCGATACTGAGCTTAAAGAGGTTGCGCTCAACCTCGCCAAAGATCGCGATCAGTTGGTCTTTATGCACTGGGCTCCAATCGATGTCATCGTCGAGCTCAACTTCAATCGAATTGCCCAGCTCATCAGTGAACTCGTAAACGTCTTTGTACAGATAATTAGTCAGGCGGCCTTGCAGCTGGACATCTTGCTCATCAAAGCCGCTCGATTGAATTTCTGCGACCGTACTGAAATGAGTAAAGCCATTGGGACGCCCATGCCACGAATGACCTGCGACCGCCGCACCGATGCCGAAGACTAAGGCCGATAAGGCCAGCGACAAGGCGATGCTGTAGACAATGCTCTTGCCCAGCCACACACCAAAGCGCGAAAGCTTCGAGCCCGAAGCAAGACCCGTGAACTTTTGCCCTGCCATCTGCCGTGCTTGCGCCTGAGCATACTTAGCCTGCGCCTGGGCGCGCGCCATTGTAGGCTGGGCCTGGGCGCGTGCACGCCACCAAGCCGCACGCATGCGTGCCCTAAGCGAGCGGCGCGGCACGAAGCGATCCGTCCCTGAACGGCGCAACGCAAATGGGCCCGAGCGCGAGGTACTTATGCGGCGTAAATATGCCCAGCAGTGCTTTAATGCAAGGGTGAGGCGATGTACGTAGCTCATAACCTTTTTACCAAACAAAGCAATGGCAGAAGTCCTATCCGCCCGAACCGCACGGCTCCATTCAAGAGCCTTGCTCTTACGAAAACCAAAATTCCAAAAACTGGCACTTCCCCAGTCCCTGAACCCTACTCTTGCATCTTAATGCACCAAAATTAGCCTATCCTTAGGGCAAAACCAATCACCAGGCCCCGTCCCTATGAGCCCGGTAAAGTGGGTTATAATGACCGCCATTTTGGTTCAGCGGGCAAGCCCCAACTCTCAGCGGGTAAGACCCAACTCATAGTGGGCTAAAACCCAATTCACAATGGGCTACCCCCTACTCACAGTGGACTAAGGTCCAACTCACAGTGGGCTAATACCCAACTCAAATAGGTGCAAACTACATGGCAGAGCTTACGAGCATCTCTCTTAATAATCCGGTCAAACTCCAAATGGGCACGTTCTACGTGGGCGTGTGGGGCTGTCAAATGAATGTGTATGACGCCGATCGGATTCGTGATTTGATGCGTGCGGCAGGCTTTGTCGAGAAGGCTGAGCCTAACGGGGCCGACGTTATCGTTCTGGTGACCTGCGCGGTGCGTGCTAAGGCCGAAGATAAGGTCTTCAATCAGCTCGCGGCCTGGCGCCATCAAGGTGTGATCACTAAGGACACGGTCGTGGCCTTAGGCGGCTGCATTGGCTCGGAGCTGGCCGAGCAAATCTTAAAGCTCGATAACACGGTCAGCATCGTCTTTGGTCCACGTACCGCTCACCGTCTGCCAAATATGGTCGCAAGCTATTGCGCCACCGGCGACAAGGTGGTCGATGTCGAGGCCAATGCCCTGGAGAAGTTTGATCTGCTCCCTGAGCAAGGCCAGCGTGGCGCCAGCGCCTTTGTCACCATTATGGAAGGATGCTCGAACAAGTGCTCCTACTGCATCGTGCCATACACCCGTGGTGATGAGGAAAGCCGTCCTGAGCAGGATATCTTGGACGAGATCGTCACCCATGTGGCCAATGGCGTCAAGGAAATCCACCTCTTAGGCCAAAACGTGAACTCCTATCGCGGCTTAACCCCAGAGGGACAAGTGGGCCGCTACTCCTCCCTGCTCTATGAGATTGCCGCCATCGATGGGGTCGAGCGCCTGCGCTTTACCACCTCAAACCCAATGGAGTTTAGCGATGACATCATTCAGGCCTTTGCCGATCTGCCGATCATCGCCGATAGCATCCACATTCCAGTGCAGTCGGGCTCCGATCGCATCTTAAAGCTGATGCGTCGCAACTACACCTCCGATGACTATCGCACCTTGATTGCCAAGCTGCGTCAGGCCCGCCCTAATATCTACGTCTCCACGGACATCATTGTGGGCTTTCCAGGCGAGACCGATGAAGACTTCAATGAGACGATGCGCTTAGTCGATGACATCAAGTTTGACACCAGCTTCAGCTTTATCTACTCCAAGCGTCCGGGCACTCCGGCCGCCGAGATGCCAGATGACGTCCCGCTCGAGCACAAGCGTGAGCACCTCTACACCTTGCAGGCCCGCTTAGAGGAGTACGCTACCCAGTACTCGCAAGGCATGTACGGCACGCGCCAGCGCGTCTTAGTTGAGGGCATCTCGCGCAAGAACGAACACGAGCTCAAGGGCCGCGCCTCCAACAACCGCATCGTGGTCTTTGAGGGCGATCAAAGCCTCATCGGCAGCATGGTCGACGTTGACATCACTAAGGTCATGAGCCACACCTTAAAAGGCCAGCTAATCTAAGAACAAAGAAAAAAAAAAAGAACAAACGCAAAACGCTATGACACAACACCATTCCGACGCTCAAGAGGACGGCCGTCGCTTTAGCTTAGAGCCGGTCGAGCGCGAGCGCCTCCTCAACATGTTAGGCCCAGAGGACGAGAATATTCACCAAATCGCCTCCCGTCTGGGCGTAGAGATCTTAAATTCAGGCCCAAACTTCATCATCAAGGGCCAGGCCAAGATGGCCACGGCCGCTGAGCGCATTATCAAGCAGCTCTACTTAGAGACCGCCCCGGTAGGCAAGCAGCGCAAGGCCCAGTTCATCACCCCTGAGAAGGTCAATCTGGCCATCATTGAGAACACCCACGTCGAGGCCGACCAAGAAGGCAGCGCCAACCCGCTCGACTTTGTCGACCAAGACACGCTCTTAGAGCAAGCTGAGAACGCCCGTGCCACCTTAAAGAAGGGGGACAAGAAGGGGCACGATGACGGCGAGCGTGGCAGCGTAGGCGCGCTCTACCACAAGGCCTCGACCTTAAAGACTCAGCGCGGCGTGATTAAGGCTCGTACTCCAAACCAAGCAGGCTATATCGCCCAGATCATCGGTCACGATGTCAGCTTTGGTATTGGACCAGCCGGTACCGGCAAGACCTTCTTAGCGGTAGCTGCCGCTGTGGACGCCTTAACCCGCAACGAAGTCAGAAGAATCATTCTGACCCGTCCAGCGGTCGAGGCCGGTGAGAAGTTAGGCTTCCTGCCAGGTGACTTAACCCAGAAGGTCGATCCGTACTTACGTCCGCTCTACGACGCCCTCTTTGAGATGTTAGGCTTTGAGAAGGTCGAAAAGCTGATTGAGCGCCAGGTCATTGAGATTGCGCCGCTAGCTTACATGCGTGGTCGCACCCTCAACGACAGCTTTATCATTTTGGACGAGGCTCAGAACACCACCATCGAGCAGATGAAGATGTTCTTAACCCGTATCGGCTTTAACTCCAAGGCCGTGATCACGGGCGACCCAAGCCAGATCGACTTACCGCGCAATGTGCGCTCGGGTCTGCGCCACGCCATGGAAGTCTTAAAGGACGTCGATGAGATTTCCTTTACCTACTTCCTCTCCGACGACGTGGTCCGCCACCCAGTAGTTGCCGCGATCGTCAACGCCTACGAGGCCTACGACAAGCTCCACGCGAACGACGAGGAGCGCGAGCGCCGTCCACGCCGCCCGCGCCCAGAACACCAGGCAGAGCAGCCTCAGTCCGAGCAGCTCCAAGCTGAGCCCGAGGTCGCCGCTGAGAGCACCGCAACGGAAAACGCTGCGCAGTAACTAAGAACACAGCGCTGCCAGCGCAGCAGTGCTCAGGGGGAAGGTGCCATGGGCCCTTCCCCTTTTGCTATCATGAGGGCAAGCTCAATATAGGGGAGATTGCGATGGATCAGCCGATTTACGTGGACTTTGCGAAGAGAAAAGACCGTCACTACGAGTACCGTAAGCAGCCCAATGGCAAGATCTATATCTACGAGTGCCCAAGTTCTTGGGATCCGAGCCAAGACTGCACCAAAAACAAAGAGTGCACTTTGATAGGAGCTGAAGTCCCCGGCAATCCCACCAAGATTGAGCTGGTTGGTCAGCGCAAGCAGGAACTGCTCGCTTCGCTCGGAATTGCGCTGGTCGAGCAAAGTGATGAGGCTCAGCCGAAGCAGACCAAGCCTAACGCCAAGCCTAAGAAATCCAAGGCTGACATCAAGCCTACGAAGTCCAATGCTGACGTCAAGCTTCAGAAAACCGAGACTGCCACCAAGCCTAAAACTGCGAAGAAAGCGGTTCTCACCGACTCTTATCGCAAAGCGCATGAGCTGTACCGCTTCTTTGCCAAGGATTCCATCATCTTAAGACAGCTGCGACATGCACTTGAGGCCGTGGAGATCTACCCAGGATGTAAGACGATCCGCCCTAAGGTCAATGCCTTAGTTGAGTACCTCTTTTGCGATCAAACTGGCTCGCTCGACGACACCTCGAACGCCCAAATCTCCGGCCATCTTCATGCCTCAAGCTTTTTGAGTGACAAGCAAGTCGCTCAAATTTGCGAGCAATTAGGAGCAAATGAGCTAGTTGATTACCGGATCTGGAAAAAACGCTCCTATCGCTTCTTCACCATGTTTCTTATCGTGGAAGTCGATCTCTTTCCTCCTTACAGCAGCGCTTCAGCCCTCGCAGCTCAAGACTTAGCCTCACCGCCTGAGTTCAGACTGTTTGTCATGCATGACTTCAGGACCTTAGAGCCAATTTCGTTCTTTGTGGTACCAGGCACGGGCTCTGATTATGAAGCTTGGAAACAGCATATCGATGATATCCGGCGCATGGAGCTCAATCAGCAATGCATCTGGGTTACTAACACCTTGGGCTTCAGCAGAGAATTAACCTCAGAATTCAATGCGCTGGGGATGACCTTCGTTGTGCCTGAAGAGCCACAACCAGCTAAACCCGGCGCCAACCAGGCAGTCAGAACCAATCGCAAGTTCAATGCTCAAGAAAGCGTTACCTTAGCGCGAAAATTGAAGCGAATCGCTGCGATGCACGAGCCTTTCCGCACCAAATTAGGCTGGCTCAAAGAGCGCACCTGGGCCGAGTGTCAAAACAGGTTCAAGGGGCAATTGATCTTAATCTTTTGCGCGCTGTGCTTAAGCTACGAAGCCGAGGAAATGCTAGCAACGATATACGAAGAGCTCGAGCGCTATACCAGCCAACATCCACGCAACTCAGCCCAAGCTAAGGCCTATCATGAGCTGCAAATTTGGCTATACCAGCTTGGGGAGGAAAAGGAGGGCCCTACTTTGGCCCAACTCTTCAATTGGTTTAGAGCCGAACCGCCGCTTAATGCTGAAGCACAAGGCAGCACCGAGCGCTGGAGCAAGAAGGCCTTAGAGCGCGACCATCTGTTCTACGCCATGCTGGGCCTCGAGCCGTTCCCTGAGGGCTTCACCGATTTGCCCAAGTTCCCTTGGTTCAAGCAACCTTATTAACCAACCAAATCCTTTTTTACTATGACTCAATCAATCGAAGTTAATTTAATCAACGACCTGGATGATAAGGTCGCCATCCCAACTGAAGCCCAAATCCAAAGCTGGGCCCTGGCTGCCTTTGCTGCGGCGGGCTACACCAAGGACTGCTCCTTCTCAATTACCTTTACCGATGATGTCCACGTTCAGGAGCTCAATCGCACCTACCGTCACATCGATAAGCCGACCAATATCCTGTCCTTTCCTTTTGCCGAGGGCGAGGATGATCCAATGGAGGGCATCCCTGAGGAGTGCCGCGCTGAGCTGGAAGAGGAATTAGGCGGCGAAATTGGCGACCTGGTCGTGTCCGTTGAGACGATGGAGCGTGAGGCCAAGGAGCAGCACAAGACGCTTGAGGAGCACCTCTCGCACCTCATCATCCACGGCTGCCTGCACCTGATCGGCTATGACCACATCGAAGATGCCGAAGCTGAGGTCATGGAAGGCCTGGAGATCAAGGCCCTAGCTAGCCTAGGCTATCGCAACCCTTACCTCACTGCAGAGGAGCTGGCTTAGCCTTTTTCTTGAGCGGCTTCACGGCCCACGGAGCATGACTGAAGACTTGCCCCAGATTTGGCTATAATGGGGAAATCTGATTTTTGGAGTTTGTTATTTTCTTATGGGATCTGATCTTCCTTCCGCCGCTCAGCCAACCTTGTTAAACCGCGCCCGTGAGCGTTTAATGCGGGCCTTAAAGCGCCGGGGTTCACCAGCCACGCAAAGCGAGCTTGCTAAGGTCATCGAGCAAGCAAGCCAAGACGATATCATCAACGAAGACACGGAAGATATGATCCGCGGCGTGTTTGAAATCACCAACCGCCGCATCGGTGACATCATGATCCCGCGCTCGCAAATCATTGCCATTGACTCCGAGTGCACTATCGCTGAGGCGATTGATGTCGTCAAAGAGTACGGCCACTCGCGCTATCCGGTCACTTATGAGGACAAGGACCATGTCCTAGGCATCGTGATGGCCAAGGATCTCTTGCCTTTGGCCAACTGCCATGACAAGAAGATTGCTGAGTGCAAGGATATCCTGCGCAAGCCCGTGGTCGTCCCTGAGAGCAAGCGTGTGGACACTATGCTCAAGGACTTCCAAAAGAACCGCTTCCATATGGCTATGGTCATCGATGAGTATGGCGGTATCTGCGGCTTAGTCACGATCGAAGACATCTTAGAGCTGATTGTGGGCGACATTAACGACGAGTACGAGACTGAGGTCACCTCAAGCAACATCGTCAAGAACGCCAACAGCACCAATGTCTACACGGTCAACGGCCAAACTCCAATCGAAGAGTTTGAAGAGTACTTTAAGACCAAGCTTCCAGACATCGACGTCGATACGGTCGCAGGCTTAGTGGTGCACAGCTGCGGTCACATCCCGCACAAGGATGAAACCACCACCATCAACGAGTTCACCTTCAAGGTACTCTCGATCACCAGCCACCAAGTGCACTCCCTCTTGGTGACCGTCAGCAAGACCGAAGAGTAGCTGACCTGGAGCACAGCCCATAATCCAAGCAAAGCCCGCTGCGCGGGCTTTGTTGTCTAATGCTCCTCAGCTGGCGGTAGAGGGCGCGGTGGAGCTACTTTGACCCCCTTACCCTCAGGGCAGAGATAAGCGCGCCCCGACATATAGAACTGCGAGGCATTGATCATCGAGGCATGCCCAGGAAACTCAAAGTCACGCTCGCTCCACAAAAAGGAGCGGTACGGGGCCACCGCTAGGTGGGTCTCAACCACATGGTTGGCGCCTAAGCGTGCAGCCTGCAAACGCAGCTCATTGCGCGCCCACTCAATTGATGGGCGCACCGTGGCATTGTCGACATTGCCCACGAAGCTGCAGCCTTCCACCTCATTAGGCAGCGCGGTGACCACCGAGTCAATCAACGCTTGATCCTCGGGGTTAATGCTACAGCCACTAAGACCCAGCGCCATCAACGCGGCGATTAGGACTTTCTTCATTAGGCCTCCTAAAATTGGACATAGGCTACTTCCAGCACGTGATTTTCGTTGACCTTAGCCGAGCGCGGCTTAACCAAGATCTTGATGCTGGTGCCTACTAAGCTCTGCATCAGTGCCTCTTTAACCTGCTCGAGCAACATCAAGCATTCCACGCTATTGGGCAGTGCTTCCAGCTCTTCGCTTGTTTTGATAAAGATGCTGGAGATAGTCTCGTCCTTCTTGTGGTAAACGCGCACTTCAAAGTTATAGTGCCCTGGCTTCTCCACGTCAAAACGCAGGTTAAAGGGCTTAACCTCGCCCTGGGTCACCTTAAATAGTGGATCAAAGCTCTTGAGCACCAGCTGGATGCGCTCGACCACGGTCATGAGCTTGCCCTTACCGGCGGCGGCCAAGGCCTCGACATCCACTTGGCCATAATTTACTACTTGGGCAGCGGTCGCAGCTGAGGTTAGCTTGAGATCAGCGTTGCGCTCACTGAGCGTTTTACGCTTCTTTTTCTTGTTGCGCGACCGAACCTCTTTTTTGATCTGGGCCTTTTCCTCATCGGTCAAAGTCGTGAGATCGGGCAAGTTGCGGATATCAAAACCGACATAATCCTCCAGCGCCGCCCGCGCCAAGCTCGCCTTGGAGCCCACCGCCGAACTTTGCACATAGGAAATCGCGCCATAGTCCTTATAGAAAGCAGAGAGCTTGAACTGATAGCCCCCAGCTTTTAAGACACACAGCTTTTGGAACTGTTTATCTTCAATCGATACCAGCTCCAGCCCCTGCGCTGCCCAAATGCCGCGCATGCGCTCTTCAAAGTTACCTTGATAGAGTAAGGCCCCCGGCCAGCCCTTAAAGTCCCCATTAAGCTCAATGTCATCGGCGCTCTTGGCAGCATGCCAGCCATCATTGTCGTCCGCAGCAGACTCAGCGCTTGCCGCATTCTCGGTACGCGCCGCCAACAGCTGGGCATTAAAGCGCACCTCGGGCTTAGCACTGGACACCGGTGCCGCCGCCACCGCAGCTTCAGCCGCGCTTGCAGCCGCCTTTTCGGCCAGCTCCGGATGCATGGTGGTAGCCTCTCGTGCCGCCTGAGCCGGATCGGCCACGCCCTCTTGGGTGAACTTTGCCACCAGCTCTTGGTAAAAAAGCTTAGGCAGCGCCAGCACTGCCTCAAAGTCCGGCATGTCATCACAGGCCGAAGTTGGCTTTAAAAAGCCCGCCTGCGGCGCCACTTCGTCTGAAGCACGCTTTACATTCCGCTGAATATCAGGACGCTGATAGCCTGATGCCACCACCTTGGCTCCCGCTTGAGCCCCCACGGCAGCCGCAACTTGCGGCTGAGATGGAGCCTGAGCCCTAGGCGCTAATGCTGCAGCTGGAGCTCGAGCCGCAACCGGGGTTAAGCTCGAGACCTGAGGTTGCGCACTCGGCGCTGCGACCGGGGTAGCAGGCTTTGCGACCGGGGCAGCTGGTGCCGAGCCCTGGGCAACAGGTACTGCGACCTTGACCTCAGAGAGCGTAGTTACCGCTTGCGTTTGCGCAATCGGCTGCGGTGCTACCGGCTGGGCACTGGGCACCGGCTGGTTCCCTGGCGCAAACGGCATAGCATCTACATCATCCCAGTTCGTAGCGCCAAAGCTCTCCGGTGGCGGGGGCATATTATCCCAAGACTCAGCGTAGCTCTCATCGTCAGCCCAAGGCGGCGCGGGAATATCAGGCGCAAACTGATGAGGCTCAGGCGCAGCATGTGCTGCTGGCGGCACAAACTTTGGGGCGGACGCTGGAGCGGGAGCGGGGTTAGGCGCCGAAACTGGGGCGGCTCTAGCGACTTGGGTCGCAGAGAAAGCGTGGGTTGGATGGTGCGCGCTCATTGCGGCATAAGGCGAAACCATATGCTGCGACGCGGCACTATGAGCTTGGGATTGTGCGCCATTACCAGCACAAGCTCTCGTATAGCCCTGCTGGGGCGCAGCGGGCGCTGATGCGCGCGTAGGTGCTGGTGGCTGATAGCCTGCCACTTCTTGGTGGTAATGGCGATAGCGCGAGGTAGTGGGCTGACTTGAGCGATACTCATCAGCATGAGCGCGTGGCACATTGTGCTGAGCTTGTTGGGCTATGAGATCTGAGATATTGACCTTGCGTGTGCTCTGCAAGTACTGAGTGTAATCACGCTTAGTGCCTGTCATAAATAACTTAGCCTCATCCCATCACCACAAACCAATTGCTGCCCAAAGCCTACCACACTTTGCCCCAAGCGATTTGCTAAAATCAGGGCGATTGTACATCTTAGCTAGCAGAGCGAAAACTTTGGCATTTTGTTAAACAAACCTGAGTAATGCAGTACCTGTAGGGCCAAAAGAGGGGTACTCGCTATGTTGCG
>CALXOW010000073.1 GCA_944390115.1 uncultured Anaerobiospirillum sp.
ATCTGCGCTAAATGGCCTCTCCCATAAGCTGCTTTCCAAAATTGTGATCTAAAACAGGCGAGGCAAGTTTGCCATAGCTTTTTTAATGGCGCCGTGGCACAATGGGGCGGCAGATTTTTTTCTTTCTTTCATTGGTGTGAGGAACGCTTCATGGTCGATTTCACTGCGCTGACCAACGGCGGTATTGCCCAGCTGTTGCCGTATCGCTTGAGCAAGCCCATGGAGCTGGTGCAAGAAAAGCTCAAGGCGCCGAACTTAATGCGCCTCAACTTAGGCGAGAGCCCGTATGGTGTCAGCCATAAGGTGCGCGAGGTCTTGCAGCGCGCCGAGCAGCTTTTGCCCTTGTACCCCGATAGCGGCTGTTACTTTCTCAAGGACACCTTAAAGCGCCTCTACGGCTACGAGGTCAATCACATCACGGTGGGCGCCGATAACGGTGAGCTCATCTCTCTTCTCTGCCGGGCCTTTTTAAACCCGCAGGTCAACGTCATCATCCCGCAACTCTCTTCGATCGCCTTAGATCGCGCGGCCACCATCGCCGGTGCTGCCATTATTCCGACCAGTATCATGGATGACTGGACTCCAGATTTTGATGCGATTTTGGATGCCTTAAATGAGCGCACCCGCATGATCCTCTTGGCCAATCCTTCCAATCCGATTGGCGCCTTTGCCTTAAAGTCCCAAGTGACCGACTTCTTGGCTCAGGTGCCTGAAGAAGTTATCGTGGTGATCGACGAGGAACTCATCGACTATGAAGGCCAGTCTTATGAGGATTTTTACGCGCTCTTGAGCCTTTACCCTAACGTAGTGCTGCTGCGCTCTTTTTCCCACGCCTATGGCCTAGCGGGCCTGCGCATTGGCTATATGCTCAGTAATGAGGAGATCTGCGGCATCTGCAATGTCTTGCGCGACCCTTACAATGTCTCTGTTCTGGCGCAAGAGTGCGCCATTGCCGCCTTGCAGGATAAGACCTTTGTCACGGCCGTGGTCAAGCAGACTGGAGTGCAGCGGCGGCGCTACCGCGACTTTTGCGCTAAATACGGCTTTTCCATGATTGACACGCGTTCATGCTCGGTCACGATCGACTTTGGCGCCAATACCGAGCGCTACTACCAAGAGCTGATGCGCCATGGCGTGTTCACCCGTCCTTTAAGTTACTTAGGCCTTAACAGCCTGCTCAATATCTCCCTAGGAGCACCCGACGAAAACACGGCGGTGCTCAAGATTTTAGAGACCATGGCTCTGTCCGACGCCTACGTCTTAAGTCGCATTACCGGATTAAGATAGCCCCAGAGGTACCAATGATTAAGTTGCAAGCATCAGGCAATGATTTGCCCTTAGGTCCCATCTCTCAAGTTTTAGGCAGCGTGCACCTGGTGGGCTCCAAGAGCCTGACCAACCGCGCCTTACTTTTAAGTGCTTTAAGCGCGGGGCGCACTAAGCTCACCAATATCCTGCGCTCGGACGACTCCAAGGTCATGCTCGAGTCGCTGCACAAGCTGGGCGTCACGGTAGAGCCTGACCCCAACGATGCTACGACCGTCACCATCACGGGCGTCGGGGGTAGTTTTCATGCAGCAGAGCCCGTTAACTTGTTCTTAGGCAACGCCGGTACCGCGATGCGCCCACTCTGTGCCGCGCTGGCCTTATCTCAAGGCACCTTTGAGCTCACCGGCGAACCGCGTATGTACGAGCGTCCGATCGGCATCTTAGTCGACGCCTTACGCACCTTAGGGGCGCAGGTTGAGTACCTGGGTACCGAGGGCTACCCACCGCTTAAAATCACTGGTACCACGAGCCCCGAAGCCAATACCGTAGAGGTAGCAGGCAATACTTCCTCGCAATTTATCACTGCGCTCTTGATGGTCGGTGCACTCTTACCTAATGGGCTTAAGCTTAAGGTGCAAGGCGAGCTCATCTCCAAGCCGTATGTGGCTATGACCTGCGCGTTATTGCAGCGCTTTGGGGTTACGGTCGAGAACCATGATTTCGAGCATTTTGTGGTCAAGCACCAAGAATTAACGAGCCCTGGATCTTACTTGGTCGAAGGTGACGCCAGCGGCGCAACCTATTTCTTAGCCGCCGCTGCGATCGCAGGTGAGGTCACGGTCAAGGGCGTAGGGGCAGATTCGCTCCAAGGCGACGCCCACTTTATCGATGTCCTGAATAAGATGGGCGCGCACACCGAGATTGGCCCTGATTACCTCAAGGTCAGTGCCCCTAAGCAGCAATTACACGGCATTGACTTAGACCTCAACGACATGCCTGATGCGGCTATGACCTTGGTGCCGATGGCACTGTTTACCGACAGCCCGATCGCGATTCGCAATATCGCCAGCTGGCGCGTCAAGGAAACCGACCGTATCGCGGCGCTCGCCACCGAAATGCGCAAGTTAGGTTGCGCGGTCGAGGAGGGCCCAGACTACATCGTGGTCGATGGCAATACCGAGCAGTGTCGCGCGCTGCTGGCAGACCCGAATTTCATTCCGGCCTTTGACACCTACAATGACCACCGCATGGCGATGTCCTTGTCCTTAGTAGCGCTCAAGCACCCGGTAATCATCAAAGACTATCGCTGCTGCGCTAAGACCTTCCCTGACTACTTCGAGCGCCTGGCGGCCTTAGCCCAAGCCTAGCCCCAAGCCCGCAGTTGCTGCTCTGCCTGGCAGCGAGCCCGGCGCAGTGCTGTGGGTTAAAGCAAGGAGCGTCCTAGGTTCTAGCTGATGAGTTTGCGCCCAGCTTAGGACCGAAATTGGAGAATGTTATGGCTTGGTGCCTAGAGACGGAGCGCTTGCGCTTACGTCATTTCACGGCCGATGATGTTCCGGCCATTCTGGCATTGTTCTCAGACCCTGAGGTCAATACCTTTTTGCCTTGGTGGCCGCTTAAGGATGAGGCGGAGGCCGAGGCCTTTTATCATACCCGCCTGCAAGGCCCGTATTGCTGCGCTATCTGCCTCAAAGATAGGATTGAGTGGCCGATTGGCTATATCAAGGTCGATCCCGAAGGCGCCCATGACTTGGGTTATGCCTTAAGCCGCTCGTATTGGCACCAAGGCATCACCGCTGAGGCGGGGGCGGCTTTGCTCAAGTATGTTGTGCAGGAAGGGATTCCCTTTGTCACGGCAACTCATGACCGCAATAACCCCAACAGCGGTGCGGTGATGCGCAAGTTAGGACTCAAATACTGCTACTCTTACGTGGAGCAATGGCAGCCTAAGGATTTCCCGGTCGTGTTCCGGATGTACCAGCGCAATTTCTGCGTAGCGCAGGATTTTGTGTTCAAAAAGTACTGGGAGCAAAGCACCGAGCGCATGATTGAAGAGCTTTAAGCTCGTACCACCATTGAGGGAGGCGCCACCTAAAAGAGTGGCCCTCACTTGGATTGGGTGTTTGCACCATAATAGAGCAAAACGCCGGGCGTGCCCGTGGATCAAACTGTGGGTATGCCCTTTTTCTTGCCTGAGAGGCCCCGATCCTGGGCCTTGCGCCGCCCAAGAAAGCCAAGCGTGCTCATTTTTGCTATCATGAGGCACTTTCTTGGTAGCGTGATCTATATCACGCACCAATGTGGGGTGTGTCAGACAGGGCAGGTTTGAGCTTGAGCTAGGGCATTTGCTTAAGTTAGGGCTTGAGCTTGCGTCGTGGTGACATGCAGATCTTGGGTTTAACATGAGCTTGCTGGGCAATGTTCTCAACCACAACCACCTTTATTGTTTATATTCTGTGCATGCTGATTATCGGCATTGCCGCCGCCCGCATGACTACTTCGCTCAATGACTATGTCTTGGGCGGCCGTAGTCTGGGTCGTTTCGTCACCGCCCTGTCCGCAGGCGCCTCTGATATGTCCGGTTGGCTCTTAATGGGCTTGCCCGGTGCTTTATTCTTAGCGGGCCTGTCTGAGGCGTGGATCGCCATTGGCTTGACGGTGGGATCGTGGTGTAACTGGAAGTTTGTGGCCGCTCGCTTGCGCTCCTTTACCGCCAATGCCTCCGATGCCCTGACGTTGCCTGACTACCTCTCGGCCCGTTTTTGCGATAAGTACCGCATCTGCTCCATTATTGCAGCAGTGATCATCTTGATCTTCTTTGTGGTGTACTGCGCCTCTGGTATGGTCTCGGGTGCCCGTCTGTTCGAGCAGACCTTTGCTATGGACTACCACAATGCCTTACTCATAGGCGCCGTTTCCACCATTTTCTACGTCTTCATCGGCGGCTTCTTAGCGGTCAGCTGGACCGACACGGTACAAGCTAGCTTGATGATCTTCGCCTTGCTCATTACTCCAGTCGTGATGATTATGGACTGCGGCGGCTTTGAGGCGGCTAATGCCCTGATTGCAGCCAAGGATCCAAGCATGGATGACTTCCTGCAAGGTATGACCTTGATCGGCTTCTTGTCCTTAGTGGGCTGGGGTTTAGGCTATGTCGGCCAGCCGCACATTCTGGTGCGCTTCATGGCCGCAGGTTCGGTGCGTGGTATGGGCGATGCCCGTCGTATCTCGATCACTTGGATGGCCTTGTGCTTATTAGGCGCGGTCTTGATCGGCTATTACGGCGTGGCCTTTGCCCAAAAGCATCCTGAGGTTACAGTGGCTAATGCTGAGCAGATCTTCATTATCGTGACCCAAACCCTGTTCAATCCTTGGATTGCCGGTATTCTGCTCTCGGCCATCTTAGCGGCCATTATGTCGACCTTATCGTGCCAGCTCTTGGTCGCCTCGACCACCTTGACTGCCGACTTCTACCGCCGTTGGCTCCGTCCTAACGCTTCGCAGCGCGAGCTGGTGTGGTGCGGTCGCGTCATGCTCCTCATCGTCGCCGTGATTGCCTATGTGATCGCCTTAGATCCAAACAGTGGCATCTTAAGCTTAGTAGCTTATGCTTGGGCTGGTTTTGGTGCCTCCTTTGGTCCGTGCGTCTTGATCAGCGTCTTCTGGTCGCGTATGACCCTGCCAGGTGCCATCGCCGGTATGGCCGTCGGTGCGATCACTGTGATCATCTGGGAGATCGGTGGCTTTTTAGGCCTGTACTCGATCGTCCCTGGCTTCATCTTGAGCGCAATCACGATCTTTGTCGTCTCCAAGCTCACCTTCAAGGAAGGCAATGCCTGCCAGAACCTCTTTAAGGAGCTGGAGCAAAAGTTCTGGGTGGAAGTGCGCACCAAGTAAGCACAGCTAAACCAAACAACACCAAAACAAGCCCACGTTGGAGCACCAGCGTGGGCTTAATTTTGGGCCCGATGTTTTGAAGCCCGTTTTTAACCATGCGTCGCTTTCAATTTGCTATGATGCAATTAAGTTCATTGCAATAAGGCACAAGCATGAATACACCCTCAGACCGCACTTATCTTCAATCGTATCTGACCCAGGCCGGAGTTCGCTTTGACTTCAACCTGGTCGATACTGTCTGTAACCGCAAGCTTTCCGTAAGCTTCTACTTGGCCGTGATCGCGGCTCTCTTGGTCTTTGGTCTACCCCTAGGCATGCCGGGTAATCAGGTCTCTGACTTTGATGCCGCAACCCAAGGCATACGTGAGGTCGGCTCAGGGAAGAAACTCTTCTTCTACTGCCTCCTCGCCTTGCTCTTGGTTTACATCGTCAGCTATCTGGTGCGCCTGGGCTACTTTATGAGTCTTAGGACCAAGCTGCGCAAAGATCCCGCGCCAATTGCGGTGGAGGCCTACGCGGTGGTGTGCCTCGATGTGCGTCGTAAGTTCAGTGATCAACTGATCGCTTACTTAGGTCAGTTGCTGCGGCATGACCCTACGGCCTTTTGCAAGTACGCAGTGATCTATAAGGAGCTTGGTTCCGCTCAGCCGCGCTTCTTTTTAAGTGCTGCGGTGTCCACGCGCAAGCTGTGCTTTATTCCTGAGCACATCGGGCGCGTCTTCATTCACCGCACTAAAGGTCACCTCTACACCTTAGACGATAAGTCCGGCTATCAGACGGCCTCCGAGCGCCGCCCGGTCTTTGGCAACTTTGCGGTAGGCTCAGACAATCTCTCAGCCAGTCAAGCCGCCAAGCTCAACGCTAAGACCAAGTCGCAGGACTAAATCGATTGCGTACTCAGCAGCACCGCACAAACACCATTGCTCAGTACTACAACCCTAGCGATGCTGCTCATGCACTACAAGCCCTAACAGTGCAGCCCCGGCTGCACTTGAGCGAAGACCGACAGGCAGTGCACTGGCCGCTGTCGACCGGCAGTGCATTTGCCGACCGCCAATCGGCTGCATTTGCCTGCGGCGCTCGCTTAATCGTTCTCTTTGATTGCGTATTCCTCTTCACCCGCGTCATAAACGCGAGTATTTATTGGGAGCTCACGCAGCTCAGGTCGGCTCTTGCCGGTGATGATATTGAAGACGCGGCGCATCTCCACATTAGGAAAGCCAAAGCGGTAGCGCCAGGACAGCGAGTGCTCTTGCTCGGCAAAGGTGACCTTATTGACCGAGACAATGCCTTGCTGCAAGAGCAGCGAACCAAATTCCTTGCCTTGGGGCGTAAGTGAGATATCCTCCAAGAGCAACATATCTTGGCCATCCTTGTCGATGAGCCAGTCTAAGTCCGGTTCTTGCGCGTTATAGCATTGCTGCAAGAAGGAGTAATCGTTATCGCAGCTATAGGCGTAGAGCTCGCCGTCGTTATCCAGAGCGCGCGTCACCGAGAGTGGATTTAAGACCTTATTCATGCGATCGGAGAAAACAAAGCCGCCGTAGCAATCCTCAAGCGCAGTTAAGTACTCACTGGTGGTGACGCCCTGTTGGGGCGCGATGCGGGCTAGATCTTCTTCGTAGCAAGTTTTGATTTCTTCGATGGTAAAGCCGGTGAGCGCGGCCGCGATGTCCGAAAAGGACAGGTCGATGACATGCGGCAGGCCCAGCGACATGTCGCTTGACAGTGGGAACTTGACATGGCCTGCCAGCAGGCCAAATTTGACCTTATTGCCCGCTTGGCGAAAGGCATTGAGCATCTCAAAGTACAGAGCCAGGGCCTGCTCGCGCTCCTTGGGATCATCAAAGGTGCGCACGATGTAAAAAGGCATGTCGTAGTTATCGATCAAGATCACTACGCTCTTGCCAGAGCGCTCCGAGAGCTCGGTGATGAGTTCGACCATAAGCATACGCAGGTCGGATCTGCGGCCTTGGTCGATCCGCACCTTAACGTGATGCTGCCAAAATTCACTTTGCAGCTTGGAGGCGAGCATCGCGCGAAAGCTATCAAAGCCGGTGATATTAGGCTCAATGTCGTTAAAGGAGAGGTGCAGCACCGGATAGGTGCCAATGCCCTTGGAGACAATAGTGTCAGCCACGCTTTGATCTAAGTGATCCATCAAGAGCTCATCGCGGACCAAGAGCGCTTCGATCGATTCATTGGAGAGCGACAGGCCAAAGCCGCGCGGGCGAATCAGCATGAAGAAGTTTTGCGTCGGCAGGCGTGGGGCTTTATCGAGGTGGGAGATAAAGGCTAAGAGCTGATTGAGCTTATTGATGTAGTGGCGATCGGCAAAGATCACCTCATGCAGATGGCTTTTAGCAAGAGTATTGGAGGCTTCCATCTTGGTGGCCCAAAAACGAAAAAAGAACCCGTAGGTTCTTTTATGGGCGGGAGCGCTCAACGTGATCTCGGTACCTCGAATCGAAGGGGGGGCTGCTACCTTCCGGTCCTGACCCGTTGTCCTAAGCTCGAATACGAGAGCGCTGAGGCCCCCATAACAATGGCGCTTATCATAACGGTTTTTGCGCTCCCACGCAAGCCTAATCCCCGTGCTACCGTCCCAAGCGTCACAAAGGCCGAATTTATCGGCTAAACCAAGGGACAGGATGTCGTCCTACCCATGCAAGATGAGGGCAGTGCTGTGCTAAAATGGCGCGTCCTTTTTGTTGGTAATTTGTAGGGAAGGGTGGCATGGCCAAGCGTAAGATCAACGGCATCTTTTTATTAGACAAACCTGAGGGCATCACGTCGTCCACAGCTTTAGTCAAGACGCGCGCGATCTTTAAAGCCTTAAAGGGGGGCCATACCGGCGCCTTAGATCCCCAAGCCTCAGGCTTGTTGCCGATTTGCTTAGGCGAGGCGGCCAAGTTCTCATCCTTCTTCTTAGAGGGCAAGAAGCGCTATTTAGCCGAAGGCACTCTAGGCAAGACCACCACCACCTGTGATCGTGAGGGTGAGGTCGTGATCGAGCGCGAGATCGGCAATGCGATGGAGCGCTTAGAGGAAGTCATCGGCCAATTTGTCGGCACTATTGTCCAGGTACCACCGATTTATTCGGCAGTAAAGGTCAACGGCAAGCCGCTTTATAAATACGCGCGCCAAGGACGCGAGGCCGAGGTCGAAATTCCGCAGCGCACGGTCGAAATCTACGAGCTCAAGCTTTTAGAGAAGACAGCGACCACCTTTAAAGTTGAGGTCTTCTGCTCCAAGGGCACCTATATCCGCACCTTAATCTCGGATATCGGTGAGGCCTTGGGCTGTGGTGCCTACGTCTCGCATTTGCGCCGCGTCTATGTCGAGGGCCTGCCTGAGGGGCAAATGACTTCCCTTGAGACATTGCAGCACCTGGCCGACACGCGTGACAACAAATTAGACTTCACGGCCTTAGATAGCCTCCTCATCCCGATTGAGTCAGCCTTAGGCAATCTCCCAATAGTGGAGTTGCCACAAGTTTTAGCCGAGCCGTTAAGTCACGGCATGAAGGTGCGCTTGAGCAATGCCCGCACGCCGCAAGAGCAAGCCGAGCTCAAAGTGCCTCACCCGTTCCCTGAGCTTAATAGCTTAGTGCAAGCGCATTATCACGGTCTGTTCCTTGGGGTGTGCTATTTTGCCGACCCTAATCTCTTAGTGCCTAAGCGCATGATGGACCCTGAGGTCATGGCCCAGCGCCTGGCCCAAGAGCAAGGTCAGCACACTTAATCAAAAACCGTCTTAGGTTGAGAGCACGGGGACTTGAGCACAATCGGTCCCAACTTGCTCGCACAATTGTAATAGGGCGTGACCAAGCTCACGGCCATGCAATTTGCCTAGCTCAGCGCTGGTTTGAGGCTAAATTTAGCCCCAAATCGGCGTATGATGTATGCGCAAAATTAGATTGGGATTAAGTTTGCTCGTGGCCATATTGGCCGCTAGCTAACTACAGTTGATCGAGCTGCATCGGGGATGTCCTTAGCTCAAACGTTTACGGTGTAACACATGTTTCAGATTCGCAAAATCAGTGACCTGACCCGCTTATGTGTCCTACCCGTGATGATTTTGTCAATTTTCTTGGCGTTCTATCTCTACGTCGATATGGACAAAATCCAAAACAAGTCCCAAGAGCTGGTCAACAGCGTCATTCCCCATGTGCTCAATACCCAGCAAAGCGCGATCAACTTAGTTGAGCTGCGCAGCAATATTGAGATGGTCGCGACCTCGCCTGATTTGCAGCGCGCCCGCCAGTCCTACGTCGCGATCCGCAATCTCATCAACAATTCTGAGCTGAAAAATCGCGAGCACGGCTACGACTATAAGGAAAATGTCAACGAGATCCTGTTTGAGGTCAATCGTCTGTGGAAGCTGCGCCTGCAATTAGATGAGCTGCGCACCACCTTACATAGCTCGCTGCACTTTATGGACACGGTTATGTACCTGGTCTATAACGAGCATCCGGAGCTCTTCCCTGAGATCGACCGTCATATCAGCAATTACATCGATCTCTACAAGACCTCGGCCTTTACCCGCGATCTGCGCACCGAGCATCAGTTCTACTACCAGATGATGGTCGAGCGCTTAAGCCCGAGCTTTGACCGCAAGGAATTTTTACAGAGCCACCCGTATCAAGGCGGAAGCGAGCCGTACACCCCGCTCTCCCAGCATAGCGATGAGGTGGCGAATAACAACCCTTATCACCAAGATGAGCAGCCTAAGACGGAGGCTGAGTCCGATCAGGCTAAGTCGTTAGCGATCTTATCTTCGGCTTTAGATAGCATCGAGCAAGATGATGCCGCCGGTGACACGGTCTTAGCAGAGCTTAATGCCGCAGAAGCTACTGCCGCAGAAGCTACTGTCGCCGGGCAAGAGCAGCCTAGTGAGAGCACCGAGACAAACGCGAGCGCTGCTCGCGCTGCGCCCGCTAACATCGATCATGAGCGTGAGCTCATCAATCAAGCGATTGCTCAGCTGATGGAGCCATCCACGATGGCTGACATGAAGATGCTCGCCATCTACAAGCAGGAGCTGGAGCGCTTTGACCCGCTGTGGGAGCTGTTTTTGAATATGCAGCAGGTCTTTGCCTCCGATCTGCAAACGCTCTTAGGCAAGGTCTATGATCTCTCCCACACCTTCACCAACGGTGAGGCTAGTTCGCTCCATGCGGAGATTCAGTACATCTCCTTCTTGGCCTCAGAAACTCAGCCGATGGTGATGGCGGTCTTGCTCTTCTGCTTGCTCGGCTTCTCGGTCACCATCTTTGTCTTAAATCGTTACGTGATGCGGCCGCTCAAGGCCATTGCGCACATCTTGACGCGCTTTAGACAGACGCAAAACGTTACGGCCACTGAGTACAACAAGTTTATGCAGCAGCAGCACTTGATGGAGATCCGTGAGATCGTCGATCTGCTGCCACAGATCTTTGCCGACTACTCGCAGTTCAAGGAAAAGAGCAACAAGCTGCAGTCGCGCTACGAAGAGCTCAAGGTGTCTTCAAAGTACGATGATTTAACCAAGGTCTTCAACCGGGGCAGCCTCAATATGCTCATCAAGAGCGTAGGCAGCAACACCCCAGCGGGCTTTGCTTGTCTGATGATCGACATCGATCACTTCAAGAACCTAAACGACACCATGGGCCACCAGCATGGTGATGAAGTGCTCTTTGCGGTCGCTCAGACGCTGCAACGCTCGGTAGCCCGCAAGGACTTATTGTTCCGTTATGGCGGCGAGGAGTTCTGCATCTTCTTAAGCGATATCAATGAGCAAAACGCCTACAGCGTGGCCGAACGTCTGTGCAATAAGGTCAAGGCCTTACAGCTCAAGAACGAAGGCACGCCAAGTAGTTACGTCACGATCTCGGTAGGCCTCAGTTTAATCACGACGATGCGCGGGCAATTCCGCATTGAGGAGTTGATTGCTCAGGCGGACAAGGCCCTGTATCTGGCTAAGCGCACTGGTCGTGACCGCGTGGTATCGTGCCCGGCAAAGATGGTCTTTGCCGCCTCTGAAGGGGAAGCTGAGGACATCTTAGATGAGGCGATTGGTGAGGCGATCAAGGAGCGAGAGGGCGAGGGTAACCCGGTTGATGCGGCTAAGCGCGCCGAAGGGCAAGAGGCGGCCAACGAGCAAGAGAGCAATGTTGTGCGTGAGAACATCGCCAGCACCGAAAGCTCGAACCCGGCTGCGGCCACCGTCTTTGTGCGCAAAAATGTCGAGCCGAAGAGTGCTGCTAGCCCAAAGGAGCAAGCGGCAGCGCCGCAAGAGGCAAATAAGTCCAACGATACTGAGCTGCCAACCAGCTCTGAGCAAGCTTTAGCCGGTCAAGTTAAATGCCGAGTCAAAGCTCACAAAGTCAAGCGCACGCGCAAAGAGAGCAAGCTATTGCGCAGTGCTTCGCCTTTTGGCGCAGTGACCACCGAGTCTTTTGGCTTTACCGAAACTGATGACACGAGTCGAAACTCAGTTTTAGGCACGACCATGGGGTTGAACACCCCAACCTCCACGCATCAGCACGAGTCTATGGTTGAGCCGGAGCCTGATGTCGCGCCATATTTGGAGCCAGACGAAGAGCCAACCACCTCCGAGCCTAATCCAGCAGCTCCTCAAGCTCAGAGCAAGGCTCAGGACTAATCCCCAAGACTGAGGCCCAAGACTAAGGCTCAGGACTAATCCCCAAGACTGAGGCCCAAGACATAGGCCCCGCCGCGCGTGCCATGAGCTCTGGTCATGGCATTGATCGTCAGGTTGCTCATGGCCAACAGGTGCGGTTCACCTTTCGCAAAATTAACCATCATCGTCCGAACTTAGCTTGAGATTGGGACGTGAGCTCAAGTTTTTAGCTGTGCCGTGCCTACTGGTATATAAGTACTAGATACGCTGGGCACAGCTTAGTTCACAAAGGATGACCGAATTTAAGCCGATTGGCGCGTTTTTGCTTGTCAGGTCACAGGTAAAATTTCAGAAATGTGCGACATGATGGTCAGGGCTCCCGCATCTTAATTTCTTGGGGGGTTGTGTAAAATGAGCTCACTCAGAAGATATGTTGCGTACAAGCGC
>CALXOW010000074.1 GCA_944390115.1 uncultured Anaerobiospirillum sp.
CACTAAGAAATGTCAATATTGTGCAGTCCTAGACAAGATGAATTTCTTACCTATCACCCTTTTACTTACTTTTAGGAAGTTAGAAGAAGTTTTGCAGCAGCGCCATGATTACGACCGATGACACAATCGTGACACCTAGGCTGAATTTAAAGGCTAGGCCGACCGCGCACAGCAGTGCCACTAAGGTCTTAGGGTCGGTGGTCATAAAGGACGGTGCAACCACACTGACCATGACGCAGCATGGGCTTGATTCGAGCACAGCGCGCGCCCGTGCGCTCAGCTGATGCTTACGCAGCCACAGATAGCCGCAAATACGGGTGAAGTAGGTCGCGCTGGCCATACCGAGAATGGCGAGCATATCGAGGTAACTTGGCAGCATCTTAGCGCTCCTCCTTAGACTCAGAACAAGTGGCAGCAATGAGCTCATGGTCAGCGCTGGTTACGGTACTTGGTTTCGTGCTGGACTCAGCCTCAGCGGTGGCTTGGTGGGCGCAGGCAGCGGCCTCGCGCTTTTCTTTGCAGACCTGCTGGATATAGGCGCAAGTAAGGCCGACCACGGCTCCGGCGCCTACCGCGTAGATGTGGTCGATGTAGACCGTGGTCAGGGCGGCGGCGATAAAGCTCAGGGCAATTGGTAAGTAGCGGCTGTACTGCTCGCGTGGGCGCATCGCGACGCTCAGGCCGATAAAGGTGGCAGGCAGAGCCATAGCAAAGCCGTAGCTGTTCATATCACCCAGCTGCGTGCCAATTAAGGCGCCCACGCCGCAGGTAACCGACCACATCGACCATAGGCTCAGGCCCACGCCCATGTGATACCAGAAGGAAAAGCCCTTCTTTTCCTGAGCGCGTCTTTGGGCATCTTGAATCGAGAGCGCCCAGCATTCATCGCACATTACGCAGTAGATGAAAAAGACTCTGAGGCCACTTTCTTGGCGAATATAGGGGGCTAAGGACGCACCCATGACGATATGGCGTGAGTTGATGAGGAAGGTGGTAATGGTGATAAGCAGGATCGGGGGCGTGGCTGACCACAGGCTCACGGCCGCAAACTCACTGCCGCCGGCAAAGTTTAAGGCGGTCATGAGATAAGCCGTCAGGGGCGTCTGGCCCATCTGATGGGCTTGGGTGCCCAAAATTAAGGACAAAGGTATGAAGCCGAGGTAAAGCGGTAACGCAGAGTAGAAGCCGCGCCGAATCTCGCTGTAGTCGATGGTCATAGCAAAATCAGTCAGCACTAAAACAGGGGGATATGCACTGAAGGTGCACGGAAAAAAGCCCATTGTAGCGATCTTGCGGGGCAGGGCAGGAGGTGCTGCATCATGAAAAAGCAGCTGTGCTCCATATTAGTGCTGACTTACCGGGCAAAGTCCGGCGCTCCCGGTCACGGCGCGCGGGTGCTGAAGTGTGTGCTTAAGCGGCCCCGCTGTGGGGTGCTCGCACTCAAGACGAACGTCTTGAGCTTGGTTCCGGGCATGACGTAGGAGCCACGCCCAGGCGTCTTGAGCTGGCGTTCTGGGCACAGCGCAGGGCCGCGCTTCAGCGTTTTGAGCTGGCGTTCCTGGTCTGGCGCATGAGCACACTCAAGCCCTGCGCTTGGGGGCATGCAGGGCTGGTTTGTAGTTGGGGCAGCGTGGGTTAAGATGACGGCGGCTCGGGGTCATTGAGGTCGTGCGCGATAGCGTGTAAGGAGTGCTCCATGCGCTCGTTCTCGTGAGCAAAATGAGTCTTGGCTACGCCTGCCACGCCAATGACCGCCGCGATTTGTTCAGGCTCAAGCTGCTTAAGCTGCGCCTCGACGCTGGGCCTCTCCTCAGGACCGTTAGGGCTTAAGCTTGGCTTAGTGTGGGGCCTGAGGTGGCCTGGGATACTGCTTAAGTCCGGATTGAGATTAGGGGCTTGGGCGGCCACTTGGGCGTTGCTGTAGAGCGCAATGGCGCCCTTGCAGTTGTTTTTGACCCAGTACAGGGCCTGGTCGGCGGCGTGGTAGAGCCCATCGTAGCCATTGGCGTCATCAGGGCAAAAGGCAATGCCCACCGAACTTGTGACATGATACGGCTGACTTAGCTTTTGGGTTTGCTCGGCCACAATGCGATGGTAGATCTCACCTAAGGCCACCGCTTGGTCGAAGGTGACGTTTTGCAGCAGTACGGCAAACTCGTCGCCGCCCACGCGCGCCACTAGGTCGGTGCTTCTAAAGGTGTGCGCCAGGCAATGCGCAATCATTTGGATGACCTCATCACCAAAGCTGTGGCCGCAGCTGTCATTGACCTGCTTGAAATTGTCGATATCAATCATCAGCAGGGCATGGCGCTGATTAGGCTTGTCTTGTAGGACCTTGCGGCTTAATTGCTCCATTGCGATCTTGTTGTAGAGCTTGGTCATCTGATCGCGCTGGTTTTCTTGGTGCAAGGTCGCAAGTCTAGTCTCGTATTGATGGATATTGGCGACCTTACCGATAATCTTGACATGGCCGGTACTCTCCTCGGTGTAGCCGATTGCCGAGCACATATGCCATAAAAACTCGGTACCGTGTAACGGGCGTAAGCGGAATTTGACCGTGCGCCGCTTGTTGGAGGACGCAAGGCTCGTGTCTCGAAGTAGGGCCGAGAAGTAGTGCTTGTCGTCAGGATGGATATTTTCCTTGAGCGGCAAGTTTTGCAGGAAGTGCCGCTGGACGCGATTGCCTGGCTGGACAAAGTTTTGGTAATTGCCAAAGCGCTCAAAGGTATCGGTGTTGTAGTCGTACTCAAAGACCAGCTCTTGGCAGGCCTCCGAGAGCAGCGCGCTCTTGCGAATCCAGCGCTCGGTGCGATCCTTTTCGTGCTTTTCGGCGGTGATGTCGCTTACCAAGCAGATAAAGAGCGACATTGTGCCGAGCGCGCCGATATAGGACGAGCGCATATCGCACCACACATAGTGCTTGGTCTTGCCGTTGAGGATGCGATACTCAAAATGAATCGGGGCTGAGGCGTCGTGGACGCGCTCGAAGTTGGCAAAGAAGACGTTGATGTCGGCCGGGTGGATAATCTGCGGCATGGTCGCATCTGATGAGAGCCGATCAAACTCCTCAGGCGAGTAGCCATAGATTTGGTACATGGCTTCGTTGGCCCAAATCACCTTGCGCTGATGGCCCGCGCCCACCGCCTGAATCATGACGCCGCAGCCTAGCATGCCCAATAGCACCGCCATTGAGTGCTCGAGGTTGGCAATGCCGCGCGCTAAATCCGCACGGCTTAAATCCTCATTGCCTTCAAGGCCGAGGGCATGTTGGACCGCGCTGATGCCCGCTTGCGTGATCGGATCATCACTCTTGGGTTCAGGCTCTAAACCGACCGCCATATGCGATAAGGCGGCAGCGGTTTGCGCGGCATCGGCGCTGGCACTGGCGGCCGTGTCGGTTGTCGCTTCTGCAGTTTGGGTGCAGGGTTTGCCTTGGGTGCTGGGTGTACCTTGGGTGCTGCGCCCGGCGGCCCCTACCATCGAGACAAAGCTGCCCATGCCTGCATGGTTGAAGACAGCCATCGCCTCCCGTTGCACCGCGCTATTGCGCGCGTTGGTGGCGCTCTGGCTCTCAGCTAGCGCGCCGTTTTGTTCGCGGTAATGCTCCCAGGGAATAGGTGAGGAAAAACTTTGCGGGTAGAAGATGTGCTGCAGTGCTTGGTTTAATTGCAGGTAGTGCAGTGAGGCCATGAGCTCTTCGGAGCAATGCTGGGCAAAGCCAGGGGCTCCGCCCTCCGGCTCTAATGGGGCATCGGGCACCACATGCTCGGCTGTTTCATAGAAGCTTACGGAGTCGGGGCTCTCAAGCTCAGATCCGGAGTCGGGACGGTAGGCAAAGTCAGGCTTGAGCTTGGGACTGACGGCCGCAGCATGCTCAGGCTGGGGCCCAACAAAACCAGAGCCTAGCTGCGCGCCCAAGTCGGCTCCCATGGCCAGTAAATCTTGCCCTGGACCCATGAGGTTGGGGGCACTTGGGTTGGAGGAGAGGGTTTGGCCGGTGCGGGGGTGATGATAGACATTGGCCCAAGGGGCTTCAATGCTGCTTTGGCGGGCGCGCTGCTCGGCGCTGGCTTGTGCTGCTTGCGCGGTTAAGGTTTGCACGTATTGGGGGCTGTCGAGGGCAAAGTCTTGCACTTGTCCCACCCGCGCGTGTTGTTCGCTATTTAAGACATCGTGCTCGTGGCGTAATTGCACCTGGGCGTGCGCCAAGGCATGAGCGGAGGTTGCTTGCTGGGCTTGCCAGATGACCGCATCGCGCGCGGTCGAGTTAGGTGTAGGCGGGCTCGTCTCTGGCTCTAGGTTGTGCTCAGAAACGGTGTTGGTGGCTGACGGCGGGGCGGCCGTGCGGTTTAAGCCTAAGCTATCAGTGGTGCCTGCACCCGGCTGATCGTTTTTCTCATGTGTGGTCATGGTCCCAACTCCTAGCAGCTCCAGCTTCCCAGCTCAGGCTGCGCCAAGTGATTCTCTTGAGCGATTGTAGCGGGTAATGCGAATGCTGTGCAACTAAGCGGGGCTTCTTGTAAGTGAGGACTTGTGTGCTTACTTTGCTGGTGCCCATCGCTCTCAGTGCTAGCCCCGCTGGGATCCATTGAATTTAGGCTAAATATGCGCTTGCAGCATGTGCCACTTAGCCTGCTCGCTGTCACTCTCGGAAGCATCTAGGCTTAACTTTTTCACGGCGCTCGGGTCAAATTCGCGCAAGAGTGCCAACGCGTCACTAAGTTCGGCGATCTTCAGCTCAGAGTCGTAGCGGAAGTTCTTAGGGAAGTGAGCGCATAAGAGCATCATGAGCGCGGCACAGATGGTAATAGCGCCGTGATCCTTGCGCCCCTTGTAATGGCTGACCGTGTGCACTAAGGTCTTGATCTGGTCGTGGTCGGGCAGGAAGAAGTTGCCGTCGCTAAAGCTCAGGTCGACCGCGCGCTCTCCTGGACGCAGATAGCGCTGGTAGAGCTCGCGCGCATAGTCCTCGATGCTTTGCCCTAGCGGTACGTTTAATAAGAGCTTCCAGCCAGGGGCAATGGCGTGCTGGGCTAAGTCTTCATGGGTCTCGTTGAGATAGACCATAAAGCGCGCGCACAGTAGGGCCGCTGCCTCGTAATTGGCGCCTGCGATCGTGCCCACCAGGCTCTGGGTCACTGGCAAAAACTTCTCTTCAATCACGTCATAGCAATCAAAGCAATCGTCGGCGGCATGCGTGAGGAGCTTGAGGTTTTGGGCCGGGGCGGGCGCGTCTAACTTGATAAGTAGTGTTTGCAAGGCCGCGAGGTTGAGGCAATAGCGCGTTTCAATCCTGATCTTGCTCTCGGCCGTTTGCTCCTTGGGTTTGACCTCAAAGTCCTTTGAGGCAAAGATATGCTCAGCCTCTAGGGCCTGATAAGCCCCGTGAAAATCAGCAAGCGTGATGCCTAAGTGCTGCGCCAATTGAAAGTCGTGCTTGAGCGGGCAGTAGCTGTAAGCCTCGGGTGTCCCGGCGCGGGTGTGCCAGTAGAGCAGCAGACTCATCACTTGCGGGGCTAAGGGGTGGAGCTTGGTTAGGACTGATAATTGGGGATAGTACGGTACGCGCACCAGACCATTGCGGGCCATGTTATCTCCAGAAAAAAATGACAAAGCCACTGCCGGTGGCAGTGGCTTCAGGAAACAACGCCTGCGGCGCTGTCAAATAGGGCCTAGGCTTGGTCCGTAGGAACCGGGCCTTAGGCCTGTGGACTAATGCTTATTAGAGCTTGTGGCCCATTTCGTAAGCATCAGCGTGGACGTCGGTGACGGCACGGCCCGATGGATCGGCCATATTCTTGAACTTCTCGTCCCAAGCAATCGCGGTCTCAGTGGAGCAAGCGACCGACTTGCCATATGGTACGGTCTTGACCGCCGATGGCAGCTTGAACAGGTCCTCGAAGATCTCGCGGTAGAGGTAGGCTTCCTTGGTTACAGGGGTGTTAACTGGGAAGCGGTCAGCGCGCTCGGCGAACTTACGATCGGAGACGTGCTCTTCAGCGTAGTCGCGTAAAGCGTCAATCCAGCCGTAGCCCACGCCATCAGAGAATTGCTCCTTTTGACGCCACAGTACTTCCTCAGGGAGCATGCCGTCAAAGGCCTCACGTAAGACCTTCTTCTCGATGGTCTTGCCTGGGCACATCTTGTCTTGTGGGTTGATGTGCATGGCCACGTCTAAGAACTTCTTGTCTAAGAATGGAACACGACCCTCAACACCCCAAGCCATTAAGGACTTGTTGGCGCGTAAGCAGTCATAGAGGTGTAACTGCGATAACTTGCGAACCAGCTCTTCGTGGAACTCCTGAGCATTAGGAGCCTTGTGGAAGTAGAGGTAGCCGCCGAAGATCTCGTCCGAGCCTTCGCCTGAGAGCACCATCTTGATACCCATAGCCTTGATATAGCGGGCCATTAAGTACATTGGGGTGGAGGCGCGGATCGTGGTGACGTCATAGGTCTCGATGTGATAGATGACATCACGCAGCGCATCCAAACCCTCTTGGATGGTGTAGTGAATCTCGTGGTGCACCGTACCTAAGTAGTCGGCAACCACACGAGCCTTCTTTAAGTCTGGAGCGTCCTTTAAGCCGATCGCAAAGGAGTGCAGACGTGGGTACCAAGCCTCAGTCTTGCCGTCATCCTCGACGCGGCGCTCCGAGTAGAGCTTAGCGATAGCCGAAATAACTGAGCTATCAAGACCGCCCGAGAGCAGCACACCATATGGCACGTCGCACATCAGCTGACGCTTGACGCTATCCATTAAGGCTTCCTTTAAAGCCGGAATGGAAGTGGTGTTGTCCTTGACATTGTCGTACTCCATCCAATCGCGCTGATAGTAGCGGTGGAACTCGAGGTCTTGCTTGGAGTACAGATAATGTCCTGGAGGGAACTCCTTGACGGTATCGCAGACTGGAGTTAAGGCCTTCATCTCCGAGGCAACGTAGAAGCGACCGGCGTTATCGGTGCCGATATACATTGGGACGATACCCATGTGGTCGCGGGCTAAGAAGTAGCTGTCGTCGTTGGCATCGTAGATGGCAAAGGCAAAGTCGCCCACTAAGCGGTCACAGAAGACTTCGCCTGAGCGCTTAAACTCTTGGTACAGGGGCAGAATGACTTCGCAGTCAGAGCCAGTCGAGAACTCGTAAGGCTCCTTTAACTCGCTCTTGAGCTGAACGTGATTGTAGATCTCACCATTGGCAGCTAAGACTTGAGTCTTGTCAGCATTGTACAGAGGCTGAGCACCATTACCTGGGTCGACAATGGATAAGCGCTCGTGCACGACAATGGCGTGCTCGCCTTGGTAAATACCCTCCCAATCAGGGCCGCGGTGCAATTGCAGACGCGACAGCTCCAGCGCCTTGTTGCGCAGAGCCTGTGGGTTCTCTTTAATATCGAAGATGCCAAAAATAGAACACATGAGTTATCAAGATTCCACAATCAATGCCGGAACCCGGCCAGCTTAAGGACCAGCGGCGCGAAAAGCTAGGTCAAGCCTTGCTTTAAGTTGGCGCCAGCCTCAGCTCTAAAATGAAAGGTGCGCCCAGGATAAGCCTGAAGCAGGATAAGCCTTGAGCACTGCGTCCTCATTGTAGCCCAAGTGCCCATAAGGGGCAATTTAGGGCCAAAGCCATAGTGCGTTCGCTTGCACCCAAAGGGTGCACTAGCCTAGTACTTGCCCAGGGAGCGCAGGTACTCCACCACTTGCGTGGTGTTGTCCTCTAACTTAGTCACCGCCTGGGAAGCGGCGCTAAAGCGCTCATCTTGGTGGTATTCCAAGGTGTCGAGCATGTCGTGAAGCTCGCCTAAGGAATTATCAATCTGCATTAAGACCTGCTTTAAGGTCTTAACGCGCACTTCCAAGAACTTAGGATCGGCTTGCTCTTCACTGTCACGCCCCGCTAAGAGCTTAGTCAAGGTATCATTAAGGGTGTTCACCCCTGCGATGATCTGATCCGGGTCAAAAGGGTACATCGTCTCTCCTCAGGACACTAATATTAGGGAGGCATTATACACATGACCACTCTGACAAGATTGCCTATCGGCTTGAGCTCATGGGCGCAAATCAGAAGAGAGCAGCTTTTCTTTTGCGATAAGACCGAGCAGCTGTCTCAATTAGTCCAGCATTTCCCGCGCGCCTTTCTCGCGGCACCGCGCCGCAGCGGCAAAACGCTGCTGTGTTCACAGCTCACCGAGCTCTAAACCACGGGCACCGAGCTTTTTACCGGCACCAAGGCTGAGTTTCGCTGGCCCCAAAGCGCGCGCGCGGCGGTGGTGAACTTCAAGTTCGGCACGGTACCGGCCAACCAAAACTTTGAGGCTAACCTCTGCGTGCGCCTGGCGACCGCCTTTATTATGGCGGGCTTAGTGGAGAGCACAGTGGCCCTCGAGCAAGAAAATCTAGTGGCCTTAATGGCGCAGCTGGAGCTCCTCACCCAAGGCCAAGATCTCGTTATTTTGATCGACGAGTGGGACAAGCCGCTGTCTGCGGGTACTGACCGCGCAATCGAGGCTCGGTTAAACACTTTTTATGCGTGGCTCAGCAGCCTTGAGAACATCAAGTTCCTTCTTATCACCGGCATCATGCACTATCGTGAAACCGAGGTCTTCTTAGGCCCGGACCTGCGCGACTTAGGCCAAGAGCCCTGTGCTCCCGCCCTCTTAGGGCTAACCTTAGACGAGGTGAGCGCGATCTACAGCGATTACCTCGACCAAGCAACGCAGCGTCTTAACACCAGCCGTGAGGTGCTCTTAGCTCAGATCAAGCAGCACTACGGCCAAAATGGCACCTACAGTCCGTGGGTGTTAAACCAATTCTTTGAGCCGCTGACGCTGCCTGGTGACCTCAAGCCCCAATGGGTCAAGTTCCGCTAGCCGTGCTAGCGCATAAGGGGCATAGCCTAGGGTAGCCCGGCAGGGCGCGCGCCCTGCGGCCGCGCCCGCAGCCGCGTCATGTGCTCAGAGCAAAAGGGCGCCGTAACCAAGGGCGCCCGCCCAGGGGCGGGCGCTGCGCTCTTTAGGCGCGGTCGGCGGTGACGTGGATGGTGTGGGCCTTAGGAATCGAGCTTGGGTTTTGCCCAAAGTACGATTTGAAGGTGCGCGAGAAGTGGCTGTAATTGTTAAAGCCCGCATCCACCGCCGCACGGTACGGGTCGATACCGACCGAAATGAGGTAGCGCGCTCGCGTGAGACGCTTTTTGACGATGAATTGGTGCAGCGACAGGCCGGTGAGTTCCTTGAAGCGGCGCGTCAAGTAGAACTTGGACAGCGAGAAGCGCTGCGCTAACTCATCTAAGCTTAAGTTCTCGTTGATGTGCTGGTTGATGTACTTCAAGATGGCACTTAATTTCAAGCTCTCCGAGAGCTTGAGGTTTAAGTGCATCTCATCGTCATCTTGCGCCCCTAAGGCGGTTGCCTGGGCCGCCAGCTCTGCCGTCAAGTTGCTAAAGCGCTGCGGGGTGAGCTCATCGCGCGGGCTGGGCGGCGCAGATAGCACGTTGGCCACAGCCCCTGAGCGCTCAGCACTGCGACTTAAATCGAGTTCGCGATCGTCCTCGCTATTTTGCTCCACAGGAGTAATCGGGGCGGGGCTGACGCCATCGCCTTGACCCACATCATTCTCAAAGCCCATGCTCAGCTCCATAATCTGGTAGCTGCTGCCGGCAATGTTTAAGGTCAAAGGCAAGTGCTCCGAGCGCAAGAGCAAGCTGCGGTCAGAAACGTTCTGCTTGAGAATGACGCCATCGTAGGTCTTAAAGCTCCATTGCCCCAGGCCCTGGTACACAATCCGGGCGCTGTTCTCACTCAAAGAAAGCGGTGCTGGGTTGCGGCTTACCTGTGCTGAGCGCGGGGTGTCGCCCAAGTACACCGTGGCATTGCTTGTAACCTCCGGGCGTGGCTTAATCTCGTCTAAGTGCTGTAAGGCGGCCAAGGTGGCGTTACGGGCGATCGCGCGCTGCTCCTCGGTGTAGGACAAGCTCTGCTGTGGGTGCGGGCGCTGCACCTCTTGCACATCGGCATTGATCCAAGCCGAGAAGATGGCCAGCTGCGGGCTGGCAATGGAGATGATAAACGGGTTAAGCGAGGCTTCGTTGAGCTTAAAACCCAGGGCTGAGCCCAGATATGGGCCCACTTGGGCCCCGGTTTTGAACTCCACCCCGAAGTTCAAAAGCCCCGGATTCAGGCCTGAAGTGTGAGGATCCGCTGAAAGAGGCCCCAAGGTCGCCGGGGTTAAACTGATCATCCCATAGCTCGCCCCTAAAGACGGGGCGGACATGCCATGATCGGGCTGATAAGAACCGGCCTGCGCCGGATCGAGGGGCTTCATATATGGCCCGGTATGGCGATCCCAGGTACTCTGAGGCGGGAGCTTGTCTTGCTCGAGCGCGCCTATCAGCGCCTGCTTGACCACTTGCGCCGGATGGGTGCCATAGGCCGGGCTCAAAGCTTCCAAGGAGCCCGAAGGCGCCGCAGCGGGGGCGCTGCCTCTTACCGCTTGCTCTGATGCCGGTGCCTGCGGGGTGGACTTGCTCGTAAGCTTCGGCGTGCCGCTTAGCTGCGCGGTGCCGTTAAGCTGCGGCGTAGTGCTCAGCTGCGCGGTGCCGTTAAGCTGCGGCGTGCCGTGGGCCAGCTGGTCGTAGTGGGCGGTGATCGCGTCTAAGCCCTGCAAGTTAAAGCTGTTAGTGGTGAAGAGGTGGGTTGGGGCTTGGTCGCTTGATGAGATAGTCGGGATTTCCTCGTCGCTGTGCTGGCGGTGCACGATTTGATTGAGGCGGGTCAGGATGATGGCAAAGTAGGACTCCGATAAGACCTCATCAGAGGGAGTCTTGGACCAGAAGCTGTCAAAGAGGTGTGATAAATCCGCCTCGAGCTCGGCAAAGGAGGCATCATCCAAGTGAATCAGATTGTTGTTTTCACTGTTGAGCTGTAAAAAGCAGTACTGCGGGTCGAGCTTGGGGAAGCGCCGCGCTAGACGCTGCATATACTGCGGGTGAATCCACAGCGCATAGCGCTCGTAGCCTTGGGAGTGGTAGATTTGGCCATGATGGAATTGCAGCTCATCGATTAAGATGACATCGCCGCGCGAGAGGTGATAGGGACGACCCTCGACTTCGTAGAAGAAGTCGCCCGACATGACAAAGATAATCTCGTAGAAAGCGTGGTGGTGCGCGCTGATGGCGACATCTTCGCTTGGGTTAGTATCAGTCTGACGATAGCACTCAAAGCTCGTGTTTTGCATCAACTCGCGGTATCGGCGACTGGTAAAGGCATCCTTCGATCCTTTGCGCATACGTGCTCCTCACTATCAGGGTGACCAAATCATGGTTTTTAGGCAAAATGATAGCTCAAAAACCATCGAATTTCAGCATATATTAGGCCTTTACGTGTGCACCCACACGGGCCGGTTTAGGTTAAAAACAACCTCAAGCAATCATGTGACTTGGGCTCAGGCTCAAGGTTCCTAGCTTATGAACCTTGGCCTCCCATGTGGCGGTGTGCATCTTAGCACGAAACAGCGTGCCCCCATGCTTGATAAAGGAGCCTGCGCACACCCCACTCGTAAGAGTGGGGATAAGCAGGCAGGAGCTTAGAAAAATAAGTGTTG
>CALXOW010000075.1 GCA_944390115.1 uncultured Anaerobiospirillum sp.
GTTACAGACATATGCCGTCAAACTGATTCGCTGTATCTACATTTTTATTTATTTGTCAACAATAAAATAAAACGCACAATAAATGTGCATTTATAAGGTGAAAGGGGACGTTTCACCACTAATCACAAAGAACCACAATGGATGTACTGAAATACATCCATTTGATCCAAATTTGCGCTTAAATCAATTCGACCTCGAACATATTATGCGTGATGTTATTATGCATCATGCAGATATAATTTTTACACAACGCGCAGTTGTATTATGTGAGGGAATAACGGAATATCAAGCTTTACCTATATTTTTCCAAGCATGGTTTAAACAGAACCCAAGTGCATTTGGAATTCAGTTTTTATCGGTTGGCGGTCAAAACTATGTGCCTTTCTTGCAGCTAATCAATACCTTGGGGTTAAATTGGTTTATATTTAGTGATGGAGAAAAAGATACTGTTAACACAATTGGCAATATGATTTTAGATGTATTTGATGCTGATTATACAGATTTTTCAAATATTGTTATAATTGAGAATGGGCGAGATTGGGAATGGCATCTGATTGATAATGGCTATTACCCTCAAATTAGCAATGCATTAGGTCGCTATCATAATAATCCTAGCTATCTGGCGGAATATATTAATAATTTAATAAAAGATGACCTGATTTATGCGAGAAGGCATAATTGTGAACCAAAATATTCTGGTCAAAACGGTTTTAATAAGGCAGTACATGCATGTTGCACGAAACGTAGAGCTAAAGCTAGCTATGCTCCTTATGTTGCCTATGAGATTCTTACTTTACCTGAACCGCAATGCTTCCCACCAAAGGTTAGAGAATTATTTGAGAAAATTGAAAATATCATATCTTAGATTATAGTGCTTATTGAATTGAAATGTTTGTTTGCAATAGATGTTGTAGATAAAATATTTCAAATTTTCGCTATGATTTTTAGCTTAGGAGGCTACTATGATAATCAGCAAGCAGCCTGAACTTATTGCTCATCATGAAGACGGACCTGCTTTAGTTGACAGCAGTGCTGGAGCAGATTTTACTAATCAAGTTGTTTTTAATAGAATTAAGAACATAGTTTCTTTACATGACAATGTGCGCATACAATTACTGGCTAGCAGTAGTCTTGCGTTAAGAAGAATTAATGAGATTGTCCGTAGTGATTTCTTGTTTAAAAGCTGGAATAGAAAAGCCGATTACGTTGCTGTTGATACTTTTACCTCTTATTGCTGGCAGATAGTTGGAGCTAAAACTAATTTAATAGATCGCAAAAATCTTCCTTCAGACGTTCAGCTGTGTGATAGCGAAATAGATCGTATCTCTTTCTTAAAAGCAGCATTTGCAGCGGATTCGGAATTAATTGAATTTATTCAAAAAAGCAATAACAAAGCCTTATTGTTGAATGATGTGTTGCGTTTAATCGCAAAATGCAAACAGGATTGCGTGTCACCTGAGAGTTGCTCTTCTTATGAGCTGTTCCCAAAAATATTTAGTGCGTATAACCAGCAACTGGCAATCGCGCATGCTATTGATGCCGATGATGTATTAAATATTGCGTATCATGCTCTGTTAGAAGCTCCAAGTGCGCGCAGTGTGTATCATAGAGCAAAAGCTTTTCCAATCGTGCTCGAGGCTCAAAACCTGACTTTTTCTCAATACCGCTTCGTAAAGATGTTGTTTGTTGGGAAGTTCAACAACCTCATGTTGGTCGGAGATTCTTCGAGTCGAAACTTTGATTTTGATTCTGATTATCACGATTTTATGACTAAAGACTTTGTAACAGATTTTGCTCCAGTCATTTATCACCTGTCAAAAGATGATGTTCCTCCGCCAGTTAAATCTGATACCGTCAAACCTAAGATAACTAAATTTCCCGCAATGCGTGGGCTACGCTTTGCTTAGATATTGTTGATGTTCAACCGTCCCTTGCTTGAACAATCTTATCCTCAAGAGCAGTTAGGCATCATCAGTTGTTAAGCTAAATAAGCATAAGCAAGCTGCTCTGCTGCGGCCTGCCTCATCGAGTTGGCCCAGTACTCCAAGTGGCAAGTGCGATGACGACAACAAGTAAGAACGCGGTCGTTAATGACAAAAGCCCAAGAGAAGGGACTTCCTTGGGCTTTTGTCACTCTGGTGAGTGCAATAAAATGATTTAATTTTGTTGTAGTAGTGTCGTAGCCACAGCGGAGACGCCATGGCAATTGCATTTCGTACTTATACCAAGGGTGGCCACACTTATGGCGGCATTGTCGAGAACTACCGCGATCCGGCTACGGGAAAGTCGCGTACCAAAAGCCTGCATCGATATGGCAACCTGGACAAGCTTAGGGAGCGCAATCCCAACTTCATGGAAGAGGTGGAGGCTGAGTTGCAACGTTTGCGTGCTGAGGCAGCTCCGCGCATTGTAGCTGCTCGGGAGGCGGCGATTCGGGCTAAAGCTCAATCTAAATTCAGCGCTCCATTACCACCGGTGCCTGACACGAACTATGCGTTTTTCAGTGCGCCGGTGAAGTTTGGTGAGAGCATCTTGCGACAGCAGTGGGAGGCACTGGAGTTAAACCAGCTGTTTGCGGGCATCGGTAGCGAGTTCAGTTATGACCTTGATGCTGCTGCTTACTGCGTTACTGTGGCGCGCCTTATTGACCCCTACACGCGGCAGCTGCGTTTTGAGGCGCTTAAGCCGAGCTTGTTTGATTACTCTCAGCTGACGCTGGACAATCTATACGCTGCCTTGGCTGAGGTTGACCAAAGAAAGGAGCAGGTCATAGCTTGGCTCAATCAGCACACTAAGCACGATTTCAGTTCAGGAACCATAGTACTGCTGAGTGATGTCAATTTTTGGGAGCCGGGATATAACCTTGAGCTCATCTTTGCGGCGGACGGGCGGCCGGTCGATTTTGAGTTTGAGACCTGCGATGATAAAGAGGCCATGGTTCAGCGTTGGCGTGAGCGTTATAGCTTTAAAGAGTTGAGCTTAGTCAAGCTCTATGAGCGCGTGCTCCCGCACGAGCTGTTCGACCATGCGTTCGCTTTTAGGGAGATGTTGCGATATTGGAATAAGCCTTCTCAGTGCACTGGCCTTTTGGTGCTGAGCCTAGTCGCGGCGCTCTTAGCACATCTCTGCCTTAACTCAATTCGCGCCGGAGTCGAGCCCGATTTTAGTCTGGAGCAACTTAGGGGCTTTTTACGGGGACCTGCGCTCATTATACAGCCCCATGAGTCAGGCGCGGTGCTGATCAAGGCCACGGCTGAGGATGTTAAGGGTCAATCGGTTCAGCAGTTTGACCGAATTTTGAGCTGCTGCGGGGTAGAGCCCATCTGCAATTGTGAGGGTGTTGCCTCTGTGACCAAGAAGTTAGGGGTGAACCTTAAGTTAAGTAGGTTCTTGACCGGTTAATTGGCCGCCGTGGTATCTCTAGTGACGGAGTTTAAAAGTATTTACCACCAAACACAGTGGCGCATTTGCCTGTTAAACGGCTAATACAAGCCATGCAATAAGGCTCCAAGGTCATCTTGACACCTCAAAAACTTTTAAACTTCATCACTAGTTGATGCTGGGGCGTGCAGGGAGTGAGCGGACCGTTTACTCGCTTTGCTCAACACTGTTTGCGCCGAAGAGAAAGGAGCTGGCGCAAGTGCCTGGGATGGCTTGCTGGCACTTCATGACCTCGGCCTTGCCGTAGCTTTCTTCGACCTCACGGATGTTGGCACCCCAAACAGTGAGGCCAAAAGTGATGTACTGCTCGACAAAGTAGTGCTTGCCCGCTTCGGTGTTAATCGTGATCTCGTAGTCTGAGACCTCACCTTCTGTGGTGATCTTGTGAGGCTTGTTGCCTTCGACCTCGGTGTAGAAGAAGACACCAGGGGCGGTCTCACCAAGACATACGCCATCCACGTAAATGTCCTTGTACAGGCCTGCACCGAGCAGCTTGTCATCGCGGAAGATGTACAAACCAGCTTTACCCTTAGCTGGTGCGGCAAATTGCTTGGCCTGAGCATCGGTACTCTCTGAATGGAGCGGTACTTGGGCGGCACAGCCGGTCAAGATGGCCAGGCCTAAGGCGGCGCTTAATAAGATACTGGCACGGGCAAAACGCATGTTGGTCTCCTTTAGTTTGGTTTGCTGACTAATGGGCTAACTTCAGCAAAATGTTTGCCCGTTAGGCCTTTGCTACATGCGTTTGAGCACGATTGAGGTGTTGATGCCGCCAAAGGCAAAGTTGTTGGTGACGATGAGGTCGGTGTCGATGTTGCGCTTCTCACCTACGATGTAGTCGAGGTCGCCACACTCGGGGTCGACATGCTTGAGGTTTAGGTTAGGGTTAAACCAGCCTTCGTGCATCATTTTGACGGCGGCTAAGGCCTCGACCGCACCGCAGGCACCTAAGGTGTGGCCAAAATAGCTCTTTAAGGTCGAGATCGGGGTCTTGTGGCCGAAGATTCTGGCCGTGGCCGTGCTCTCGGCGATGTCGCCGCGCGTGGTGCCGGTGCCGTGGGCGCTGATGTAGCCTATGTCTTGCGGTGCTACGTGCGCTTGCTCTAAGGCCATGCGGACGCAGAGCTCAATGGTGTCGCTCTTAGGCTGGGTGATGTGCGAGGCATCGCAATTGGTGGCAAAGCCTAAGACCTCAGCGTAGATCTTGGCGCCGCGCGCCTTAGCGTGCTCGTACTCCTCTAGGATTACGGTGCCTGCGCCCTCGCCGATCACGATGCCATCGCGGTCGCGATCGAAAGGTGCTGGGGTGAGCTTTGGGGTGTCATTCTTTTGGGTCGTGGCAAAGAGGGTGTCAAAGACCGCCGCCTCGGATGGGCAGAGCTCTTCGGCGCCACCTGCGATCATGACTTTTTGCAGGCCGTACTTGATGCTCTCGTAGGCATAGCCAATGGCTTGCGAGCCTGAAGTGCAAGCGCTTGAGGTCGGAATGAGGCGGCCCTTGACCCCAAAGAACAGTCCCGCGTTGACGGCGGTGGTGTGCGGCATCATTTGCAGATAGGTGGTGCTGGTGATATCGCCCGTATCATGTTTGATAAACATCGAGCCAAAATCGCGGATCGGCTTGGTGCTGCCGGTGCACGAGCCATAGGCAATGCCGGTGCTGCCGTCGCTGACACACGGGTCGACCTCTTGATCGTGCAGGAGGTTGGCGTCGATTAGGGCTAATTCGCAGGCGCGGGTGGCCATTTGCGCGACGCGCCCCATCGAGCGGGTCATCTTGCGCGGGTAGTAGGCTGGAACCTTAAAGTTTGGGACCGGGGCGCCGAGCTTAGTGCCCAGACCCTGATAGCAGTCCCAGTCGTGCATATAGACCACGGCATTTTGATAGGATAGCAGGCCCTGCTTTAAACTCTCCCAGCTCTCACCAAAGGCGGTAACGGCGCCCATACCGGTTATCACGACGCGCTTCACAGTAGACCTCCGTTAATCGAAATAACTTGCCGCGTGACGTAGGCGGCCTCATCTGACATCAAATACGACACTAGGCCCGCGACCTCGTCGACCGTGCCCATTCTTCTGAGCGGAATCATCTTCATGGCCTCGTCCAAGACCGTGTCATCAAGCTCGGTCATCTCTGTTTTGATGAGGCCCGGTGCCACCGCGTTGACCGTAATCTTGCGCTTGCCTAGCTCGATCGCAAGAGATTTAGCAGCGGCAATCAGGCCTGCTTTGGAGGCGGCATAATTGGTTTGACCGCGATTGCCGTCGATACCAGACACCGAGGACATCACGACGATACGGCCGCCGCTTCTGAGTCTGATCATCGGCATGACCAGAGGCTGCACCACGTTGTAAAAGGAATTGAGGTTGGTGTTGATGACTTGATGCCAGCTCTCGGCGTTCATATTAGGAAATGCGTCATCGCGTGTGATGCCCGCATTGCTCACCACGCCGTAAAAGGCGCCATGGGCCTCAACCTCAGTTTCCAGCTGTTGGCGGCATTGCTCGGTGTCACCGACATCAAATTGGATGAGTGAGCCCTGACCGCCTTCCTCCTCAATGTGGGCTAAGGTGTCCTGGGCGCCTTGCTCATCATGGCCGTAGTGGACCACCACAAAAAAGCCATCGCGGGCTAAGCGCACGGCCACACCCTGGCCGATACCTCGGCTCGCGCCTGTGACTAATACTCTTCTCATTGCTCAACTCCTGTTAGGCGCTAAAACCCAGTTGGTGCTCAAGCTCGGCGTCGAGCTGACATAAGCTCAGGCGGCCGGTGGCTACGGTGTGCTCATTTTGGCTGATACTGCCTTCAAACGAGGCGTAATTATGATCTTGCATCAGCATATGCATGGTGATGATTAAGGGTACGTCTTGTGGGCCTGAGATATAGGGCTGCTGGGCCTCAAAGGCACGTACCGAGAGGATAAGACCTCCTTGGGCGGCAGCGCGCCCGGCGCACTTGTCTTGGTAGCCTGACCAAATGCCCACGGTTTGCGCCATGAGTTCAATGCCAAAGTAGGCAGGCAAGCCTTGGGGCTCGAGAAAAGGGGCCAGCTGGCTGGAGTTTAAGGCGACGCTGCAGGTGACGCTCTCAGGCTTAATTGCTATAACCTGCTCGATGAGGAGCATCGGACTGCGGTGAAACAAATAGTCTTGGGGGCTTAAGTACACGAGTCCTCCTAGGCGTTACGCTTGATGATGAGCGAAGTATTGTTGCCGCCAAAGGCAAAGGCATTGGTCATGACAAACTCGCTTGTCAGGTGAGTGCCAGAACGGGTCAGGAGGCCACAGTCAGGTAAGTTCGGATCTAAATGATTGTGGCTAAAGTCCTGCGGCACTAAGGGCAGATCTTGCTCTAGGGTCAAGGCGCATAAGCACAGCTCGACAATGCCCGAAGCGCCCAAGGTATGCCCGGTTAAGTACTTGGTCGATGAGCACGGGGTGTGGTTGCCAAAGACTCGGTGCATGACGCAGGCTTCGGCCTTATCGTTCATCACTGAGGCGGTGCCATGAAGATTGATATAGCCCAGGTCATTGGGGGTTAAGTTGGCGTGCTCTAAGGCCATGCGCATAGCGCGCTCGGCGCCCTTTCCTTCAGGCTCAGGAGCCGACACATGGTAGGCGTCGCTGGATTCGCCATAACCCACCAAGGCGAGGCTACCTTTTGGTTCTTTAGTGAGCAGCATTAAGCCTGCCCCCTCACCGATAGTGATGCCCTTGCGTTCAGCGGCAAACGGGGCACAGAGCTCATCTGATACCAGCTCTAAGGCCTTAAAGCCATTGATCGGCATGCGACAGAGCGTGTCGGCGCCACCGCAGAGCACAGCGTCGCATAGCCCGCTTGCAAGTAGGCGTAGGCCTGAGATAACGGCGCGGGCGCTGGAAGAGCAGGCAGTCGAGATGGTGTAACTAGGTCCTGTGGTCTTAAGGTAGAGCTGGACAAAGCGCGACGGGTCGCCGAGCTCTTGCATGGCGTAGTGCCAGCGCCGATCTTCGGGGTTGGAGACCTTATGGTCGGCCTCATCAAGTCCTGAGGTCGAGGTGCCCATGACAATACCCAAGCGCTCTGGGCCCACTTGCTCTATGGTTGCGTTTACTTCGGGCTCAATTTGCTGAAGGCACGAGAGCAAGAGCTGATTGTTGCGGCTATTGTGGGCGCTTAGTGCTTCTGGGATGCTGGGAAGCGGGCCATCCACTCCGCCTAACATTAGCTTTTGTCCGCTTGCCAGGTAACCGGTGCGCTCATACATATAGGGGGCCTGGGCCGAGGTCAGGTTGGCCGCAAGCTCATCCTTGGTGCGCCCGAGGGCACATTCACAGGCGTAGGACTTAATCACAATGGGCGACACGGCGGCCTCCTAAAGGTTCTCAATCTCAATGACATAGCCAAACACGCGGTGCTCGATCTTAGTGGCGCTGCGGCTTTGATTACCCTTGGTTGGGGTAAAGTGCACTTGCTCAATGACTTGGCCCTGTTTATCGGTGATGGTACGCACGGCGCCGTTATCGGTCAGGCTAAAGCCTGATGGCAGCACGGCGGTGATGTCCGCTGCCGGGAGCAAGCCTAAGAAGATATCAAAGAGCACTTGCTGTGCCGGGGGTAATTGGTCCAGCGGTAGGTGCTTGGTGACCTGCAATTGTCCTTGATCGTAGCTGGCATCCACTAGGCGAATGCCTAAGGGGCTGAGTACTGAGAGCTTAAGGTGCGTTTCTTGCCCCTCCAAGATCACCAAGGCCTTATCTTGTTTGCCTTGATAGCTAATGGTCAAGAGCTGCTGGGTACTGATAGGCGCGGGCAGGTGGAGCTGCGGTAAGCTTACGGTGGCGCTTTTAGTGAGGTGCACCACGTGCGCGGCGCTGTGCTCGGTGGTAGCGCAGCCGCCCACGGCGATGAGCGCGCAGACGCACCAGAGTAGCCTGAAATTCGGCAGCTTCAGGTTAGGCAGCTTGAAATTCGGCAGCTTGAAGTTGGGGCGCTTAAAACTCACGGACCGCTCCTCCTTTCTTGTTTTTGGGGTTGATCAGCAGTGGGGCTAAGAGGAAGGCGCAGCTTAAGCCGAAGATTAAGGTCACGCCAAAGGTGCGAATGACGGCAGTGTGCGAGAACGCGAGCACCCCTAAGGTCAATAAGGTGGTGAGCATGGCTAAGGTCACCGCAAGTAGGGTGGTGTCGGCGCGGGCGCTGCTCTTGGTAAAGAATAAGGCGTAGTTGATGCCAATGCCTAAAACTAGAACCAAGGACAAAAGCGAGAAGAAGTTAAAGTCATAGCCAAACAAGGACGAGCCGCCGACCGCACAAAGAAGCGAGATGAGCGCGGGCATAAACTCATATAAGCCTTGCTTGACACCCTTTTGGGCGATAAAGACCAGGGCAATGATGCCTAAAGCGCCCAATAAGGCCCAGGATATGACCGTGCGATAGAAGCTAAAGAGCTCGTCAAAGGCGGCCTTGCGGTCAATTAAGGCCACTTGCGCCGGACCTGAAAGGGCGGCTTCGACCTGAGCTGCGAGCGCTTTGGCGTCCTTGAGGTCGTGTAAGGCAATGAGCACGCCCCAGCGTCCTTGCTGCTTAAGACATAGTAGGTCAAAACCCAGTGCCAGTGGAGACTGGAGGTATTCCTCGAGGCTCAAGGAAGTTCCATGATAGTAGGTGAGCTCTTGCGTTAAACCCGCCTCACGCAGAGCTTGAGTAAGCTTAGGTAAGGTGGCATTGAGCAGCTGAGCGTTTTTCATCTGCTCAGTGTCGCTAGCAAGGGGTATGGTTTGGTAGCCGCTAATTAAGCCCTGCTGCTGGGCCTGGTTGAGGGCTGGGCGCACTTGATCAAGGCCCCTTAAGACTTGCTCGGGGTCGCCTGAAAAAACACAGAGCCACTTTTGCTCAGGGCTTTGTCCGGTGAGCTCTGTGATTTCGTGGTCGGCGGCCACTAAGTGCGCGGGCAATTGCTGGAAGCTCGCCACATCATCTTGTGGGTTAAAGCTCAAGAGAATGCCCGTGACCGAAAAGCCCAATAAGAAGCTCGGTAAGCCCATGCGCCAGAAGCTATTTCTGGTGTAAAAGGTGATGCAGCGATTAAGGAGGCGCTCACCAGGGAGCTGCGGGACGGGCTTGATGCGCGTGGCCAAGAGCGGGTGGAAGGTCAGGACGGTAAAGCAAGCGCCGCTTAAGCCTAAGACCGCAAAGACCGCCATCTGGCGAATGCCAGGGAAGGGAGCTAGGGCTAAGGCGGCATAGGAGATTAAGGTCGCCACTAAGGCCCAGATGATGGCCGGTTGCACCACTTTTAAGGTGGTGAGAGCGTGTTCTTGGGGCTGGGCGGACATGCGCGCGGTCAAATAATACAGTGAGTAATCTACCGACACGCCCACGATGCTGATCGCTAAGGTCAGGGTGATGAGGTGAATGCCGCCAAAGATGGTGATGGTACCGGCTAGGGCGATTAAGGCGCCGCTTAATGATGAGATGAGCACTAACGCCACTGGGAGCAAGGAGCGAAAGATCGCGCTGATCAAGGCAAAGACCAGGATTACCGTGATCGAGCCTAAGAGGGTGACATCGGACTTGGCCTGCTCGGCGGCGGCATGGCTGTAAAAGACGGTGCCGCGACTTAATAAGGTCAGGCCCTGTGCACTAGCGCCTTGTTCCAATTCTTGAATAAGTTGGACGATCTGGGCATTGTCCGATAGGGAAAAGGCGGCGTTTTTAAGCTCAGCGCGGATAAAGTAGTAGGTGACTTGTTGGGTATCTTGGGCGATGAGCCAGCCATCTTTAAGCTGGAGCTTGCTACCGGTGCTGCCCAGCATCTTCATCTGAAAGTCGCGGATCACCAAGAAAGGGTCGTGGATGATTTCTTGGGAGCTGACTCCGGCAAAGGGCGAAAAGATTTGGGCTAAGACCTGCGCCACGCGCGTGCCATCAACTAAGGACTGTTTTAACTCAGTGGTGACCAGCGCGGCGCGGTGCTGATAGAGGGCTTCACCATAAGCCTGCATAAACTTAGGGCTAAGCTGACCTTGCACCAAGGCAAAATAGCCACTGGCCTTGAGCTCGTGTTCTAAGCTGGCAGCATGCTCGGGGGTAACGCTTTTGCCCCCTAAGACTAAGATGACCTGGCGGTCGAGGCGTTCTAATAGGCCGTCCTCTAATTCTTGGGGCAGGGCTTTGACGCTGTGGCTAGGCAGCATCGACAGCACCGAGGCGTCAAAGCGGGCCTGGGGCCATTGCCACAAGAGTAGGCCTAGGCTTAACAGCACGACCGTGCAGTAGATCACCAGGCGTTTTTTGAGCGGGGTGCCGCTGTTAAATTTAGTGGCCAAAGAGCTGCTCCTCATCAGCTGTCAAGGGCTGAACGCTCGGATCTAATTGGCTAAAGGCAATCTTAGTGCTGTCACCGGCCTTGTCTTTGAGCACTACCTCTTGGACAAACTGGGCACCGTTCAGCTCCAGGCCCGAGAAAATCAGGCTCATCGGCTCCTGAGTCGGGGTCAAAACCAGACGCCATTGTTCACTGGTGCCCGTAAGCTCTAAGGCAAAGTATTGCTCTAAGGCACTTAGGTCACCGGCAAAGAGGGACTTGAGCATCTTGGCAAATGATTCTAGCTGAGGATTGTCGCTTTGGGCCATCGCCTTAAGCCCGGTGCCGTCATCGACCAAGATGCCGCGCTCATCGAGTACTACGTCTTGGGCAAAGGGGGTGCGCTGGCGCCACAAAATGCCGTGCTCACGGTGCACCAGCAAGGTCCCTTCGGCCTTTAAGCTGCGGGCAAAGCCAGTGAGGGTACGCTCTTGGCTAAAGTGGGCGCGCAGCTCAGTCGGCGCGGAGAGCTGGGCGGTGAGCTCCTTTAAAGTGAAGTCAGCGCTAAAGGCCGGACCGCACAGCACTAAGCTGAGCACCAGGGTAATGAGTGTTTTCATAACTTTAATTCCCTTAACTTCCAGAGATTTTGACCCTTAGTCCCTTAACTTCTTGCTACTTTGACACTCATTTTCTAAGAATGCGATA
>CALXOW010000076.1 GCA_944390115.1 uncultured Anaerobiospirillum sp.
TCCCCTTTTGTAGGGTTTTCTAAAACTAACTACAGAAGGGGACGGTAATTCACCAAAAGTAGCTGCTCAGTCACGGTGATAATCCCTTTCTTAAAACAATCAACCACCGGGGCTTGGTTTTTAGAACCCCGCCCCTGGGTCTTACACCTTAATTTTTTTTTTTTTTGAAATCGTTCTGAGGGGGCGCTCTACTCTGAGCGCTCTATCCTTTGGGGCTGCTCTTACCAGAAGAGGCTGTGCATGCCCATGGCGCGCAGCACGGCTTCTAAGTAGTAGTAGTCGCCGTATGGCAGCATGGCGTCGGCGTAGTTAGGCAGATTCTTGTTTTGCGCCAGCGCTACGTGCGAAGCACCGTGAGCTAAGAAGCCTTGGGAGCCTTGCTTAGTTGAGATGTCGCAGGTGTCACGTAAGGCCTTAAGCATGGCTAAACCAAACTCGCGATACGCGGTGGCCCGCTCAGGGTGACCTGCTCTCGTTAAGCCTTCGGCTAAGGCCAAGAGACCTGCAGCGGTGACGGCACCGGCCGAGCTATCCTTGTACTGAATTTCGCTTGCTGGTAAGCGGTAATCCCACACCGGTACTAAATCTGGGGTAATGACGGACTTGACGTAGTCGGCTAATTTGGCGGAAGTCTCAAGATAGCTCTCATCGCCTAATAAGAGATAGAGCTGAGCAAAGCCATGCAGCGCCCACGATTGACCGCGCGACCAGCACGACTCGTCGGCATAGCCCTGCCAGGTACGACCGGCAATTGGCTCGTTGGTCGTGGTGTCGAAGTCAAAGGTGTGGTAGGTCGAGAAGTCCTCACGAATTAAGTACTGGTGCGAGGTCTCGGCTTGATACTTGGCGACCTCTAAATACGAGCTTACGCCCGTTTCCTTAAAGGCCCAGATGAGCAGCGGCAGGTTCTGCATGCAGTCGATGATGATCTTGCCCTGAACCTTTTGCGCGTGCTCCTTGCCTTCGGTACCAGCGGTCCAAGCTACGATGTAGTGACCATTCCAGTTAAAGCGCGAACGCAGCGCGTCGGCGGCGCGTAAGGCTAAGGCACGGGCCTCTTGATTGCCGGTTAACTTGTAATCGGCGACGGCCGCTAAGCTAAATTCAAAGCCTAAGTCGTGGTTGAGCCACAGGGGGGTATCTAAGATTTGCTTTAAGTGGCCATCACGCATGCGCGCACAATTGCGGAACTTACCTTCACCTGTGAGCATATAAGCAAGCCACAGCTCGCCGGTGAAAAATGAATCCGTCCAGAAGTAACCATCTGCCTTAGGGTAATCCCAAGTAAAGTCATCGGGCGCCTTACCAATCATCGGGCAGCGTTTGCCAATCAAGGGCAAGTTGCGCTCGATGTTTTGGAGCAGGTCGTGCTGTAACTCAATTAATTCTTGCGACTTCATGCCTTGTCGTTCCTTGTCCCTAAACCAAGCTGCAAAAGTGCTCGTTTATCTTGGCCTCTGTACTTAGGGGCTGATAGCGGAGGCTGGGTCTTGACAACCTCAACTTGGGCTCAACGTAAAGCGCATTTCAAGACCAATGAGCCTAATCAGCTGCTGGAGCGAAGCCGCGCAGCTCGCCCCTAAGTCGGCCGCCTGGCTCAGTGAAACCAAGAAACGTTTCACATTACTTGCAGGCTATTCGAGCGTTTCACCAGTAGCGCTCGCACACTCACCGATAAACAAGCACTTTCTGAAGCTCTCGTGGTGCTAAGTATAGGGAATCACACCTTGCAAGAATGTGACTTACATCTTGTTTTGAAATATTTCATATCAAGAAACGTTTCTCAAACATTGCGCCCGTATCTTTCGGGCCAAATCACTATTTACATCACATTTTCACGCTCTCTCAGCCCGTAAGCGTTTACAGAAACGTTTCACTAAGCATATGATATGTCCGGTAACGTTTCTCACACTGAGCTCAGTTACCAGGGTGAGCCACTGCTGGTCCCTCAAAGTGCGGGACCGTCCTCAGTGGTTGGTGGCTGGCGCCCTGATTAGAGATATGGCTTACTGATGCCGCTGCGCGGACTTGGTGACAAAAGTTCATCCTTGCTTTGGTCACCCCCTTGCGCTAACGTGCATGGGCTAAGTTGCTATCTTGAGGGCAAAACTGATACGTGAAACGTTACTCAGACTTGGTCCAGCTGGTTTACTCAGAAGCCAAGTTGTTGGGTACAGTTGTGTGGTGCGCGGCCACTTCCTACTTCTCTTTTTTTTTTTTGGTGGGTGGGATGTGCTCAGTTGCGGCGCGCTTTGTGAGGGAAAAAGTGCAAGACAGTCCAAAAGGCAAGATTACGATCTCCACCCTAGCCAAGATGAGCGGGGTGTCACGCGCCACCGTCTCGCGCGTACTCAATGACCATGCCTCGGTCAATGAAGAGGCGCGCGCCAAGGTTATGGCAGCGGTCAAGCAATCAGGCTATTGCCGCTCCCTACCGCGCACGCGCATCGCCCTGCGCTTTACCCAAGTAACTATCATCAGCGATGAGCACACGCCTTTTGTCGAAGGCAGCTACCTTGACATCATCTTGCGCGTGCTGCGCGATGAGGCCGAGCATTTGGGCGTGAGCTGCAACTTTGTCGGACGTGATCTGGCCTTAGATCGCACGCGCTTAGCTGAAGTCTTAAGTAAGGCCCAAGCCGTGATTATGGTGGGCAGCGATAACTTAGAGCTGCTCAACCAAGTCAAAAGCTACCAGCTCCCGACCGTGATCTTCAACGGCTCTGATCCCAAGATGGAGGTCAATTCCTTAAGCCCAGACTCAGAAAACGGCATGATGATGCTGGGCCAATACCTCATCGCGCGCGGCCACACCAAAGCCTGTATCTTAAACGCCCATATCAAGCACGCAATGCGCGATCGCTCCTACGGCTTTGCCCACGCCTTTGACGATGCCGGGATTCCTTTTGACCACTCACGCCAAATCATCGATCTGTGTGCGATCGCCCCTAAGGTTGATCCCACCGGGCAGCTCTACCAGCAATTGATGTCGCGCCAGGCTGGCGTGGATTTTGGTGCGGCCAAGATGTTGCCCTACCTCATTGACCATAACTACTTTGAGGGTATGACCGCTATTGCCTGCGTCTGCGATGCCACTGCCATCAGCGTGATTAAGGCCTTCCAAGAGCGCGGCATTAAGGTCCCCGAGGACATCTCAGTCACCGGTTTTGATGACATCGTGCTCTCATCGATGATGACTCCAGCCCTGACCACGATTCATATTGATTTCCAGAATATGGCGAAGACCGCTTTTTCTATGCTGATTCGCAGCGCCAGCGGCTCCTTCCCCATGCCGATCCGCGCCTACAGCGCGGTCACCATTAAAGAGCGCGCCAGCGTGCGCCAGCTCAAATTAGCCCGCTAGCCAGCTCAAATTAGCCCGCTCAGCGAGCTCTCTACGATTGCGCTTTCTTTTGTTTCTTTGTGGGGCCCTGCCCCAGAGGTTTTGCTATGACCGATAAGACTCAAGCGATCATGCTGCTGATGGATGGCTTTGAAGATGCCGAAGCGATCATCGTGCTCGATTTCTTGCGCCGAATGGAGCTCGACGTCAAGACAGTATCGTGCACCGGCAGTAAGCTCTTGCACTCCTACTGGGGCGTCAACCTGCAAGCCGACCTGCTCTTAAGTGAGCTCGGCGACAAGCTCTTTGACGCGGTCATCTTGGTCGGTGGACCTAAGAACTCTTCGGCCATCGAGCAAAGCCCGCTCATTGTGGACTATATCGCGCGCCATGATCAGGCCGGAAAGTTAGTCGCCGCCGTCTGCTCGGCTCCAGCCAAGGTCTTAGGCTGGCACCACTTACTCAAGGGACGCAACTATGTGTGCTCATCTGGGCTCCAAGAGACAGTCGATGCCAGTGAAGGTACCTTTGTCGACCAAGGCGTAGTCATTTCAGGCAATCTCATCACCTGCAAGGGCTTAGGCCACTGCTTTGAATTTGGCGCTGCCATCGCCCGCGCCTTAGGTTGCGACCTTGCCGCCACCAAGACTCAGCACGAGCACATCTACTGCGAGCCACAAAAACTCGATTTCTTGCAGTAATGAAAAATGCGCGCTGAACTCAGTCCCACACGCCTGCAAAACGTAGGATCAAGTTCAACGCGCCCTCCAAGCACCACCCCGAGCTTTAGGTACAGCTCGGGGCAGCCTCTAAACTCACAACCTGAGGTCCACGCTTAAGAGCGCAGATCAAGCTTGTGGACGACAAGCCGTGGCATCGCCTTGATGATGGCGCTGCTCTCCAGGCCCACCGTAATCGCCCGACCAATCAGCCCCAGGATGTAGCGCGGATTATCGGGCTTTAAGAGGTTGATGTCGTTAGGGATGCGGCTGGAGTTATCGACCGTCACCTTGTAGCGATCGATCACCCAATCAAGCGGCGATTGCTCGCCGACGATGTACTCTTGCGCTTCAAGCGGGATGTCCTTGATGGTCAAGAAGCGGTTGTAGCGCACGATGGTCTTGTCTTCGGCGGCCAAACCTTGCTTGCCCTTGATACGCCCATAGCTGAGCTTCTCAATGCGGTAGTCCATGTTCTCAGCCGTTACGCCCTGGGCATAGCACATGGTGCAACCACTGTAAGGCTTGACCTGCTCATAGCCCACATGCAGCTGGCCCAGCTTGCGCCCGGCCTCGACAAAGGCCATGAAGTCATCAAACTGAGCGACTCGTGGAATGCGCGGACGCTCCTTGCTCAGATTGTGGCGGTACATGCTGCGGTAATCTGAGCTATTGAGGATGCCGTAGCAGTAGTAGAAGACCTCGTCGGCGCGGATCTCACGGCCCTTCTTGCCGTAAGGCTGCCTAAAGTAGTCAACCACCTCTGGAACAATGGCATCGACGCGCACATAACGCTGCGCCCATTCAGGTTCCGGCTCAATCAAGCCCATCAGGCCCGGCGCCTGAGGCGCAGTAAGGCCTAAGCTCTGAGCCTCGGCCTTGGTCAGGTAGAGGTAGCGCGGAAAGCAGTGGCTGGCAATGCGGATCGAGGCATAGTCGCACAGCTCGTCGCTCATGAGGCAAGAGAAGCGGAACTTGTTGGTCTTGTCGGTGACGGCAATCACCAAGTTATCGCACCCGACCTCAGGGAAGAGCGTGTCCATGCGGTAGGTACGCTCGAGCCACTGTGGATCGTAGTAGAGATTGGTCTTGGTGAAAGGACGATACAAGGTCGTGCGGATAAAGCGCGAGTCCATCGGCGGGTAATGCTTGCCCGTCTTCAGCGCCTTCTTCTTATCGAGGTCCCACTTGATCTTAGTAGGATCATTGCAACGCTCAAAGCGCTGACCTTGACGCTCCGCCTCCGCTTTTGCATCCACTTGCTCATTGACCGTAGTAATGCAGCGCGTGAAGTTTTGCTCGAGCTGAGCGCGGCTGGCATTGTAAGACCAGTAGTCGCGGCAGGTGAGCACGCCACAGGAGCTGTTAAGGAAGATGCCCCGCAGCGCCCCAGCCCGCTCTGAAGCGGTCTTATCTGACGCCCCCGCCTCAGCTGACGCCCCAGACTCAGCTGGCACGACCACCTGAGCTGGTACACCTGCCTGAGTGCCCGCCGCCTTACGGCCCCTGAGAACCGTTTGCCCGGCCAGTACGGACCGGCGCTCGTCAACGGCGAGATCGGCATCCATCGGCATAAATGCGGCAAACTCCTCACAGCGCTGGTTAACCCAATCGCCGTACTTATCGGCAGTTACCTCCGTTAACGGAGTGTGAGCAATGCTGCCCCACTGATGCAGCTGGTCAAGCTTAGCCTGAGTGTTGAGATAGTCCGGCACGGCACCATATAAGATGCGTGCTGGGCCCTGCCACTTAGGGTTCTTAACCAAGAGCGTGATCGCCACCGTCGCCCGACTGCCATCACCAAAGATATTAGCGCCTTGGCGCTGGCCGTAATCGCCGGTGCAGCGCCGATTGCCCTTGAGATTGATGACGTAGATCGAGCTAAACTCCTGCTCAAAGCAGCGGCGCATGCCCTCCGTGACCTGGTTATCAATCCACGCCCCATTGGTGACAAAGCCAATCACGCCCTGTGGTCCGATATGATCTGAGGCCCAGCGATAGGCCTTGATATAGGAGTCATAGAGCGCACGCTTCATCTTGTCTTCGACAATGGAGGCCGCGTAGGTCTCACTGATACGCTGCTCAAGCTCAGGGTAGCGCTCATTTTGATTGTCGTCGTTTTGGCTGGCTTGCCCGACGCTGTAAGGCGGATTGCCCACGATCACTTGCAGCGGCAAGGTATTAACGTGGGAGCGCAGCGCCCCGTTCGCATCTAAGCTTGAGACGGCATCTTGGAGTAAAGCCGCCTGGTGCGTCTGAACCACGGGCGTCCCGATCGCATCGGTCTCAAAGGTGTCAGTTAAGACCACCACTGGGTTAGCCCCCAGAAGGGCCGGATCCTGGTGGGAGAGTTCTTGGTAGGTTGACTGGATGTTACTTGAGGCGATGAAGTAGGCCAAAGGCACGATCTCAAAGGCATGCAGATCGTGCAGGTACTTGATCGGCAAGGCGTCTGAAGCAATGAGTTCCGGACATTGCATCATGCGCGCAATGAAGGTGCCCGTACCGGTGAAAGGATCCAAGATATGGACATTAGGCTGAGCCAGGCTTGAGCCAAACTCACGTTCCAGGATCACTTGGACCGAGTGGTTGATATAGTCCACAATCTCAATTGGGGTATAGACAATACCCAACTTCGATTGCAGCTTAGGGAAAGCCAGCTTGAAGAAGCGATCGAACAGCTCGAGCATCACCTTCTGGCGCTCTTTAGGCGTGGTGACATTGGCCAGGCGAAATTCCACGCTCAAGTAAAATTCCTTCAGCTGATCACTGGCGCTCACCTTGCCCTCGGGATCGAGCAAGTGCAGGACGTTGGTGCAGGCATTGCCAATCGGGTTGTGCTGGGTAAAGTCACAGCCCGGCAGCAGCTCATTCAAGATAGGCTTGAGCACCAGGAACTGGGACAAGAACTCGATCACCGCCTCATCGGACAGATGCTGCTTGATCGAGGCATTGAACGCAGCAGCAAATTGCTGGAACACCTCATGATTGTGCGGTTCAGCGATCAAGGCAGTCAGCGCCACCTCCTGCTCGTGACACTTTTGAGCGACCACAGCCGCCCAATCTTCCCATTCCTTGCGATTACCAACCTGCTTGATGATATGCGAGGCTACTCCCATCTCCATCAAGCAGGCTTGCTCAAATAAGTTGATCTGCTGGCGCTCCTGAGCCTGAGCACAATGCTGCCGCCACAGCTCAGCCTCTCTTTCGAGCGCCAGCTCCGAGCCCACTGCTAGCTCAGAGCCTGCTGCCTGCTCCGAACCCGGCGGAAGTTCGGGGCAATTCGGCGGTTCGGACTCAACTGCGGCCACAGCCTCTTGAGCGGCAGCCTCCAAGGAAGCGCCCTCTTGCGGCATAGCTACCTCACTTGAACTGGAGGTGCGCGCCCCAATCTCCGCGCCGACCTCGACATAAGGTAAGGCCGGGCAATGGGCGCTAATGGCCTCGCGCTGCAAGCAAATGACTTCGATACGCGAGTCCAGCTTGCCGGTGACGCCATCGACCAAGACATTATCTTGGTTGAGGGTCTTGAGCGCCCCTAACACTTGCCAGACGGTATCGAACTCCTTGTTCTTGGTGAAGGCCGACTCGGGGTGACTCAAGTCATTGGTGACGATTGGGATTACGATGTAGCCACAGCGCTTGCCTGGAGCTGGGCGCATCACGCGGCCCACCATTTGGACCAATTCCAATTGCGACTTGCGCGGGTTCATTAAGACGATGCCGTCAAGGGTAGGCAGATCAATGCCCTCACTGCAACAACGCACATTGCTGAGGACGTGGCAGACGCCCTCGTCCGGCTCCGAGGTAAACCACTCTAAGGTTTCGCTCTTAGCCACCGCATCCATCGAGCCATCGATATGGCGGCAATCACAGCGCAGCTTATGCTCCAGCATATAGGCCGCCTCAGCCTGCACCCGCTCATTGTCAGGTTCAAGGCGCTGCAAGGCAAAGACGTGATTGGCGTAAGACTCAACTGATTCTTGCAGATGGGCCGTGAATTGCTTGGAGCCGACCTTACGCAGATCGTGCTCGGAGCTGATGATCTGATTGAAGACCAAGAGGTGCTTCATCGGCGCCCCACGCTCAGTTAAGCCATAGTGGTTAATCGCCTTCCACACCCCGACCATCTTAGCCATGGAGTTCTGCGAGAACTGCTCCACATGCCAATCAGTTGGGAAAAAGCTCTTATCGCCGATCAAGATGCAGACCTTGAAGTCAACCAAGCAGCCATACTTGACCGCGCGGTCAAAGTTCAAGGTGTAGAAGGCCGGACCGAACACCGCTGGGTTGTCCATCGAATAGAGCACGGCCTCATTTTTGGCCTCTTGCTCCTTGGCCACCCCGGTGTAGATCTTAGGCGTCGCGCTCATATAGAGGCGCTTATCCCCGTGGATGTAATCGTTATTGTGAATGCGGGTAAAGGTCGACTCATTGCCATAGAGGGCACGAGTCCGGCGCGCCGCCGCGCGCTTACCGCCACCAGCATCAATTTGGAGGGCCTGAGCCTTCACCGCCCTGGCGCCAGCCTCACTTGCGGCAACCTCACTTGCGTCGGTCTCACTTGCGCCTTTGGTGCTGATCTTAGGCTCTAAACCAAGGGCCAGAGCTGCATCCACAGCTAAGTTGCGCTCTGCGGAAAGATAAGCTCCCGCCGTGCGATGCGCTTCATCGCAGATGATCAGATCGAAATCAGCCAGCCCATAAGTGTGCTGCGCTTGGTAGATAACATCGAGCGATTGGTAGGTGCTGAAGACGGCAATCATTCCAGCCCCAGACTGAGCCGTCCCCGTTGCCTCAGCCGCACCAGCTACCTCAGCAGCCGCCGTTGCCCTGCTCGCCCCTGTTGCCTCAACTGCGGCCTTATCACCCAGCCCGGCAATGGCCTGCGCCAACTTCTGCGCATCGGTGGTCACAGGGTAAGCCAGCTCACTGGGAGCCATCAAGGACACATTAAGCTCTTCGTTACGCTCTTGCTTGGTCTGACCGATCTTAGTATCGGAGCATACGGCAAAGGCCTTAATGGGACGCTCACTTTGGCGTTTCCACTCCGTCAACGACTGCGAGACTAAGGACAGCGAAGGCGCCAAGTACAAGACCATACCTTGCGGCTTGAGTTGGGTCTCTGCAATCTTAAGCGCAGTAAAGGTCTTACCGGTGCCACAGGCCATGATGAGCTGGCCTCGGTCGTGCTCTTTGAAGCCATTGATAACAGACGTAAGGGCCTCGCGCTGATAAGGACGAAGCTGACGGTATGTCAGCTCCACCTGATGACGCTCGAGCAAATGATCCCAATTAATATTGGCCTGAGCCAGCTCGTGGCTGCTAATCACCTGAACCTCAGGGACGCAGTGCTTGAGCGCAAGCATGGCGTTGCTGCCCAAGGTACCGGTATGCACTAAGCAACGTCCGGTGAAGTAAGGCCGGTTGGATTCGGCAATGAAAGAGTCCAGCTCGCCCTTAGGAATGGTGTTATGGCGACCAAAGAACTTGCACTGAATCGCGGTATAACCCCAAGGCGCATCAGGACAGAGCGCGCTGAGATCAGCAGGCTCGCTCCCACTGCCGTAGGTTGGGGCTACCTTGTTGGTAGCCACGAGATCGATACCAAGATCGCGGGTGGTGTCGGTCAGGTTTGGGTGGCTCTGTGCCCACTGCGCATAGCTCTCGACCTTGGCATAGCGTTCACACCAAGGTTGCGCTGAGCTTAAGATCTGGCCTACGAGCTGCTCAAAGTTTAGGCCTTGCTCCTTGGTCGAAGTGCTATTGGCCTTAAGCTGGGCCAGCACCGCTTGAAAGTCGGCCCCTTCAGGCAGTGCTGTGGCAGCGGAAGTAAGGGATGCCTCAGCGCGTAGTGGCGTTGGGGTAATCGCCTGATCTGGGATCGGCAATACCGTCCCAGCTGGTAAATCGCTATTGACGGTGGCACGAGCGATCGCGGCCGCAACGCTCTTAACTGTTGGGCCTGCTTCTGGCTTGGCTGAATCAATGGTGGTGGTAGCCATGATTGCGCTCCTTATGTTGATCTTAAGATCGTCTTTGGCTCCAGGGGCTAAAAAAAATTTCCCCCTTTCTTTCAGACTACTCTCAACAAAAGCGCAAAAGTCAAATTGGGGATTTCACCCCTCCGTTGTCAACAGCTCTAAAAAGCGCCGCAAAACGCGCGCAGCCCCACCCCATCAGGCTTAGCCCGTTTTTCCCTTCCCTCAAACTTTTTTCAACTTTTTTCGCACACCCCCGTGCCAGCCTATTCGATATCGCATTCGCGTATTGTTTTAATACGCACCTTGCAATTTAATATATTATGTTAAATTTGTCTAAGGGATACAAAAAAACCACCTCACGGTGGCCTTTCTTCCCTTGCAGGGAAATGGTGCTGATACCGAGAATCGAACTCGGGACCTCACCCTTACCAAGGGTGCGCTCTACCAACTGAGCCATATCAGCACTCAGAAGTAATGAAAAAATTTAAGCTTGGCGATGACCTACTTTCGCACAATCGTACGTTGCACTATCATCGGCGTGACTTCATTTCACTTCT
>CALXOW010000077.1 GCA_944390115.1 uncultured Anaerobiospirillum sp.
ATCGCATTCTTAGAAAATGAGTGTCAAAGTAGCAAGAAGTTAAGGGACTAAGGGTCAAAATCTCTGGAAGTTAAGGTAACTGGGCGGGTGATGCCTCAGCTCAGCAAATTTTGGGGAAAGAGCGCGCTCGCAACGCGCTGTAGCAATTGGGTCATGATTGACTAAAGCCTGACCGACGCAGGGCCAGTCAGGCTTTGGCTTAAGGACTATGCTGAGTCCTTAATCTCTTCAGTTAGATAATAAGAGAGCGATTAGCCTAACATCGAGAGAGCTAACTGAGGACGGGTGTTAGCCTGCATCAGCATCGAGGTAGCAGCCTGCTGGATGATGCTTTGCTGAGACAGGTTGGCCGACTCCTCAGCGAAGTCTGCGTCGCGGATACGCGAGCGAGCATCAGCGGAGTTAGCCGAGACGTTTGACTGGTTGCGGATCGATGACTCTAAGCGGTTCTGGATCGCACCTAAGTCGGCACGCTGTGCGTCAACTACGGCGATCATCTTGTCGATACCTGCGATTGCGGCATTAGCATCGGCTTGCTTACTTAAGTTAAAGCCAGCGTTAGCGTAACCATCAGCAGCTGCAAGGCCTGCTGCATCGGCAAGTTTCGAGAATTTGAAGTTGAAGACCTTTAAGTTAATGGTGTCGCCGGTGTTGGCGCCAACATGTAAAGTCATCTTAGCTGCGGTTACAGTTTTACCGTTAACGGTTGCAGTAGTATTAGCGCCATAAATCGAGGTGCTATCAGTTGCATAACCAGCTAAAATCGTCTTGCCGCCAAAGGTGGTGTCTTCGGCAATACGGGTGATCTCAGCGGTTAATTGATCGGCCTCGTTTAAGATCGAGACACGATCGTTGGTGCCTAAGGTACCGTTAGCGGATTGAACAGCTAAGGTACGCATGCGCTGGAGCATGTTCGAGATTTCGTCGAGGCCGCCCTCAATGGTTTGAGCCAGAGCGATACCATCGTTAGCATTGCGGTTGCCTTGGTTTAAGCCATTGATCTGGGAGGTTAAACGGTCGGCGATCTGCAGGCCTGCGGAGTCATCCTTGGCCGAGTTGATGCGTAAGCCCGAGGAAAGGCGTTGGTAGGTGGTGTTCAGGCTATTCTGAACATTGTTGAGATAGCGCTGGCCATTTAAGGACGAGACGTTAGTGTTAACATATACTGCCATGGTGAAATCCTCACATTAGAAACCGAATAGACCTTGATTAGCCTAACATCGAGAGAGCTAACTGAGGACGGGTGTTAGCCTGCATCAGCATCGAGGTAGCAGCCTGCTGGATGATGCTTTGCTGCGACAGGTTGGCCGATTCCTCAGCAAAGTCTGCGTCGCGGATACGCGAGCGAGCGTCAGCGGAGTTAGCCGAAACGTTGGATTGGTTGCGGATTGAGGACTCTAAGCGGTTCTGGATCGCACCTAACTCAGCACGCTGCGAATCGACTACGGCGATCATCTTGTCGATACCTGCGATTGCGGCATTAGCATCGGCTTGCTTGCTTAAATTAAAACCTTCGTCTTCGTAACTATCAGAAGCTCCAAGGCCAGCTGCTTCAGCAAGCCTAGAGAATTTGAAGTTAAAGACCGCCATACTGATGGTATCGCCGGTATTAGCACCAACATGTAAAGTCAATTTGCCTGCGCTTGCATCGTTACCGTTAACGGTTGCAGTAGTGGCAGCGCCATAAATCGAGGTGCTATCTGCAGCATAACCAGCTAAAATCGTCTTACCACCGAAAGTGGTATCAGTAGCGATGCGGGAGATTTCAGCGGTTAATTGATCAGCCTCGTTTAAGATTGAGACACGATCGTTGGTGCCTAAGGTACCGTTAGCGGATTGAACAGCTAAGGTACGCATGCGCTGGAGCATATTCGAAACTTCGTCGAGGCCGCCCTCAATGGTTTGAGCCAGAGCGATACCGTCGTTAGCGTTGCGGTTGCCTTGGTTTAAGCCGTTGATCTGGGAGGTTAAGCGGTCGGCGATCTGGAGACCTGCGGAGTCATCCTTGGCCGAGTTGATGCGCAGGCCCGAGGACAGGCGGGTGTAGGTGGTGTTCAGGCTGTTCTGAACATTGTTGAGGTAACGCTGGCCATTTAAGGACGAGACGTTGGTATTTACATATACTGCCATTTTTCTTTCCCCAAATTGTGTGTCGGGTAGAAACGAGACTGCGGAACATCGTGCGAGGCGATGTGGTGTGCCCGCGTCTGACACTTTAGTCAATGGCAGTAAGTGCTTTGGTCAGAGTCAACTAAACTTGTTGGCTAGGTAATAGCTTAAAATCAAGAAAAATCAGCACTTAATAGATAAATTGCAGGCAAACTAATTTTAATGCCTGGTTGTCTGTCGTGATGTTAATTTATTGTTCTGGTTTAAGGCGTTTTAGCGTGCAATAAGCCTCAGGCTGAGCCATTAAAGCGCCGCACACGGGCGGCGCTGGGGATTAAGCTTGGCTGGCCCTCATGGTCTGGTAGATCGAGCTCTCGCGCCACATTTGCTTGAGGGCATTGCGGTCGACCTTGCCCACGCGGTTCTTAGGTAGGTTTTCTTGCTCGATGTAAATCTTAGGGCGATGCGTGCGGTTAAGCTTGTTGCGCAGAGCTTGCTTGAGCGCGCTCTCAGTGAGCTCTGAGCCCGTTGACAGGGTGTAGTAGAGCACCGGAATGACGCCTAAGAGTGCATCCTCGCCGCCGATGCAGCAGCATTCCTTGATTCCAGGGACCGATAGCACTATGTCTTCGATTTCTTGTGGGCTAATCTTCTCACCGCCCATATTGATGACATCGTCGATGCGCCCCAAGATGTGGATAAAGCCAAATTCATCAAAGTAGCCGCAGTCACTGGAGTAATAGCGGTTTGGCTCAATAGTGTTAGCGGTAAGCTCAGGATTGTTGAGATAACCTTGCATTACCATGCCGCCTTCAAAGACCAAGCGTCCCGGCGTACCAGTTGGCACCGACTGTCCATGGTCGTCTAAAACTAGGGCGTGGCAAACTGGGACGGGACGCCCTAAGGCACTGAGTTCAGCGCACGTGGCAAAGCATTGACCCTTATAGTTTTGTCCATAGGCAAAACCTTCAGGTGCTGCTCTTTCAGTGCGCTCTAAGTAGTCACCACAGACCAAGTTAAAGACGGTGCGCGAGCACTCGGTGGCGCCGTAGTTGTACAAGAACCAAGTGTGCGGTAAGAGCGCGCTGTAGCGACTTTTGCTGGTTGGGTCGGTTGGCGCCGTGCCCACCTCAATTAAGCGCAATGGCTTAAGCAACTCACAAAAACCCGGTTCGCCTAAACTTTCCAAGAGCAGCTTTAAGGTCGCAGGCACCAAGTTTATGGCGTTGCACTGGTAACGGGTAATCAGGGCCTTAAGCTCTTCAGGGCGGTAGAAGCTTGGGAATAAGACGCTGGCTGCACCTAAAATGAGGTTAGCGCGAAATGAGCTTGCCGCTTGCGCGTGGAAGATCGGCGTGGTCAGAATCTCGATATCAGAGCTGAACTTAGCGCAGGTGCTAACCGAGTTAAGGCCACCTTGTAAGGTGTTGGCGTGGGTTAAAAGCACGGCCTTACTTTTGCCGGTAGTGCCTGAGGTAAAGTAAATGCTCTCAAACTCCTCCGGGCTCGGTAGCGTCATTTGCGCAATTACTTGAGTGGCCTTACCTGAGCTTTCCCAGGAGGTAAGCTGGCGGTCGGCCCGCTTAAGGAACTCTGTGCAGTCAAGTACCGCTAAACCTGTCGCGCTCAAGTTTGCGTCAGGGTAGTTCAATATGACTTGCGCGTCGCTTTGCTCAGCGTAATAGCGCAGCGTATCTTCTGTGCTGTTCTTATCGCACGGAACCACAATGACGTGGCATAAGCACAGGGCGTAGTACAAGCACAGATAGTCCACGCTCGGAATGGCAGGCAATAAGACCGCCGCGCCTGGGGTAAGCTGCAGGGGCTGAGGTTGTGCTTCCTTGGTATTGGCGCCGAGCTTGACTCCTTTGGACTCTAGTTCAGGCTTGAGTTCATGGGCTGTGGCAGTTACGCGCAGAGCCCATTGTTCAAAGCTCAAGCCGCGCTCTTTATCGGCTAAACCCAAGGCTTGTGGCTTAGTCTTAGCTTGGTGCACCAAGGCCTGAAGCAAGGTAGTAAAGCGCGGGCACGCGCCGTAAGCTGAACTTTGGTCGTTGTGGTCAAAGGAAATCATGGGCAATACCAAGGCAGAGTCTTAAGGGTGCATCAGGTCGAGTACTTGCTGGACAGTGGTGCAGTTGCGGATATCTGCTGCGGCCACACGGCGCTGATATTGGTCAAAGATGTGGTAGGAGAGCATGACAATAGCCATGGAGTCCCAGCCCTCCAGGCTGCTTAAGGAGGTATCAGGGGTGATACCGGTGCTATCCATGTCCAGGATGTCGCACAGTACGGCAATTTGGTCGGCGACTTGAGCTGTGCCTTGGGTTTCGATTTGGTCGGTCATTTTGCTTCCTTTTTGGAGTTAACGATCCAGCATGGCCGAGAGGCGATTCCACACCTCACTAAAGCCTGGGGTGCTCGGCAGCACCGGACGGGGCAAGGTATTCTCTTCGTTTAAGACCACTTGACCGCCTTGGGCGAGGACAATTAAGCGGTCGCCTAAGGTCAGCGCTTCTTGGATGTTGTGGGTGACAAAGAGCACGGTGGTGCCGGTCTTGGCAGTCAGGCTGATGAGCTCTCGTTGCAAGTGCTTACGCGTGATAGCATCGAGACTAGCGAAGGGCTCATCCATGAGCATGACCTTAGGGCGTAGGGCCAGAGCTCTTGCGATGGCCGCACGCTGCTTCATACCGCCGCTGAGCTGGTGCGGGTAGTAATCGAGGTAGTCCTTAAGGCCCACCATCTCTAAGAGCTGATAGCCCAAGGCTTCGGCTTCGTCCTTAGCGGTGACGCGCTCGTTGTATTTGATCGCACACTGCATGTTTTGGCGTACCGTTTTCCAGGCAAAAAGCTGATTGAAATCTTGGAACACCATGATGATGTCAGGGCCGGGCTTAGAGTAGTCTTTGCCTTCTAGGCTGACTTCGCCTTGGTATGACTCAAAGCCTGCGATGCAACGCAGTAAAGTGCTTTTGCCACAACCAGACTTACCCAAGATGCAGCAGAACTCGCCTGGTGCAATCTCAAGACTTACGTCTTGGAGTACGGCGGAGGTGGCGTCGTGATACTGCTTGTGGATGTGGCTTAATGCCAGTAGGGGCTTGTCTTTTTCTATCATGAGCGCACCATACCCCACTTCTTGATAGTCTTGCGTTCGAGTGTTTGCAAGAGGCCATATTCCACGACTAAGCCAATGATGACGATGATGAGCAAGGTGGCAAAGACGCCATCGGTCTCAAGCTGATAGCGCTTCTTAAAAATGAACCAGCCTAAGCCACCTAAAGCTCCGGTGGCGCCGAAGATCATCTCGGCGCTGATGAGGGTGCGCCAAGCACGGGCCCAGCCGACCTTGATGCCCGAGATGAGGTACGGCATAGCCGCTGGGAGGTAGATCTCCTTGAACATACGGTAGGGCTTAAAGCCGAAATTGTGGCCAATCTCGACGTAGATCTTGGGCACGGCGCTAAAGCCGTCGATGAAGTTGCGCGACACCGGCCAAATCACCGAGTGGATGATGATGACTACAATGGTCTCAAGGCCGGTACCAAACCACAAAATGGCCAGCGGCAATATCGCGATGCTGGGAATTGGATCCATCACCGTGAGAATGAGGTTGTAGATGTCGCGTACGCTGGCGTTTAAGATCGCGAGCATCGAGCAGATTAAGGCTAAGAGAAAGCCCAAGGCCATCGCCACAGTGATGAGCGAGAGAGAGTAGCTTAAGACTTCGAGCATTTGCTCGGAGCTAAAAGCCTTGCTCAACGCCGCTAGGACATCAGTGGGGGCCGGTAGCAAGATCTTAGGTACCGCGCCTAAGGAGCAGCTCAATTGCCAAGCGATTAAAACCACCAGCACGAAGATCGTCTTGCGCCAGAATGACACCGAGTGCCAAGGTTTTGGTTGCGTCATATTAGTTCGACTGATCTAAGTTAGTAGTAGCAAAGTCAGCAAAAGATGTCGGGGCTTTGCTGATAAAACCGGCCTTGGCCATGAACTGAGCTAAGGCAAAGATGCCTTGAGTTTGCTCAGTAAACTTGAGGGTTGGGTAGCTCAGATAAGAGCTCATTTGCTCTGGGGTAGTACCCTCGATTTCGGCCAATATCTTGGCCGCTTCCTCAGGGTGCTCGCGCAAGAAGGTTCGGCCCTGCTCTAGAGCTTGACGCATCGCCTCTAAGTACTCTGGATGAGCCTTTAAGGTCTCAGTGCTGATCGCGCCTAACAGCAGTGTCGGCTCAGCCATGAAGACCTGATCTAACGGCATGATGTCGTGGTAGCCGTGTTCGACTAAGCGCAGATAATAGTGCACCGAAGCAAGTTGAGCTTTGACCTCGGAGTTGCCTGCCAGAACGGTGGCAAAGCCCTCCGGATTGGACATGCCGATGATGTTGGTGTCCAAAGCGTGTGGGTCACCTAAGTACTTATCTGCGCCCATCGCCAGGAGAATGTGCTGAATTGAGCCGTACGAGACCACGGCAATGCGATCTTCAGCGGTGAAGTCGCTTAAAGACTTAATCTCTGGATCGTTGCAGACTAAGCCTGTCGGCATATAGGTCGACATGCCGGTGAAGAGCTTATAAGGGACGCCCTTATCGATACCGATTAAGAACGGGGCGGTGCCCATTAAGGCAAAATCGATGTCACCTGCGATAGTGGCGGCGTTGATGGTGGAGCCTGAGTTCATGAGCTGCCAGGTAATGGCGACATCAGGCAGAAGCTGCTCAAGATAGCCCTTTTCCTTGGCGATCATGGCTGGGGCATAGCCAATACCGTATTGGTAGGCGATATGAATGGTGCCTTTAGGCTCGGTGCTAGTGGCCTTATCATCTTGGCCGCAGTTGCTGATGAGCACAGTGCAAGTCATTATGAGGGCGAGAGCTGGGATTTTGAACAGGGATAAGAGCTTCATAACAATCCTTAGGCTTCAGAGGATACAGGTTGGAGCATGTGCTCGGTGAAGCGGTGGTCAGTTGGGATGATGGGCAGCACCGCGTTAGCTGGCAGGTGATAGTCCATAAAGCCCCAGGTCAGACCAATACCGCTGCAGGCACTAAAGAGGTGGGCTCCCGCATTAAGTTCGTCTTTGTGGTCACAGATGGTGACAAGAGGAGAGGCACACGAAGTGTTGCCATAATGCTTGAGGCTGGTCAGCATCTTCTCTGGGGGAAGCTTCAGGTTCGCGCAGACGCAATCGAGCATTTGCTGGTTGGACTGGTTGAAGACAACGTAATCAAAGAGATCGAGCTTATCGCCCCAGAGTTCTTTGATTTGATCGCACACAGGGCCGGTCACAAACTCGTGAATGGCCATGCCGTTCATGTAATTCTTATTATCGGAGCTCCCCACGTGCCAGCGGGCACCATCAGGCAAGATGTACTCTTCACTGCGATGCCACGTGTTCTTAAGGCTCGGAAGATTGAATAAATGCAGGTAGCCTTGGCCTTGGGCAAAGATTTGGGTGGTCAGTGGTGCCGCAGGCGCGCGCTCGAGCAACATGACACCGGTGCCTTCACCTGAGAGGTGAGCGGCAGTGGCCTCAATCTCGGCGGCATCCTTAAAGTTAATCCATTTGCTATCGCCGGTGAGGATAGCGGCACGGTGCAAATCGGGGCTTGAGTTCATCAAGGAGCCTGCGACCGTGATGAGGTATGGCAAAGCCGCACAACCCATAGTCATATCAAAGACTGCACAGGATTCTTTGAGCTGCAAGTACTTGTGGAGCAAGAGGGAATCACCAACCGCACCGCGAAAGTCGGGCGTTTGCGTGTCGAAGATAACTAAATCGAGGTCTTGTGCTTGCCAGCCCACGTGCGCTAAAGCTTGCTTTAAAGCCACATAGCCTAAATCTAAAGCCGTTTGTTCCGTTACTGAGATATGCACCTCATCAATGCCCATCTGCTTGCTAAAACGGGCGGCACGCCTTGAGCTTTGGTCGAAGGTATGAACGTGCGCTGGTACCGCAGCAGCCACGCACTTGATGGCGAGCTGGGAAAAGGAAAAGGTGGACATAGGCGCTCCAAAGGACCTACACCAGCGGCGTTAGGACCAGCGGCGTTAGGTCGGCAAGCAGTGCAGGATTATGGTGAGAAAAAATAAGCTCCAATGCACACCGCAGTTGGAGCTGACTTGCCAGGCGGCAAGGCCTTGCGACCTTGCGGCAGTATACGATTTTGCCTGACAATAGGGTTACCTGAGAGGTAGGGCTCTCAGCAAAACTGGGGAAAAGAGCACCGTGCCAGAGCTGGCTAGCTCAGCAGCGCTCCTATCTTTTCTGTATCGACCAAAGCCCGACCTGCACGGGGCAAGTCAGGCTTTGGTTTAAGGACTGAAAATGAGTCCTAAGGTCTTCACGTTAGAAGCTCAAGGGAGCGATTAACCTAACATGGAGAGAGCTAACTGAGGACGGGCGTTAGCCTGCATCAGCATCGAGGTAGCAGCTTGCTGGATGATGGACTGTTGCGACAGGTTAGCGGACTCCTCGGCGAAGTCTGCATCACGGATACGCGAACGAGCATCAGCGGAGTTAGCGGAGACGTTGGACTGGTTGCGGATCGAGGACTCTAAGCGGTTCTGAACAGCACCTAAGTCGGCACGCTGCGAGTCAACCAGCTCAATCATCGATTGAATTCTGTCAATAGCAGCATTAGCACCGGATTGGGTGCTTACGTCGAAGCTTACAGTGCCATTATCGTCAAAGATGCCACCAAGAGTATCATCAACACCTGCTGCGGAGGCTAACTTCGAGAAAATGAAGTTGTAAACATCCATAGTGATGATGTTGTCGGTATTAGCGCCAACGTGTAAATCTAAGGTACCGCCCGACAAGTCGCCCTTGGTACGGTAAATCGAACCAGTGGTGAAGCCCTTTAAGATCGAGTTACCACCGAAAGTGGTTTCGTCAGCAATACGGCTGATTTCATCGGTTAACGAAGTAACTTCGTTTTGAATAGCAGTACGATCCTTGCTACCTAAGGTACCGTTAGCGGATTGAACAGCTAAGGTACGGATGCGCTGGAGCATGTTCGAGATTTCGTCGAGGCCGCCTTCAATGGTCTGGGCCAGAGCGATACCGTCGTTAGCGTTGCGGTTGCCTTGGTTTAAGCCATTGATCTGGGAGGTTAAACGGTCGGCGATTTGGAGGCCTGCGGCATCGTCTTTAGCGGAGTTGATGCGGTAGCCCGAGGACAGGCGGGTGTAGGTGGTGTTCAGGCTGTTCTGAACATTGTTGAGGTAACGTTGGCCATTTAAGGACGAGACGTTGGTGTTTACATAAACTGCCATTTTTCATTTCCCCACTTAGTTTGTCGCAAGGCAGTTACCACACGGTCCCGGTCTCGCAACACTGGAAGGTAAACAATGCATGTTTTTGCATCTGACACCTTAGTCAATGTCCCAAACCAAGCTTTGCTCTAATGCCTTAAATGGGGTGGCGAGAAAACGTCTTAAATAAAAGGAAAACAAGCGGATAATAGATAAACTGTTGGCACAAGAATTGCTCTATCTATCTATCTATCTATCTATCTATTATCCTCTTTTAAAGGCTTTAATATATTTTAAAGAATGTTGCGCCAAAATGCAAGGTTGCATGGGACGCGCGCGCTTATCAGAGAATGGCTGAAGCAAAAGCCCGCTGCAATGAGCGCTCAATAGCAAGGCGATAAGGCAGCGGCTTATTGTTCGCAGCTCAGGTAGTGTGGTGCTTCGTTGTGGCCGGTAAACGTACAGGGCTCCCGCATCTTAATTTGAGGCCGCAATACCGTACAATAACTGCGACATGAGCACTTCTGAGCTAATGGTG
>CALXOW010000078.1 GCA_944390115.1 uncultured Anaerobiospirillum sp.
ATATGCTCGTTGGATGGCATCTAAGGAAGAGGGCCTTGCGGCCTGATTTATTTCCGAGGATGCGTTGACATCATCAACTAGCTAATAAAGGCGACGTATCGTTTACCGCCATCCAATGCAAGTTCTTTGGGCGTGAGCAATTCATTCCTAAGAGCCAAGTTGATTCCTTCATTTCCGATTCCGACCGCGACTATTTCACCGACCGCATTTTTGTTTACACCGGTCGCCTCTCTGAGCATGCGCAAAAGGAACTCCTCAACCGTCCTAAGCCGGTTCACACCGTAAGTCGCTCTGACCTCGAAGAAGCCAACGTTGATTGGTCAGGCTTTCTCAAGACCAATCAGGTCACCATCACCAAGCGCAAGCTGCGCCCTTACCAAAAAGAGGCCTTAGAAAACGTTCTAGAAGGTTTCAAGCATCACAACCGGGGCAAGCTCATCATGGCTTGCGGTACCGGCAAGACCTTCACCTCCCTTAAGATTGCTGAGCGCCAAACCAACAACAACGGCTTAGTACTGTTCCTGATGCCATCCTTGGCCTTGCTGTCCCAAACGCTCTATGACTGGAAGCGTCAAGCCAGCGCTCCAATGACCGCTTTTGCGGTGTGCTCTGATAGCAAGGTGGGCAAGAGCGGCGACGAGGATGACTTCTCTAGCTACATGCGTCCGTCTGACCTTAACTTCCCAGCCACTACGGACGCCAAGAGCTTAGCCAACGCTGTTAATGCAGCCTTAGCACGTAAAGAGCTAACTCATGCCGAGGGCATGACCGTAATCTTCTCGACCTATCAGTCGCTCGACGTCATTCACCAAGCTCAGACTGACTACCAGCTACCAGCCCTCGATCTCATCATCTGCGACGAAGCCCACCGCACGGCAGGTGGCTACTTGGTCGCGGACCGCAAGTCAGTCAAGAAGGCGGCTACTGCCATGACTGCCCAGCTGGATGCTGAGCTTGAGCCAAATGACCCTGTGTCTGTGCCGATTGAGGGGGCGGGCGCACCAGAGACCAAGACTGAGCCTGCTAAGCGTGGCCGTAAGCCACGTGCGCGCCGTGGGGCGGATAGTGCAGTGGACGATGAGTCAAACTTTACCCGCATCCACGACGACGAGTACATCAAGGGCGCTAAGCGTCTCTACATGACTGCAACCCCAAAGGTTTATGGTGAGGCAGCCAAGCAACAAGAGACCATGGGCGAAGCCATTCTGTACTCAATGGATGATGAGAACGTTTTTGGTCCAGTGTTCAGCACTTTGAACTTTGACCGTGCAGTTAAGCTAGGCTGTCTAGTCGACTACAAGGTCATCATCTTGGTCGGCGACAAGTCTTTGCTGCAAACGGACGAGCAATTGCTCGACTTCTCGCAATACCATGCGGCCAAAGTCATCGGTACCTGGAAGGCCTTGAACAAGTACGGTGTCAGCACAGAGCTCTCAGGCGATGAACAGCCGATGCGCCGTGCGGTGGGCTTTGCTCAGCTCATTGACTCCAAGGGCAAGTACGATAAGGCAGGCTCTAAGCAGTTCACCAAGTACTTCAATGACACGGTGGAGCACTATCGCGAGCATATCAAGGAGCTGAGCTTAAGCGATCCTAATGGCCGCGCCAGTGAAGAATTTGCCTACCTCAATGAGCACAACTTGGTCTGCGATTGCCAACACATCGATGGCTCGATGGACGCCATCACTAAAGGCCAGTTGCTTGACTGGCTGCGTACCGATCCCGAGGAGAATCACTGCAAGATCCTTTTTAACGTGCGCTGTTTAAGCGAGGGCGTGGACGTGCCTGCACTGGATGCCGTGGTGTTCTTAAGCCCACGTAAGTCGCAGGTCGATGTCGTCCAGACCGTCGGCCGCGTCATGCGTACCGCACCGGGCAAGACGCGTGGCTACGTTATCATTCCGGTGGTCACCAATGACCTAGAGCACCCTGAGTCCATCTTCGATAAGAATCAGAGCTTTGACGTCGTATGGCAGGTGCTCAATGCCCTCAAGTCCATCAACCCAGACCACGTCTTAGTCGATGGCGGCACCAATAAGATCGATGAGCGCATCGAGGTCATCTGCGTCCAAAAGGATGAGGTCAAGGGGAAGCGTACTGGCCCACGCCCACCGATCCTACACCATCCTAAGCCACGGGTTGATCCAACTACAGATCCAACGGATCCTGATAATCCAAAAGATCCTAAGCATCCAGGTCAAGGCTCTCTCTTTGACCTTGATAAAGCGATCAAGGTAGAGGAGACCATCAAGTCCACTATCATCAAGAAGCTGGGGCGCCGCAAGGAGTGGCAGGACTGGGCTGAGGATGTAGCCAAGATCTGCACCGAGCAGGTTACGGCTATCAACAAGCTCTTGGATGCCAATAAGGATCCTGATTTCCAGGCTGAATTTGCCAAGTTCTGCCTCGATCTCAATGACTCGATCGGTCAGCACTTGGACCGCGACGAAATCATCGACATGCTGGCGCAGCATATCGTGATTAAGCCGGTCTTAGATGAGCTGTTTCGTGGCTTCCCATTTACTGAGCAAAATCCAATTGCTAAGGGCCTTTCGGACATGCTGGTTAAGCTTGATGCCGAAGGTCTGACCAAGACCAACCAAGATCTGCGCGGTTTCTACCAGAGCGTAGAGTTTCGCATGCAAAACGTTACCACAGTAGAGGAGCGCCAAAAAGTCATTGTGGATCTGTTTGATCGCTTTTTTAAGGTGGCCTTTCCGAAGCAACAGGAGAAGCTCGGTATCGTGTACACCCCAATTGAGGTAGTCGATTTCATCAACCACTCGGTCAACGACATCCTCAAGAAGGAATTTGGTTCCAGCTTAGGCAGCCACGGTGTCCACATCATGGATCCGTTCACCGGCACTGGTACCTTCATCACGCGTATGATGCAAAGCCCTGAGCTCATAGCTCATCAGGAGCTTGAGCATAAGTACCGCCATGAGCTCCATGCACAGGAAATCCTACCGCTGGCTTATTACGTGGCCTCAATTAATATCGAGTCCGTGTACCACGATCTCATGGGTAAGGACGCCACGCACTACGAGCGTAACCGTGTTGTGGTGCTGACTGATACTTTCTCTGAGGTTGAGGACAAGGCTCACTCTATCACCGGATCCTTTGGTGATAACTCTGAGTTGCGTGATGAGGTTCGTTCTTTGCCTCTTAAGGTTATTATTGGTAATCCCCCATATTCAGTTGGACAATCTAATGCTAATGATGATAATCAGAATACAAGTTACCCTGCCCTTGAGCAACGAATTGCTGACACCTACGTTATTTTAGGAACAAAAACAGTTAAAAAGAGTCTATATGATTCATATATCAAAGCTTTCCGCTGGGCCTCAGATCGCTTGGATGATCAGGGTATTATAGCTTTTGTGTCTAATGCTGGATGGCTAGATGGTGCCGCAGCAAATGGCTTGCGCCGTTGCTTACAGCAGGAGTTTAGCTCAGTTTATGTTTACCATCTTAAAGGTGATTGCCGAGCATCAGGAGAGCAAGGGAGAAAAGAGGGTAATAACATCTTTACTGGAAGTAGGACTTCAATTGCTATAACGATTCTGGTTAAGAATCCTCTGGTTCAAACTCAAGGTAAAATTTACTTTGCTGCTGTAGATGATTATCTAAGTCGTGAGGAGAAACTCGGGCGTCTTGTTGAGCTAGGATCGATTTTCAATGCTCCGCTGGTAGAGATTACTCCAGATGGCCACGGTGATTGGCTGAACCAACGAAGAGACGATTTTAGCAATTTTATCAGTATTGATGGCAAAAAATCTGATGGTTTAGCCATTTTTGATAATTATTCCACAGGAGTTAATACTGCCCGTGCTGCATGGTCATATAATGCAAGCAAAGATGCTATAGAGCTTAATTTTAAAGAATGCATTGGTTTATATAACTCTCAAGTTGCTTCTTTAAAAGCCAATCCTTCTCAATTTAAAAGAATTAACGATGAAACTAAAATAAAGTGGAGTACGGTGCTAATTGACCGTTTGCATAAATTACAAAATGTGCCCGAGTTCTCGAGTTGGTCTATATCGTGCGCTTTATACCGCCCTTTTATAAAGCTTTGGCTTTATAATGAAAAGATTTGGATGCATAGTGCTTACCAAATGCCTCAGTTATTTCCATTTAATGGTGCTGAAAATTTGGTGATTGGTACTTTAACCGCAGAGTCCAAACAGTTTACCTGCCTTATGTCTAATTGTATTTGTGATTTAAATTTACTTAAATTTTTATCGCAATGCTTCCCTCGTTACCTCTACCGCAAGGTCTCCTCGTCTGACTCCGCTAAAGATGCTGGCGGCCTGATGGCTGGTCTTGAGTTTAACTCAGAGCCACAGGGGCAGATAATTAACGGCTACGAGCGGGTTGACGCCATTCGTCCAGAGGCAGTGGAACACTTCAAGGCGGCCTATCCGGAGGAGGCAGCAGCAATCGATGTCGATGCGGTTTTCTACTACATCTACGGCATCTTGCATAGCCCTGACTATCGTGCGATCTACGCTAACAACCTGCAAAAGGAGCTGCCGCGCATTCCGCGTGTGGCCACTTACGCCGAGTTCAAGGCCTTTGAGGATGCGGGCCGTGCGCTGGCTAAGCTCCATGTGGGCTATGAGTCGGTCGAGCCTTACTCAGGCTGTACCTTTAGCTACGCTAAGGGAGTAAGTTCCGATAACCTTGACTACAATATTGAGCAACTGAAATATGGTAAGTTAAAAGGTAAGACTGGTAATGCAGGCAAGGATAAGACCGTAATTGTTTACAACGACCAGCTTACTATCAGCAACATCCCATCTGAAGCTCAGGATTACGTGGTTGGTGCTCAGTCTGCGCTTGATTGGGTTGTTGAGCGTTGCCGCGTTAAGGTCGACAAGGCCTCTCATATCACGAATGACTATAACAATTACGGAAAAGAGATGGGCGATGAGCGCTACATTCTCAATCTCATTTTACGCGTGATTACGGTGTCGCTCGAAACGGTCAAGATCGTAAAGAACTTGCCTCCGCTCACTATCCACAAGCTTGACCAATAATCCGGTTCACCGCAACTTAGTTGGGGATCGGCCAAATCGGCCGCCTGTTAATGCGACCTCCATGTGGCCAACCCCCACTAAATTGCGGTGAACCATAATCCTTAGGTTCAGGTCACCTTTTCAAAAAGGCAGCAGTGCTTTGGCTTTGCTGCCTTTTTGATTGAGCTTAGCATGTAGTGACGTAGGCTCTAAGTGACCTTGTGGCAAAGAATAGCGCAAAATGTCCACAGCTCTTATGGGTGTTAGGATAGGCTAAGAGCCTATTTTGCGTTTGGGAGGCGCCCTTTTGAGGATTTTTGCTTAGAGGTCTTGCTTTGTAGCTGGTAATTGTGTTGCTGGCAAGGTTTTAGCGTCATGTCTCCTAAATCAGGCTGGTTTTAACTTGTTTTGGGGATATGACAATGGTTGCCAACAACGCATGCACGGGTGAGCTTGACTGTAGCTCTGATATGGGGGATGTAAATGCCACACTTGGAGCGGAGCTCGAAACAGAAGCGACATTGGACGTCGATACTGCTGAGCAGATCAACGCGTTTGAGTGCATCTTACAGCGCTTTGAGGAGAATGCCTTAACCGAGCGCGATAAGGGTACAGCCTTTGAGCTTTTAGTACGTGATGTGTTCAGCTCAGCATTGCCTTGGTGTGAGCAGTTTGAGAAGGTACAAACTTACGCCGACTGGGTTAAGGAGCACCCTAAGTTAGCTGTCAATGCACGTGATACCGGCATTGACCTTGTTGCCACCAACCGTGTGGTCGAGAATGGACAGGCGCAAAATGCCGGAATCGCATCCCAGATCAGAATAGAAAGTAGGGGGGGGGTTAAGGGGTTAGAAAACAATGTAAACCCGTCATTTACCGCCATTCAATGCAAGTTCTTTGGCCGTAACTACACAATTCCTAAGAGCCAAATCGATTCCTTCCTGGCCGCCTCTGAGCAAGAGTGCTTTACCCGCCGCATCTTCGTTTGCACTGGCAAACTAACTGATAATGCTCACAATGAGCTGCACAATCGTAGCAAGCCTGTTGAGTACGTAAGTCGTACAGAGCTCGAAGAAGCCAACGTCGATTGGTCAGGCTTTCTCAAGACCAATCAGGTCACCATCACCAAGCGCAAGCTGCGCCCTTACCAACAAGAAGCACTAGAAAACGTTCTAGAAGGTTTCAAGCATCACAACCGTGGCAAGCTCATCATGGCTTGCGGTACCGGCAAGACCTTTACGTCCCTCAAGATTGCTGAGCGCCAAACCAACCACAATGGCTTAGTGCTGTTCCTGATGCCATCCTTGGCCTTACTGTCTCAAACGCTCTATGACTGGAAGCGCCAAGCCAGCGCCCATATGAGTGCCTTTGCGGTGTGCTCTGATAGCAAGGTGGGAAAGAGTGGCGATGAAGACGATTTCGTCAGCTATATGCGCCCGTCGGACCTCAACTTCCCAGCCACAACGGATGCTAAGAGCTTAGCCAACGCCGTAAACGCGGCCTTAGAGCGCAAAGAACTCACTCATGCCGAGGGCATGACCGTAATCTTCTCGACCTACCAGTCGCTCGACGTTATTCACCAAGCTCAGACTGACTACCAGTTACCGGCCCTTGACCTCATCATCTGCGACGAGGCTCACCGCACAGCAGGTGGCTACTTGGTCGCTGACCGCAAGTCGGTTAAGAAGGCCGCTACCGCGCAGACAGCACCGCTTATTCCTGAGGTTGAGCAAGTTGACCCAGTGTCTGTGCCGATTGAAGGGGCGGGCGTTGTTGAAACAAGCTCCAGTGATAACCAAGACACCAAGACTGAGCCTGCTAAGCGCGGACGTAAGCCGCGCGTACGGCGTGGTGCTGATAGCGCAGTGGACGATGAGTCGAACTTTACCCGCATCCACGACGATGATTACATCAAGGGCGCTAAGCGTCTCTACATGACCGCCACCCCAAAGGTTTATGGTGAGGCCGCCAAGCAGCAAGAGACCGTGGGCGAGGCCATTCTTTACTCAATGGATGATGAGAATGTCTTTGGTCCAGTGTTCAGCACCTTGAATTTCGATCATGCAGTCAAGTTGGGCTGCCTGGTCGACTACAAGGTCATCATCTTGGTCGGCGATAAGTCCATGCTGCCAACTGACGAATCCTTGCTTGACTTCTCGCAGTTCCACGCAGCTAAGGTCATTGGTACCTGGAAGGCTTTGAATAAGTATGGTGTTAGTACAGAGCTTTCTGGTGATGAACAGCCAATGCGCCGTGCGGTGGGCTTTGCTCAGATCATCGATTCCACGGGCAAGTACGATAAGGCCGGTTCTAAACAGTTCACTGAGTACTTCCAGAACACGGTGGAACATTATCGTGATCACATCAAGGAGCTGAGCTTAAGCGATCCAAATGGCCGTGCCAGCGAAGAGTTCGCCTACCTCAACGAGCATAACTTGGTATGCGACTGCAAGCACATCGACGGCTCGATGGATGCGATCACCAAGGGTCAACTGCTTGATTGGCTGCGCACCGATCCAGAAGAAAATCACTGCAAGATCCTCTTTAATGTGCGCTGCTTGAGTGAAGGTGTGGACGTGCCAGCGCTTGATGCCGTGGTGTTCTTAAGCCCGCGCAAATCGCAGGTGGATGTCGTCCAGACCGTCGGCCGCGTCATGCGTACCGCACCGGGCAAAACGCGCGGCTACGTTATCATCCCTGTGGTCACCAATGACCTTGAGCACCCAGAATCCATCTTTGATAAGAATCAGAGCTTTGATGTGGTCTGGCAGGTTCTCAACGCCCTTAAGTCCATCAACCCTGCCCACGTCTTAGTCGACGGTGCGACTCAGAAGATTGATGACCGCATTGAGGTCATCTGCGTCCAAAAGAGTGAGATCAAAGGCAAACGTACTGGACCACGTCCACCTAGACCGCGTCAGCAGGATAATTCTGTGGAACCTCTGGTAGATCCTGTGCCGGACGACAAACGGAGACTGATTGAAGAGATCGAAAAGGTTGAACAAGCGATCAAAGTCGAGGAGACTATCAAGTCCACCATTATCAAGAAGCTGGGGCGTCGTAAGGAGTGGCAGGACTGGGCTGAGGACGTAGCCAAGATCTGCACCGAACAGGTTAAGGCTATCAACAAGCTCTTGGATGCCAATAAAGATCCTGATTTCCAGGCTGAATTTGCCAAGTTCTGCCTCGACCTCAACGACTCGATTGGTCAGCACTTGGATCGTGACGAAATCATCGACATGCTCGCCCAGCATATCGTGATTAAGCCGGTCTTAGATGAGTTGTTCCGGGGATTCCCATTCACCGAGCAAAACCCAATTGCCAAGGGCCTCTCGGACATGCTGGTCAAGCTCGACGCCGAGGGCTTAACCAAGACCAACCAAGATCTGCGCGGTTTCTACCAGAGCGTAGAGTTTCGCATGCAGAACGTCACCACGGTAGAAGACCGTCAAAAGGTTATTGTCGACCTCTTTGATCGCTTCTTTAAGGTGGCTTTCCCGAAGCAGCAGGACAAGCTGGGTATCGTGTACACCCCAATTGAAGTGGTCGATTTCATTAACCACTCGGTCAACGACATCCTGAAAAAGGAATTTGGCTCAAGCCTAGGCAGCCAGAGCGTCCACATCATGGATCCGTTCACTGGCACGGGCACCTTTATCACGCGCATGATGCAAAGCCCAGAGCTGATCTCAGCGCAAGAGCTCGAGCATAAGTATCGCCATGAGCTCCACGCACAGGAAATCCTGCCACTAGCCTATTACGTGGCTTCGATTAACATCGAGTCCGTGTACCACGACATGATGGGCAAGGATGCTGCGCACTATGAGCGTAACCGTGTCGTAGTGCTGACTGACACCTTCTCCGAGATAAAGAAAATAGATCATGCAGGTCAGGGTTCATTTATTGAAAACTTAGAACAGACTAATGCTGTACAAGAGCTTCATCTTGAGGTTATCGTTGGTAATCCTCCATACTCTGTAGGTCAGGCCAATGCTAATGATGATAACCAAAACGAAAGCTATCCAGTTCTAGAGCAACGTATAGCTGAGACATATGTCGCTTTGGGAGATAAAGTTAACAAAAATAGTCTTTATGATTCATACATAAAAGCATTTCGCTGGGCTTCAGATCGTTTAGGTGAGCAAGGTGTTGTTGCTTTTGTATCAAATGCCGGTTGGATTGAGTCTGTTGCTGCTAGTGGCATGCGTCGTTGTGTACAGCAAGAGTACAGCTCTATTTATGTATATCATTTAAAGGGCAATCAACGTACTTCAGGCGAACAATCGCGCCAAGAAGGAGGCAAAATTTTTGGTGCAGGCAGTCGTGCTCCAATTGCCATTACTATCCTAGTCAAGAATCCTCAGGCTAACGTGCAAGGAAAAATTTACTTTACGGCAGTGGATGACTACCTCAGTCGTGAAGAAAAACTTGGTCAGCTGGTAGAACTCCGCTCCATTCTAAATGCTCCGCTGGTAGAGATCCAACCTGATGCTCATGGTGATTGGCTTAATCAGCGTCGAGACATAGCCGTAAGTTTAAGGAATGGCTTAAATAAGCCAAACTGCTCCAAACTGCAATTTTGATTGGTACTTCGTTAAT
>CALXOW010000079.1 GCA_944390115.1 uncultured Anaerobiospirillum sp.
TTAACCGAACTGAGAACAGGAGGCGGCGCTTCCTCCCCCGAGTTACCTCGGGGGTATCCGCGCCGGTTTTAGATGAATTTTGGTGAGTTGAGAAGGACATTGCCGACCGGATTCCAGAGCTTTGACCAACTGAGAAGCAATCGAAATAATTTTGTGTATGTCGACAAGACCGCCTATGTTTACGAGATTGCATCCAATGAGTTTCCTCAAATCCTGACGCGGCCGCGTCGCTTTGGCAAAAGCACCTTGCTCTCAACCGTAAAGGAGCTGTTCCTGCATGGCTTAGAGCCCTGCGACGGTCAAACTGAATCCTACTTTAAGGGACTGGCTATTGAAAAGCTCTGGCGAGATGATGGCCACTATCTGGTGCTGCATCTTGATTTTAATGAAATAAATTCAGATTGCACCACTGCTGCTGCATTTGAGCAGCTTCTGATGAATTACGTCACTGCGTTTTGTCGTGAGCATAACATCGACCTTGCGAAAAAGCTGATTGCTGAGCCACAACGTTTTCGGGAGCTGTTTAGCGCGATGTTGGAACTGGTGCCTAATCGCTCCCTCGTGTTGCTGCTCGATGAGTACGACTCTCCGTTGCATTATCATTGTGATAATGAGCAAGAACTGGAAATATGTAGATTTTTAATGCGCGGTATATTTAGTGCAATTAAAAGACATTCCAATAAATTTCGCTGCATATTTTTTACCGGAGTCACCCGCTTTCAGGATCTCGACTTAGGCTCAGCTGGCAATAACTTCACAGACCTGTCGTTTGAAAAAGGCTTTGCGGCTTGTTGTGGCTATACGCGCGATGAACTCAAGCAGTATTTTGCGCAGCAATTGCGCTATGCAACAGCGGTCAGGGAAAAGTGTGCACCTGAAGCGGTAAGCGATGCTCAGGTCGAGAAGCTGCTAAATGAGATGTCTGATTGGTATGATGGCTATTCCTTCTCCGGCGCGCAGAATATCAAGGTCTTTTCTCCTTGGTCAGTACTCCGTTTTTTCTCCAACGAAGATGCTCTTGTGCAACCCTATTGGAGCAACGAGGTGGGAAATGGCATTCCACAGGTGCTTAAGATCGCTTTAGATCGCTTGGATCTGCCACAGCTGATTAACGATGCGTCGGTCGGTGATATCGAGATTGACTCCAATCAGTTCCAGCAATCTTCCTTACTCAACCCCAAGGCTAACTCGTCTTCCTTGCTCTTTCAGACGGGCTATCTTACGCTCTGTGAGCCTTTCATCACCAGTGGCAAGCTTCATTTGAGATGCCCGAATAAGGAGATTCGTTTAGCCTTTGCTAATTTGCTTGCTCGTCATTTCTTCAATCTAGAGGAGGACATTTGCTCTCCTGAGTCGAGCTCGAAGGCGGTGTTAGCTCTGATTAGCCTCGATCCAGATAAGATCCGGGCGTACTTTAACCAAATTTTAAGTGCTATTTCTTACTCCAACTTCAACATCACCAATGAGGCTGCGGTCGCAAACTTTGTCAGCGTTCTGTTGTTTGGAGCGGAGCTAAAACCTCGGAATGAAGTCCTTTCCAGTTTGGGCCGGGCCGATTGTGTGATCGATTTGCCTCGATACAAATTGACTGTTGTTTTTGAGTATAAATTTGAGTCGAGCTCTAATCCCAAGAAGTTGGAGCAAAAGCTTGAGGAGGCGGTAGTTCAGGTCAAAAAGCGTGAATATGGCGATAATGCCACCAGTGAGCCTCGGGTGGCACGTTTTGCCTTGGTGTTCTGCGCTGCTCCTAAGGTGCGCAAATTTTTCCATGTGTCCTTGGTTGATATTATCAACAGAGCGTGATTTCATTTTGCGCAAGCAGTGACAGCAGCAATAGCGCGTCGCGCTAACACAGGTACGCCGTACTAACTAAGGTTCGCTGTGCTAACTCAGGCGTGCCGCGCTAACTCAGGCCATCCCTGGTTGCGGTTAGGGTTGATTTCTTGAGACGCCCGTGTGCGCAAGCATGCGGGCGTTGTCATTGTTGCCGCTATTCTCACAGAATTGGTGGGCCATAAGGTGCTAGGATCCATTCACTTTGCGAACTTTTGTGCAATAAAAAAGCACAGACGGAGTTTTGCCGTCTGTGCCTACCGAGGTTCGGACACGCCAGGGTGGCGTGCCCTCACGATTGATTTTAAGGGCTACTTGGTCAGCTCTAAGATCGTAGCCCCACCGCAACCTAAGGTTAAGGTCGTGCCCTCAAGCTTGACCGCACCAGTGGTTAAGAGCTCCTTACCTTGAGCTGGCAGCTGATAGGTCAAAGGCTCCTGATTGGTATTGGCGATGATGAGCAGGCGCTGGCCGGACTTTGCGTTGGTACGGAAGTAGGACATCACGCCTGGAGCCACTTGATTGCGCTCAAAGGTGCCATAGGTGACCGTCTCGTGCAGATTAGGCTTCTTTCTTAAGGCAATGAGCTTGCGATAGTGATTGAGTGGGCTCTCTGGGTCGTGCTCTTGGGCCTTAACATTTAAGGTCTGGTAGTCCTGGTGCACCCGCATCCAAGGCTTGCCCGTGGTGAAACCGGCGTTTGGTTCATCACTCCACAGCATTGGGGTGCGGGCGTTGTCACGGCCGTGGCGAGCGCACAGCGCTAATGCTTCCTTCTCACTTAAGCCACCCTCAAGCGAGATCTTGTACTCATCCTTGGCCATAATGTCATCGAACTCATCGATGCTCTGGAAATCGGTATTGGTCATGCCGATCTCTTGGCCTTGGTAGATAAATGGGATACCGCGTAAGAACATGAGGAAGGTGCCTAAGAGCTTAGCGCCTTGGGCGTTGCGCAGGTGCTCTGGCAGGTAGTACGACAGGCCACGTGGCTCATCGTGGTTCTCAATGATTGGAGCGACAAAGGCATCAGCCTTTTGATAGAGCTCTTGGGTATCGAACACGCACTTGACGAAATCGTCGACCGTGAGGTTAGGATATTCACGGTAGTGTGGGTGCGTCTCGATTACCTCACGTGGCGAGAGGTCAAATAAGGTCGAGAAGTAACCGTTAGGGCCTGCAAACTCGGTGACGCTGTCCTTGGTGACCGTTAAGACCTCGCCTACGGTAAAGGAATTGTGTGGGGTGAAGGTGCGCGCCTTCAGCTCATTTAAGAATGGGCCAATTTGGCTCAAGTTGCGTGCGTTCATCTTGGCCGCGTGGGTCATGCCGTCGTCGGCATCAGGCGACAGATCTGGGAAATCTAAATCCTTGACTATGGAGAGGATCGCGTCAACGCGGAAACCTGCTACGCCCTTATCGAGCCAGAAGTTGGTGAGCTTGTAAACTTGCTCGCGCAGCTTTGGGTTGTACCAATTGAGATCTGGCTGCTCCTTGGCAAAATAGTGGCTGTAGTAGATGTCCTCATCCTCGTGACCTGGGATCTTTTCCCAGACCGAGCCGCCAAAGTAGGAGCGCAGATTGTTTGGTACCTTGCCGTCCTTGCCCTTGATAAAGTAGAAGTAACCGGCCTCCTCGCTGTTTAAGTCAGCGCAGGCCTTTTTAAACCAAGCGTGCTCGCTCGAGCAGTGGTTGACCACCAGGTCCATGATGACGTCGATGCCACGGGCCTTGGCCTCCTTCATCAGGAGATCAAAGTCCTCTAAGCTACCAAAGCTTGGATCGATGTTCTCATAGTCGCTGATATCGTAGCCCTGGTCGACAAATGGGGAAGGGTAGATGGGCGAGAGCCACAGGATATCAATGCCTAAGGCCTTGAGGTAATCGAGCTTGGAGATAATGCCCTTTAAATCACCGATGCCGTCGCCATTGCTGTCGCAAAATGACTTTGGATAGATTTGGTAAGCGGTCTTACCGTGCCACCACTTCTGCTCCATGACTAAAATCCTCGCACTTGGGTGCCTGTCGGCACTTGCCATAAAACTAAAACCTGCGGACCTCACACACCTCAGCCTGTTTTGGTCCACGCGTTCAGTATAGAAAGCGGGGCGCTAACCTGGTTTAAGTCTTTTGGCTCAAAACTACACTGGATTAACCAAGATTCAGGCCTTGGTTAAAATAGTGCACAAATTTGTTGGCTCTGTACCATCGAGTGAGCTTGTCACAAATCCTTGATTTATCGGGCTTTGCGGCAAATTTTGCGTTAGCTCACAGTTTTTGGTGAACTGCTAAAAGTGTAGTGCGACTGTCCTAAATTGACATTTAGGTCAATGCACTGAGCTAAGGGCACGAACCGCGTGCATGCACTTAGCTCAAGGCATTGTGTTCTGACTGGAAAGCGGGATTGATTAAGAGTTTCCTTAATAAAGCTCTATCTGGGTTGAGCGAGGCGTACGGGCAGCTGGACGTAAGGTCGGCCGCGCTAAGTGAGAGCAGTTTGCGCAGGTGAGCGTGGCGCAGTTAATAAAAAGGCACCTTTACAGTGCCTTGAAAAATAGAGAGTTGTTATGGTTGTTGGGGGTCGGGCACTCAAGGTGCCCGAAGGGCCCGAGCTTGAAGCTCGGGCCTGAGGTGAGGCTCAGGTTGAGCCTCATTTTTTTTGTTTAAAGCCTGACAACTCTTACAGTGCTAACTCTTACTGAGCATCAGCTGGAGCTGCGGCTGGGGCAGACTCGCCTGCGTTCTTAGCAGCTTCGCTCTTGCGCTTTTGCAGCTCACGGATGATGTCTGGATAGAGCTTGTCTAACTTGTAGCCGACAACCGAGAGGATGCACAGGACATAGAGGACAGCAGGAACCACGGTGCAAGCTAATAAGATAGCGTTCATGGCCTCTGGGGTCTGCTCTGGGGCATTGTTGACGTAGCCACCAACCTGCATGGTGATCGAGGCTAAGACCGCACCTAAACCAGCGGCTAACTTCATACCGAAGGAGGCACCGGCGTAAACTAAGCCCTCGTGACGCTCGTGGTCAGTGTACTCACCGTACTCAACGCAGTCAGGGAGCATGGCAAATAAGCAAGCGTAGGTGAAGCCTTGACCAAAGCCGTAGAAGCCAGCGGCAACAAAGGCGATCATGGCGTTGTTTGGATCGATGAAACGGGCAAACAGCGAAACAAAGATGATAGCCGAGGCCACAACTAAGGCATTGCGCTTACCATAACGACGCAGCATGATTGGCAGCAGGATAATCATCGAGCCAATCTTGAAGACATTCATAATGGTAGCAAAGGTACCAACATGGTTTGGATTGTCTAAGAAGTAACGGCAGTAGTAGGTGTTGGCGGTACCGAAGACCACGTCAGCCGAGAAGAGGGTGAGCATGGCCAGGGTTAACATGAGCCAGTACTTGTTGTGGAACAGGCCCTTGATCACATGTAAAGTGGTCTTGAGATCGCTCTTCTCTGGGGCTGGGGAGGCGCAGCGCTCATGGCAGAAGACAAAGGTGCAGAAGAAGCATGCGCAAGCAATTACCGCCAAGATGACGAAGGTGAGGGTCCAAGCCATCTGATCGCCGCCAAAGTACTCAACCATTGGCAGGGTGATGACCATGGTGAAGGTATTACCGGCGGTAGCTAAGAGCATACGGTAAATAACGATGATCGAACGCTGGTAGCTGTCCTGCGTCATCGTGGTCGTCATCGAGCCGTAAGGCAGGTTGATTGCGGTGTAAACTACAGTGATCGCGAAGTTATAGGACACGAAGATGTAGATATACTTCATCAGATCGCTCATCCCCGGAGGTACCGAGAACAAGGCCACCATGGCGATGAAGAATGGCACCAACATGCGAATGAGCCAAGCACGGGCCTTACCGTAAGGGCTCTTGGTGTTCTCAATGAGGTAACCGACGCACAGGTCTGAGAAGCCGTCTAAGAAACGGGAGGCTAACATGATCGAAGCGACGATCGCGATGTTAACGTTAACCACCTCAGTGTAGTAGTAAATGAGGATGGAACCCGTTGGGGTGTACAACATCTGCGAAGCAAAGTCGCCTAAGCCGTAGGAGAATTTCTCCACTACGCCGATGTTAGGATCCTTGTTAGGATTGTTTGCTAGCTTTGGAAATAGCATTTCATTGTCTCCAGCACAACCTGCAAGTAAAGCGAGCCTTGCTCCCATCTCAGGCTGCCACACCTAAGTAACTTGAAGGGAGCCGCGCATCTTTAAGGTGCCACAGGGAAAGCACAGGGCTTACCCTCCTTAAAGATAGTGATAGTGTCAGTATCAAAAAGCGCCAGCTGCTCTGCTTGCAAGTCAGGGAGTGCGCGCATCGGTTTGTCCCCTTAAAGTGGAGAGGAAGGGACAAGCTGCCTTCAACCGCTGCCAAATGCGATATCAGGTATCACCTTGATTTGAGCCAAAAACCAAGTGAGACGACGTGTGCGCTCCGGTTATCATGGTAGGTTAGCTCAGGCCAACCTACGTTGTTCGACCTGTGGGTCGTTTGGTCCGACCTGGGTCTTAAGTGACCTTTGGTCGGTTTTTTCATTCCACGCAGTAAACAGTCTAGTTGCCACACCAAGACAGCTTACTGTGTGTGGTGAAATCGGTGTTTCGGGGTAAGACTCCCCCTAAGCGCTGCCCTTTTTATTTTTTTTGTTTCAGGCAGCGCCCCGTAAGAATAAGTTAGGGGGAGGAGTCAGCCCCGAAGTGAGCTTTAGTCTGCTACGACTACGGCGCTTACGGCAGGTAAGGTGACCTTGGTGCCCTCGAGCTTGATCGCGTCGTTAGAGGCCAGCAAGATCTTGCCTTGAGTTGGCAGCTCATACTCGATGGCGCGATCCTCGAAGTTGGCGACCACGTAGAGGTTCTTGCCGTTTAACTCACGGGCATAAGGTACGACGTACTCTGCGTTTGGCTTTAAGCCGACGAACTTGCCGTAGGTTAAGAGCTCCTTGTACTCAGGATTCTTCTTTAAGGCAATTAAGGCCTTGTAGAAGGAGAAGACGCTCTTAGGGTCGTGGCGCTGAGCGGCGACGTTGACGGTCTTGTAATCTTGGTGAACCTTGAGCCAAGTGATAGCGGCGGTGGAGAAGCCGGCATTCTTTTCATCCGACCACAGCATTGGGGTGCGGGCGTTGTCACGCGACTCAATGTTGAGGATATCTAAGGCCTGCTGCTCGGTTAAACCAGCCTCTAAGGCGGTCTTGTAATTGTCCTTGGCATTGACGTCATCAAACTCGTAGATCGAGTTGAAGTGAGTGTTGGTCATGCCAATCTCTTGGCCTTGGTAGATAAATGGCATGCCGCGCAGCATTAACAGGACGGCAGCAAAGGCCTTAGCACCATCTGGGTTTTGAGCGTGGCGTGGCAGGTAGTAGGATACGCCACGTGGCTCGTCATGGTTCTCGAAGATCGGGCACATAAAGCCGATATCGTTGACGCGCTCTTGCGAAGCGAAGATGGTGTCACGCCACTTAGCAATCGAAACGGGACGATAGCGGTAGTAGGCTGGGTACTTCTCGTTTAACTCACGGGCCGAGAAGTCGAAGATAGTCGAGAAGAAGCCGTTATCGCCGATATAGTTGGCCAGAGATGCGGCATTGACGCCGAAGGCCTCAGCAACCGAAATAGCATCGTGTGGCTTGAAGGTCTTGTCGTTCATCTCATATAAGAAGGTAGCGGCCTGATCGGAGAGCTTTGCGGTCATCTGATTGGCGGCGCACATACCATCTGGGCCATCAGCTGGTAAGCCAGGGAAGGTTAAGTCCTTGGCGATATTCATGATAGCGTCGACGCGGAAGCCTGCTACGCCCTTATCGAGCCAGAAGTTGATCATGGCAAAGAGCTTCTCACGCAGTGGCTCGTAGTACCAATTGAGATCTGGCTGGGCCTTAGCAAAATAGTGCAGGTAGTAGAGGTCTTCGCTCTCGTGGCCTGGCAGTGGCTCCCATACCGAGCCTCCAAAGTAGGAGCGCAGATTATCAGGAACTTGACCGTTCTTGCCCTTGGCGATGTAGAAGTACTTGGCCTCTTCGCAGTTAGGATCGGCGCAAGCCTTTTGGAACCACTCGTGCTTGTCCGAGCAGTGGTTGATTACGAGGTCTAAGATGATGTCGATGCCACGGGCCTTAGCTTGGGCTAAGAGCTCGTCGAAGTCGGCCATAGTGCCGAAGACTGGGTCGATATCTTGATAGTCAGAGATATCGTAGCCTTGGTCAACAAATGGGCTCTTGAAGATAGGGGAAAGCCAAACTAACTCGACGCCTAACTCTTGCAGGTAATCGAGCTTGGAGATAATGCCGCGTAAGTCACCGATGCCGTCGCCGTTGGAATCACAGAACGACTTTGGATAAATCTGGTAAGCGGTCTTGCCGTGCCACCACTTCTGTTCCATAGAAAACCTCACAAACAACTCTCACCACGTATTCCATCTTAGTGCCTGGGACTTAAGCCTTATGGGGTTTAAGTCCGCTTGACTCAAAGAGGGGGGCTGAGCCCACACACTGCTCAGCGCGCCCTTGGAACAAGATGGAGAATAATGCGGATCTGCCTGTCCTAAGCGCAATGCTCAAGTACTGCCGCCAGGTTCTCATCACAGGAAAAAAGCCATCGCTGCTGGCCATGGAGGAGAGCATGGTCAGCATCAGCAAGTAGTGAATCGTGAACCTCGCAGAGGCAAGGGACTTGCCTCAGTTTTTGCAGTCTAAACAGGAACTTCTGCAAAACTATGTTCGTCTGAACACGGTGCTCATTCTATCCAAAGCCAAAAATTCATGTGTTCTTTAGCGGCACCTAAAACTTTCCGATTTTGACCTTTACTGTGATTTTTGTGACGCCATCGACAAAAATTGCGCCCGGCCTAGATATTCCTAAAACCGAATAAATGCGATAAATATCGGTGGGCACGTGCACAACTGCCCTTTGGGCGGTAGCTCGGGGCTCAAGTGCAGAGCAACTTGCGTTTTCTTGTGTCTCGGGAGCGCCCCTGAGTGCTGCACTGTAAATTTTGTCACAGAGTTCACATTTTTGCAGTAAAACTTTGCAAAGTTCTGCAAAAGCAAAAAGGAAAACGAAAGTCGGCGCAGAGCTGGGACGGCACTTTGAGAAAGGGGTAGATCAGCTGGTGATAAGGCGCGGGCGCCTCGTAGTCTGGCATGTGGTTGCGTGACCCTAGTTTAGGGGCAAATGCGCCCCTGATTTTGCTTGGGCACGGAATTGTTACCCTTTCCTGTGCGGGCCTACTAACGAGCAAGAGGCGTGATCTGCGCGGATGAGATAGAGGGCTTGAAGTTAAGGCCGCGACTGAGCAGCTACTTTTGGTGAATTATCGGCCCCGTCCAAACAGTCTTTTCGGAGGGGCTTTTGCTGCATA
>CALXOW010000080.1 GCA_944390115.1 uncultured Anaerobiospirillum sp.
TTTGCCGCTGCGGCACTGGTCGTAGGCAGCTCAAAGCTACCACCAGGGGCGGCGGCGCTTTCGTTTGCGGCCAGCGACACTGAGCCGATGAGCTGCGCCCCTAAGTGGCGTGGATCATTGACATCAAAGCCACTGGCGCCTTGCTGGCTTAAGCTAAAGTTGTCCTCGCTAGCAGGCACAGGCTGATTAAGGCTCAAACCGTCCGCAGCCACTGGTGCCGCGCTTGGCTTAACTCCAGCATCAATCTCGCCCTTAGCCTTGCGAATCCCGGCGACCACCGAGCTAATCGCTGATTCGTAGTTCGCGCCCTTGTTGTTGGCGTTACCCGACAATTGCCGCTCTAAGCCCTTAGCCGCTGAGTCCAAGTCTTTTAAGAACTGACGCACCTGTGGCAGGGTATCCATAATGACCTTGGACACCGCCTCGTCGGCTTGCTGTTGGGCGCGGGCGCCTTCATCGAGTTGATCTAAGTCCAGAACTTGGGTGTTAAAGTCCCCAGCTCCGGCGCGAATCGCCTCGAGATCCTTTTGCTGCTGTGAAAAGTCAAACTTACTCTCAGTATCGACCTTCTTTAAAAAGTCAGAGGTCGTACCATCAGCTGACGGCTGTGCACCAGCTTGCGCAGCGGCATCAGACGCAGCGCTCGCCTGCAACGGAGTGGCCGCAGCTTGGGGAGCGGCTGCCGCTTGCGGTGCTGGTTGGGACACGGCTTGCTGGGCGGTCTGAGATGCGGCTTGCTGGGATGATTGCTGCGCAGCTTGCTGGGCGGCTCGGGCGGCGTTAGCCACGCGCTCTTGCAGCGATGGCGCCGAAAAGCCCTCGCCAAAGCCTCCTTGTGGGCCTTCACCGACCGGAGTAATGGTGTGCTCAGGGTATTGAGCCCACTGCGGCTGTGAGTCTTTATTGCTCTTATCGGCGCTTACTGGCGTCTGCGGCAGGCCAAGCTTGCGCTGCTGCGCCTTGAGCGCGCGCGTGACTTGATCGTGGCTGCGCTGAGCCTGAGCCATCGCGGCCTGAGCTTGCTCTAAGGCGCCTTGGCCGTGCGCTAAGGTTTGGGCAAGCTTGATAATGGTGTCACGCTGCTCTGAGGAAAAACCTAACTTGGTCGCCAGCTCCGAGGCACAGGTATGGGCGGCAGCCGCACCTTGCTTAATGGCAGCTAAGAGCTTGGAGGTATCTCCCTCGGACAGACCACGCAGCAAGCTCTGCGGCGCGCTTGCCTGGGCTTGCGCTTGAGCCTGGGCTTGCTGCAAGGCGGCCTGAGCTTCGGCATGCAGGTTGTTTAAGGCTTGCTGGGCGCGTGCGGCCTTGGAGTCGGCATAAAGGCCACCCTCTAATAAGGCTGACTTGAGATCAAAATTGCTCTTAGGGCCTTGCGTCTGCGTAAGGATCTTGGCTTGTCTTTGTGGGGAGGTGTGACCGCGTACTTGGGCGACCAGCTCATTTAACAGGTTGACCCGAACCCCATTACCCTCACCACGCCATAGGGTTACTTTTTTTTTTTTTCGGGAGTAAAGGCTAAGAGACGCAGTAAGGTCATCTCAAAGGCCGAGCGGCCGTCAGCGGCGTACTGGTACTCCTGCACACCCTCTAAGATGATTTGATAGTACAGCTGCACCTGCTGTGGGGTCATGCGTCCGGCGTAGACGCTGAGCATGGCTGAGCTAAAGGAGAAGACCTCAAGCTTGGTGCTGCCGATCAATTGGAACAGCGCCAAGTCGTGGAAGGCAATCACGAGCTCATCTAATAAGCTCTTGTAGTTCGGGGCCTTTTGGCGGATCTTCTCTAAGAGCGCGGCAAAGGTGCTGTGGCCAGCGGCATCGGTCGCCGCTGCCTCAGGTCCGTCGGCTAACAGCTCTAAGATATCGGTAATTAAGGCGTCACCGACCGTGCCTAACATGCCCTGAACGCTTGATGCGCTGAGCTCACCGTGGCCTAAGGCGATCGCTTGGTCACATAAGGATAAGGCATCACGCATCGAGCCACGGGCGGCACGGGCCAGCGACATAATGGCCTCAGGCTCGTACTTGACCTGCTCTTTATCGCAGATCGTTTGGAGCTGATGGGCGATCTCATCTAGGTTTAGGGCTCTCAGCTGAAATTGCAGGCAGCGCGAGAGCACCGTGGTTGGAATCTTGTGCGGATCGGTGGTCGCTAAGATGAACTTGACGTAGGCCGGTGGCTCTTCCAAGGTCTTGAGCAGCGCATTGAAGCTGTTCGTGGTGAGCATGTGGACCTCGTCGATAATGTAGATCTTATAGCGGGCATTGATCGGCGGGTACTGGGTGTTCTCAAGCAGCTGGCGCGTGTCCTCAACCTTGGTTTGCGAGGCGGCGTCGATCTCAATGACGTCAGGGAATGCGCCATTGGTGATGTTAACGCAGGCTTCGCACTCATTGCATGGGTGCGAGCTCTCGCCCTTTTCACACTCTAAGGCCTTGGCAAAAATACGGGCAATCGTGGTCTTACCGATACCACGGGTACCGGTTAACAGATAGGCATGGTGGGTGCGCCCTGTGTCAATGGAGTGCGCTAAAGCCTTGAGCACGTGCTCTTGGCCGACCACATCCTCAAAGACTTGCGGCCGGTACTTACGTGCCAGCGCCAGATAGTTATCACCACCTAATGCCATGTCCTAGGTTTCCTTTTATCTCTGCTCACGCAGAGTAGTGACAAAGAAGGCAGCCGTGGCTGCCCCTTGCAGCTGATGCTGCCCTTCCTGCAAGCAGCCCCAGCTGCTCATTTCTTTTTTCAAGAAGCCAGTGCTGCCCCCCACCAAAGCCCGCGCGGACCGAGAAAAAATCTCAGCCCAACTAACCTAGAGTCCTTATAACCCCAGGAAGCGCTTACCTACCACTGGGTCGCGCGTTTTTCTTTTTTCTAGCTCTTTGGTGGTTTGGGCGCAGGTGTTTAGTGCCCTGGGAAGTCGAGCAGACTTACGCTGTCAACCCCGCATGTGTCCTTGATTTTAGCACAGCCCCCTAGATCGACCAAATCGATCACAAAGGCGCATTTGACCACTTGAGCCCCGGCGCGCTGGGCTAAACGGCACATCGCAATCATGGTGCCGCCGGTGGCTAAGAGGTCATCGACGCATAAGACGCGCTCGCCGGGCTTAACCGAATCCTCGTGCATGTGCAGCTCGTTGGTGCCGTACTCTAAGGCGTACTCTTCTTTGATGGTGGCACGTGGCAGTTTGCCAGGCTTTCTCACCATAACAAAGCCTGCGCCCAAGCGGGCCGCCAATGGGGCACCAAAGACAAAGCCTCTTGCTTCACCTGAGAGCACCTTGTCAATCTTTTCGTCCTTGAACAGCTCATAGAGCATATCAATGGTCAAGGCAAAGGCCTTGTGATCCTCGCACAGCGAGGTGATATCACGAAACAGGATGCCTTTGATGGGATAGTCCTGAATGCTGGTAATCGTGCTCTTAAGATAGGCGGCCTTTTGGTCAAAATCAGCAATACGCTGGTGCAAGAGATCCGGCATTTTTTCTGTTGTCCTATGGGGTGAACTCTGTTGGGGCCATTATCGCACAGTCTTAATCAGACTTGTCATAGGGGCAAGGTTTTGGCATGATGCGCGACAAAGTTCGTGCTGCGGCCGAATTTCCATTGATGGCCCTGATAAATAAGGCAGTTCAGGTGTCATCGTTGGCTTCATCCGCTTGCTTATCCATTATGGCAAGCCACATGTGCTAGGAGAGCACTGTGATGAGTGTTTACAATGTAGATTGGTGGGGTAATGGCTACTTCGAGGTCAATGACCAAGGTCATGTCGAAGTTTGCCCCGATCCAGATGTCCCTAACGCGCGCGTCGATTTAGCCCAGTTAGTGGCCGATCGTGAACAAAATGGACAGCGCCTGCCGGCGCTCTTTTGCTTTCCCCAAATTCTACCGCACCGGGTACGCTCTATTAACCGCGCCTTTGCTCAGGCTCGGGAAAATTACGGCTACAGCGGCAATTACTTCTTGGTGTTTCCGATCAAGGTCAACCAGCACCGCCGCGTGATTGAGTCCTTAACCCAAAGTGGCGAACCTTTGGGCCTGGAGGCTGGTTCCAAAGCCGAGCTCATGGTGGTGCTAGCGCACGCCGGGCGTACCAAGAGCGTGATCGTGTGCAATGGCTACAAAGATCGCGAATACATCCGCATGGCCTTAAATGGCGAAAAGATGGGCCATAAGGTCTATATCGTGATCGAGAAGCTCTCGGAGCTGCGTTTAGCCCTGGAGGAGGCCGAGAAGCTCAACGTCAGCCCCCGCTTAGGCGTGCGGGTGCGCTTAGCCTCGCAAGGCTCAGGCAAGTGGCAGGCCTCCGGTGGTGAGAAGTCCAAGTTTGGCCTGTCGGCAATCCAGGTCTTACAGCTCATTGACACCTTAAAGGCTGATGACAAGCTCAGCTACCTGCAATTAATCCACTTCCACTTAGGCTCGCAGATGTCCAACATCCGCGACATCACCAATGGCGTGCGTGAGTCGGCGCGCTTCTACGTTGAGCTCTCCAAGCTTGGAGCTAATATCGAGTGCTTTGACGTGGGCGGCGGCTTGGGCGTCGACTATGAGGGCACGCGTTCGCAGTCAGACGGCTCGGTCAACTACGGCTTAAGTGAGTACGCCAATAACATCATTTGGGCGATCGGCGATGCCTGTCGCGAAAATGGCTTAAAGGAGCCGACCGTAATCACGGAGTCAGGCCGTGCCACCACCGCCTACCACACGGTCTTAGTCTCCAATGTCATCGGTGTTGAGCGCGTCAACGAACTGTGCGCGCCCCAAGAACCCGCCCCTGACGCCCCGCGCCCGCTGCAATCGATGTGGCGTACCTGGCAGCTCATGCATGAGCCCAAGCAGCACCGTTCACTTAGAGAGTGGCTCCACGACAGCCAAATGGATCTCAACGACATCCACCATGGCTTCTTAGTGGGCGAGTACTCGCTGCACGAGCGTGCCTGCGCCGAACAGATGTATCTGCGGATCTGCGCTGAATTAAAGCGCATGTTAGATCCGCTCAATAAGAGCCACCGCGTCCTAATCGATGAGTTAGAAGAGCGCATGGCCGACAAGCTCTATGTCAACTTCTCGCTCTTCCAGTCGCTGCCGGACGCTTGGGGTATTGGCCAACTCTTCCCGGTCATGCCGCTTGAGTTCTTAGACAAGCCGATGACGCGCCGCGCGGTCTTGCTTGATATCACCTGTGACTCGGACGGCTCGATCGACCAGTACATGGACGGCGATGATATTGCCTCGACTATGCCGTTCCCTGAGTACGACCAAGACAACCCGCCTTATATCGGCTTTTTCATGGTCGGTGCCTATCAGGAGATCTTGGGTAATATGCACAACCTCTTAGGCGACACCGAAGCGGTCGACGTCTATGTCCACGAAGGCGGCCCGAATGAAAAGCCACGGGTGCAAGTCCGCCTCTCCGACGAAGGCGATACTGTGGCCGACATGCTCCAATACGTGCAGCTTGACCCATCCAAGCTGTTAAATGAGTTTACCCGTCAGGTACGTGAGAGTGACGTCGATGAGACCACGCAGCGCCGCCTGATTGACGATTTCAAGACCGGCCTCTACGGCTACACCTACCTCGAGGAGGATCAGATCTAAGATGACGCAGTATCAAACTCTCGGCCACCAAGAAGACACCTCCCTCGTGGCCAACACCTTTGGTTTTTGCAGGGCCCCGCTGTGCTTTAACCCTTATGAGGCCCCAGCTGACATCGCCATCACTGGCGTGCCTTTTGACATGGCCACTTCGGGCCGATCCGGCACCCGTTTTGGCCCGCAGGGCATTCGCGGCATCTCGGCCCAGCTTGATTGGGAGCATTGCCGCTACCCGTGGCACTTCTGCTTAAAGGACGTCATCAAGTTCCTTGACTGCGGCGACCTGGTCTATCCTTTTGGCGATAGCAAGGCGATGGCGCAAGCCCTCGAGGCCCACACCTTAAAGCTCTTACAATCAGGCAAGACCTGCCTGACCTTTGGCGGTGACCACTTCATCACGCTGCCCCTGCTCAGAGCCCACCATAAGCACTTAGGGCAAAAGATTTCCCTTCTGCACTTTGATGCCCACTCGGACACCTACGCCAATGGCTCTGATTGTGACCATGGCACCATGTTCTACCATGCCCCCAAGGAAGGCCTCATCGACCCTAATGCCTCGGTGCAGGTCGGCATTCGCACCGAGTACGACCCAAGCCTGGGCTTTAATGTGATTCATGGCGCGCTGGCCAACGACCTCACGGTCGACGACATCGTAGAGCGCATCACAGCCACCGTTAAGGACAATCCAGTCTATCTGAGCTTTGACATCGACTGCTTAGACCCAGCCTACGCCCCAGGCACGGGCACCCCAGTCTGTGGCGGCCTCACCACCGATAAGGTCTTAAAGATCGTGCGAAAGCTCACCCACCTCAACATCATCGGCTTTGATGTGGTTGAGGTTGCCCCACCATACGACCACGGTGAGATCACAAGCCTAGCGGCTGCGACCTTGGCCCTTGATTTCATGTACGTTCACGCGGTTCACAGCGGCAAAGCCCCACACTAAAAAGAGCTAACTAAAAGTTAGTTCATGAGGGCAGCCTCCACAAGGACGCTGCCCTCAGTTATTACCAAGTCGACCGTAAATCAGCCCCACCGCAGCAGCGCCAAACGCGTGAGCGCACTACCCGTGCGGCCAGGGCTCATGCCTTCAGCCACATTCAGCCCGCTAAAGACGGCAGGCCCAAATGCCGTGCTCATTTACGAACGACTTGCCCCGCAGGCTCAGCGCTCTTTGCGCGGCAAGCACTCCAGCCCAAGAGCACTGCACCTCAACCAGGAAAAAAAAAAGAAGAAAAAAGACCGACCCCATGAGCGCCTTTCACTGCATCCAGCCTCAGGCTGTCATCTTCGACCTCGACGGCACCTTACTTGACACGGCTCCGGACATCATTGCTGCCTGCAATGCGACCTTAGAGCACTTTGGCTACCCCCAAATCAGCTACGACCTAGCCTTAACCCAGGTGACCTCGGGTATGCGCGCCTTGCTCAAATTGGGCGTGCCTGATCCGGCCTTGCACGAGGCGGACATTGAGGGGCCGATGCGCGATTACTTTGCCCAGTACTATCTGAACCACATCAACGTCTTGACCAAGCCTTTTGATGGCATGATCGAGCTGTTATGCGACCTAGAGCACGCCGGTATCAAGGTCGCGGTGGTCACCAATAAATACGAAAACATGGCGCAAAAGCTCTTAGCCCAGTACGACTTCTACCCGCAACTGAGTTTAATCTTAGGCTGCGATAGCTTAGAGCACAGCAAGCCTCATCCTGAGCCAATTCTCAAGGCCTTAGAGCACTTACAGGTTGCGCCATATGATGCGGTCTACGTGGGTGACCACTTAAACGACATCAAGGCAGCCAATTGCGCCAAGACCCGCTCAGCAGTCGCCCTATGGGGCTATGGCACCAACGAATGCGGTACGGCGGCCCATTGGCATGCGCACTACCTACTCCCAACGGTCGCTGACTTGCGCGCCCTCTGTCTCTAAAGACAGTTACCTGACGCACGAACTTGCGCGCTCTGTCGTGAGGCAACGACCTTGCAGCACTATCACGGTCGGGACGGGGCAAGGCGGCCAGCACTTAACGTCAGGCCCGAGCGACGCACTGCGCACAGGGCAAGGCCCAAGCGACGGCACCTGGCCCTGCCTGTGGTCGGGCCACGCAATGCCCGCTGTTAATGGGGGAACGCTGCCCAATCGTGCACCACAGGTGAATTTGCATTTGCCCTATAGTTGGGAGCTGTTGTAAATTAACTTATGCACAATTGTAGTGCGGCATCTTCAGTACCAATCTAGACTACTAGTAGTTAATCAACCAGATACTCTAACTAAATCACCAATTGAGCGATTTTTCTCTTTTATTAAAAATTTGGGACTGTAGCGATCGGTATCATGATCGAGACAGAACCTTGCTATAATAGCGCTGTTTAAAGTCAATATCTTTATTTTGAGATGACTTTATTCCATAATAACAAAAATAAACAATCAAATAACAATTCAACTCTTTGGCTTGGCATGCTAAATTAGCTTAGATCAGCATCTATTTAAATCTTGGGAGTTGTTTGCATGTTACCCATCGTTACAGTCCCAAAATTCTTTAACCATCAAAATAAGAAACATTAATACAGGATTAATCGGCTTGCGACCTGCATTTTTAGGATTGGATTGCCGTTGAGCTTCCTTTTGTGCATGAGCCCAGTTTGTTAGCACTGGAGTAATCTGATATAGCATCATTTTGATAGCTTCTTCGTTGCGATAAAGTGGTTGAGCTAAACCAAGTTTAATCTTGCCCTTCGCCATTACTTAATCCTCATCGAACCAATTTAAACGTGAATTTCGCCAGAATCGGTACGATGTACCGAACATACGTTTCATAGAATTTCAAAAATTCTAGCAACATTTGCCTTAAGATCAACCATTGACGTTGAAAATAACTGGAATTTTAAGTTGAGAAATATCTGATTAATCTGTGTACCTATGGTACACCGAGAAAATTTGATATATGAAGCAGATTTATTGGCGGCTATATCCTTATCGCAAGGCAGAAGTTGCTAGAATTTTTAAAATTTTATGAAACATATGATCGGTGCGTTATACCGATTCTAGACCTGAACTTTTCAAATTTAGGCACGCGTGTGCCTAAATCTGCAACTAGTTCATATGGAGTAATTTCTGCAAGATATCGCATATTTAAGCCATTTTTGCTTACAAAAATTCGCGAGAAAATTGCTTGTTTTAATCTCACAAAACACGTGCCTAAGGTACGTATTTTTAATGATTAAATTAAAGAGTTTTTAACGGCTATTTTTAGGAGCACAAACAGCTTAACCATGCGAAGGTTGGCAGGAATAAAATGGTTTAATTTAGCTCTGATTTAGGTGCAGATGTACCTAAATTTGAAAAGTTCAGGTCTAGAGAAATTTACGTTTAAACTCTCAAACGAATATTGTGATGCAAATCAAGGTTTTATCAGATATCGTATGAGAGAATAACTCATTCATATTGCTACCACGGGGGCA
>CALXOW010000081.1 GCA_944390115.1 uncultured Anaerobiospirillum sp.
GCATAGCTCAGCTCATTACTCGAAATTTTGGAGTATTATCTTACATCATTATTTCCGAGGATGAGTTTACATCGTCAAGTTGCCCCCCCCCCCTGCTACATTTTCTACGCCATCAGCATTACCAAGATTGACGCGGTTGGTGGCCACAAGGTCAATGCCCGTGTCGCGCGCATCACCACCAGTTAACTCAGGGTGCTCCTTGGCCCACTCGGCGTAAGTTTGCACCTTCTCAAACTGCTCACACCAAGGCTGTGCTGAGCTGAACACATCACGCACTAAAAGCTCAAAGGCCGTACCCTTATCGCGCTCGGTTAAGGTATTCTCCTCGAAGCGCTGTAAGATGCGCTCAAACGCGCTGATTTGCTCAGCAGTGTCAGCACCTACTGCTGCTTCTACGTCGATCTCAGCCCCTATCGTGGTGTTTACCACTGCCACATCAGGGCTGACCTCATTGGTGGAAATTGTTGCGCTATCCATCGTAATGCTTCCTTCAATCTCGGATTGCCTGATTGCATAGTCGCTAAGGGCTGAAACAAGCCACACTTTAGGCGCGAGGACTTACAAATAGGCCAGATTACTACTAATTAAAATTATTGAGCATATGCCAACCAAGTCGCAACAATTTTTAGAAAGTGTTGGCAAAATCAGCCTTAGCAAATGATCGACAAATATTCCCAATTTTTGCTTCAGGCCAAACGAAAGGGCGCCCCGATTAACGAAGTGCCCCTTGTTCTAAGTCATGCTCTAAGGCATCAAGCACCTTGCACTTGGCCTTGGAGGCTAAAGCTTTAGCCAGCTACTCGCGGCAGAGGTAGTCGCCCGAGCAGACGTACTGGTAAGTGGTGAGTGCCTCAAGGCCCATTGGGCCACGGGCGTGCAGCTTCTGGGTCGAGATGGCGACTTCGGCGCCTAAGCCGAATTGGCCGCCGTCGGAGAAGCGTGGCGAGGCGTTAACGTAAACGCAGGCTGATGGTGCGCTCTTGGTAAAGAGCTCAGCGTTGGCCCAGGTGTTGGTCAAGATAGCATCGGAGTGAATAGCCTTGTGCTTGCGCAGATGCTGCAGCGCATCGTTGACGCCATCGACCATCACGATGTTTACATGCAGGCCTAAGAACTCGGTGTCGAGATCAGCGGCGCTGCAAGTGGCAAGGTACGGATAGTCCTGCATCAGCTCAGCAACCTCGCCGTGAGCGTGAACGATAATCTTGTTTGCAGCCAGCTCTGGCGCTAAGTTGTGGAGTAAGGCCATCGCGCGCTCGCGGTGCACTAAGATCGTGTCTAAGGCATTGCAGGCCGAAGGCTTTTGCACCTTGTCATTGATGATGATCTCTACCGACTTCTCAATGTCTGCGGTGTCATCAACGTAGATATGGGTGACACCAAAGCCGCCCACAATAACCGGCACGGTCGCGTGCTTAACGCACATACGATGCAGCGCCTCACCGCCACGTGGGATGATTACGTCGACGTACTCATCCAAGGTTAAGAGCTTGTTGACCAGCTCGCGGTCGGTCGCCGAAATAAAATTAACGCAGTGGTTAGGCAGCGCACTATTGCCAATGACCTCTTGCATTAACTCGTAGAGGGTCAGATTGGTCTGGAAGCACTCGGAACCACCACGCAAGATGCAAGCATTGCCTGACTTGATGCACAGGGCTGCAATGTCGATCGTGACATTAGGACGAGACTCGTAAATGACGCCGATAACGCCTAAAGGTACGCGGCGGCGGCAGACCTTGAGCCCCGAAGGCACGGTGTAGCCGTCAATGACTTCACCGATCGGGTCATCTAAGGCGATCACCCGCTCAACGCCTTCTACCATCTCGTTATAACGCGACTCAGTTAAGGTCATGCGATCGAGCATAGGAGCGGGCAAGGCACGGTTTTGCGCCTCAGTCACCTCTTTGGCGTTGACCTCCATAATGAAGCTCTTCATCTTCTTGAGCATGTTAGCAATCTGAGCTAAAGCTTCATTCTTGGCCTTGGTGGAGGTTACCGCCATAGTACGGCTGGCAACAGCGGCATCATGGCCCATTTTGCTGACATCAACGCTAAATTCCATTTACGGCTCCCAAAAATCTCAAGATTTAGCAGCGTGTGGGCTGCTCTAGCGTAAGGCGCAAGGCAAGCGAAAAATATGCCGCGCGCTGGGTCCTCACTATACCCAAACGCGCGTAATTAAGCCATTTCTTGGCCATTTCTTGCTCGGTCCTTGTCACAGTTGGGACTCGTGCCCCATGTTGGGCTCAATTTGCCTGAGCCCGCGCCCCTGCTTTCAGGTGGTGGCTACTTCTATCAGGCCACTTCTCGTGCTTAGAACAGGACCATGTCGTTGCGGTGCACGACGACGCCATGCGAGAAGCCTAAGATGGCTTCGATATCGCCCGAGCGCTTGCCCATAATCAGGCCACACTCGGTGTTGTTGTAGCGCACAATGCCCTTGCCGATGCGCTTGTCATCAGGGCCGTAGAGGCCGACCACGGCACCACGTGGAAACTCGCCGATAACCGTGGTGATGCCGCTTGGCAGCAAGGACGAACCACGCTCTTTAACCGCTTGTACGGCGCCCGCATCCAGGTAAATCTTACCTTGCGGCACAGTAGTAGCCGAGAGCCAGACCTTGCGCAGCTCTAACGAGGAATGCTGGGTTCTAAAGAAGGTACCCTCACCGCGTCCCTCGATTAAGTCAGGGATTTGGCCTGGGTTCGAGCCTGCCGCAATAATAAGTTCGACGCCGCCTTCGGTGGCGATCTTAGCGGCTTTGACCTTGGTGGCCATACCACCCGTGCCTAAGTCGGTCCCCGAGCCACCGGCTAAGGCAATAATGCGCTCATCAATCGCGGTGACTTCATGGATGAGCTTAGCATTAGGATCTTTGTCCGGATTGGCGTCGTAGAGCCCCTTTTGGTCGGTGAGCAGGATGAGCTTGTCGGCCTCAATCGCGCACGCAGTAATCGCGCTCAAGGTATCATTGTCACCCACCTTGATCTCAGCGGTGGAAACCGCATCGTTTTCATTGATGACCGGGACGATGTCGTGCTCGAGCAAGGCAAAGAGCGTATCACGGGCGTTAACAAAGCGCTCCCGGTTCTCAAGGTCGGCACGCGTCAGCAGAATCTGGCCAATCTGGATGTTGTAGATGGCAAAGAGCGATTCCCAGACCTCAATGAGGCGACCTTGGCCCACCGAGGCGAGCAATTGCTTGGAGCTCAATTGCTTCGGCAGCAAGTGATGGTCCTTGACCACCTCACGTCCAGCGGCCACCGCGCCCGAGCTGACCAAGGTAACCTTATGGCCTTGCGCCTTGAGCTGGGCGATAACGCGCACGATCTCAAGCATAGCCACCCGATTTAAGGCGGTGCCCGAGGCGGTTAAAGTCGTGCTGCCAATCTTAATCACAATGCTCTGAGGGCTGGGGTTAGCAGCGCCCACAGCGGGAACCGCTTGGGCCTCAGGGGCTTGGGCTGCTTGCTGTAAGTTAGTGCGCTTGCTGTACTTGGTCGTAGCCAATTCTCAGACTCCTCAGAAAATGAAAGATGTCTGATTATAACCGCCATGGCACAAAGTAAAACGCCCCGCCTATAAGAGAGGCAGGGCGCGCTGTAAGACGGCAGCTAATTAGGCTTAGTCCTTGAGTGTCTCAGTAAAGAACTTGGAGGCACTGCTGAAGATGCGCGGAGCGAACTCGCTGACGCGCATCTTGGTGAAGGCCAAGGTCTTGTTGTTAGCAAAGACTTGATCAATCAAGTCTTGGTCGTTGTTGTACTTGAGGTCGACCGGCATCATCAAAGTCAAGGTCTTGGTGTCCACCCGATTATTGCGCCCCACTAAGCCCTGCTTGCGCAAAGAGAGAATTTGCAGCTGCGGAATGATGGTGTTCCAGGTGCTGGCATCAAGATTTAAGCGGTTGGCCAGCGATGAACGCGCGGCCAAGGACATGCTGTTGAGCAAGTCTTGGTTCACAAAGGCATTGTGCAAGGCTGGACTTACGAACACTAGGGATTTAAAGAGGTCACGACGGGTGATGGCAAGGCGTGCTACTGCATTGGCACTGACATGAAAGCCCAGCGCGCCAATCGCCGAACTGTCGATGTACGGCACCTTCTTTAAGTGCTCGACGGCTGCCTCGAGCACTACCGACGTCTCAGCCCCCAGCAAGATTTTGCTTGCAGACCCAAGGCCTGGCATATCCACCGCAAAAATGGCGATACCTTCCTTACGCAGATAGTCGCTAAACAAACGATAGTAGTCAGTGGCCGTGGAACCGTAGGAGGTCACCACAACGACACAAGGCTGAACTTCCTTATTGCTGACACTGTGTAGGTAACCTGTGACCTTTTCGCCGCCGACGTTAAAGACCTGCTCGGCATAATGACCGTAGCGGACCGGATCATTGAAAATCTTGCGATAGGCGCGGCGCCCATAGAGCGAAGCTTGCGCAGCCAAATCATCGCCCTTTAAGTTCGGGTAGGCCGCAATGGCAAAGTAACGCGAGGCCATGCGATAGTGGTGGCTGGCGTGCACCAAATCGCCCTGCTCCTCACACTGACGCGCTTGATTGATGCGTCTTTGGCCGATGGTACAGAACTCATAAATCCAATTGCCCGGACCGTACTGCTTGACCGTATCGTAGCATTGGTCGCGCGAACGCTCGTTATCGCTGATCACGATATGCGACAGCGCCTCGTCGATGTCGAGACTATTAGCACCTAAGTAAGCCCAAGAAAAGCGATTTAATGGGCGATACCACAAGGCACGAAAGTGCGAGCCCATCAGGTGAAAACCATCCCCCAAATCAGGCAACGCACAGCCTGAGTTGGAGATCACCGAAGTCTCGAGATAGTCATACTTAGGCTTAAACAGGATTTCGCTTAAATTAGCAGAGGATAAATCTGTATTGTCCACCGGCGCCTCCACCAAGCTTTGCTCAAAACTAGATATAGCCGCGCAAGCTGCCCTGTGCGGATAACCTAGTTTAGCAAATGACCTAGCTCAATTTGCACTAAAAAAGGACACAAAAGCCAATTTTGTGCCCCATGCGCACTTTCAGGTGATGGCATTTATGCCATATTTCTTGCATGGTGCCAACTAGACCATCCGGAATGCCCGTGTTTGTGTCAGATTTCACCTCAAGTGGAGTCGCAATAGATGCTCAAAATCCTTCTATTTAGCTCAATCAGCGCCCTGCTCGGCGCCACTCTCTTTAGCTGCGTGGCAGCGGCCTCAAAGTATCTGTGGCCTGATGGCAGCGGCGATCTATATGACAGCCAAGGCAATTACTACTTTTCCAACGGAGATGATGACTACATTGGGCCAGACGGCACCTATTACTGGTCTGATGACAACGGCGAAACCCTATACGGTCCAGATGGTGCCATGTTTTGGTCTGACGGCGACGGCGGCTACATCCAATATTAGGACGCACACCTAACCCTATACTCTTAGTGCGGAGGCTTCTATGCACCAAAGCACTTACTTACGCATTTTGACCAGTTAGCTTTATTATAATTACCAAGCAAAACATCTTGTTTAAGCCGTTCTTCTGAAATTTTATAAAATTATAAAACAAAATTTATAGCACAAACTAATGGCGTTTGCTATAACACAAATCTCATCTTTTACAAGAAATTTTGTGGCATAAAAATTGCTTTAACAGAGATAGACTATGTCTAACCATTGACACATCACACCATATTTACCAGTTCTAAGGAGGACTGCGAATTTGGCTCAGGCTTCAACCCACTCAAGTAACGCAGATAGTGTCCTGTCCCCTATGGGCAAGGACAGCTTAAGCGTGCCTGAAGTGGATGATTCCGCCCAAACTCAAGCTGACCCGACCTCAAAAAAGCCATCTGACGAGACTACGGTACACAATGCCCAAGCATTAAACGATATCATAGAGTCGGCCCCCGCCAATGATGTGGTTCCGTACTTCATTCACATCAATGGTATTAAGGGACTTGGTACCATCGCAGACAATCCTGAGTTAGCCACACCTGCACCGTACGAGCAGACGCCAGTACGCATTCATAACCAATTTATGAAGCAAGGCACCATCTCTCCTTGTGATGTTGCGCTGATTGAGACCGGCTCGGCGCTGGCCAATACCCGCACCTTCTCAAAGAGCCTTGCACACTCAGAGCAGCTTGCTGCCCTTATTCCCAATAACGTTTACCAGTCATGTGACCCAAACGATATTGAGTGGAATCAGCTCGTATGTCTCAAGCTGCATCAAATCACTGCCAAAGACATCGATCGGGCTCGGGCCTTGGCCAAGGCTCATAAGCGCAAAAAGGGAGCACGCCAAAACCAAGCACAGCACCAATTAAAGCTGTTCTTGACTCTGGGGGTGGGGGCGTGGCACTACACCTATATCACGCTCAAGCAGATAAAGTCCTGCCGTAAGGACGATGTCATTATCGTTCTACCCATTGCCGCCCTGAAGTTGGTCAATAAAACGATTACTGCGGTCAAGGAACAGCACCCTGAGCTTTTGACTCAACCTTGGAGTGCCGAGGTTGAGGCTCGACTGTACCAAGAGTATCAAAAGCTTGAGGCTAAGCAAGCTACTCCGCAAGGTGAAACAAAAATTCGCTCTAAGCCAGCTCCTAATTTGGGCCAGTTTGGTCGTTATGACCCGCAAATTAGCGCCGCTCAGGGCATTGGAGTGGGCTTAGCGGCGTCTTGCGCTTTGATTGAGGATGTGTGCGCCTACTATCAGCCGGATAGTGCCAAGGCTTTGACTGCCCAATCCTCGGCTGCTAGTCCTAAGGCTGACCAGAAGTCTGATGCTGCAAGTACTAACGACCAAGAAAGCTCCGAGAATAAAGCTAGTCAGCAGTTCAGTGAGCCGCAAGATGTAGCTGATGTTAACCTTGAACTGAACATCAAGAAGCGCTTAGCTTTTCGCTTCTCCATTTCACTTCCTGCTAATTATCTCAAGCGCTTGGAAAAGCGCCAACAGGCCATTATTAATCACAGCTACAAGCATGACACCAAAAGAGCTGAAGCCTATTGTCAGCAACTTTTTGCCGGAGCTCGCGCCTATTACGAGCGCAAAGTTAATGCTCAGCTGGTTCCACTGGTAGCCCCGACCGAGGTGCAATTAGACGAAGACGCCCTGCCATACATGGTGGTCTTAGGTCTTATGTCCAGCGCCAACTGTGCTGATTTAGTGGCAACGCTGCCCGTTTTTAAAGAGCTAGCCCCTAAGACCGAGCGCTTGCTCAACGAGCACAAGGCCCAAAAGAAAAAGGCTAAAGACGATAGCGCCTCTAACGCTACCAGTCTTGACACCAGTGTCGTGACTGACTTCGCTCAAGCAGATGGTGCTAAGTTTAACCAGATTCGTGACATGCTCCAAAGTGGCTGCGTGGAGCTCTTGGGCCGCCTAAACCAACTCTATGAGCCATTGGTACCATGCGCGGGGCTAAACCGCGAGATAATGGCCGCGCATGACTTACTGCGGCAATGGCGACAGCCGCTCGAGGCCAAGCTCGAGCAGCAGGATGCCACTAAACCGCTCCTTGATGCGGCCTCACTTAAGGAGCTCTTTGCTGCGCAGCTGCTGCGCATTGAGGCCGAAGCCCACAAGCTGCCATCAGCGATGAGTCACCTCATTTGTGCTGTGGTTAAACTGCTTGCTGCTCTACCGCTTGAGAGAGAGAAACTCGTAAGTGTTGATGCTCTGCGCACGCTAACCTTGGGCTTTCTTGAGCTTACCCATGACCTCAGCTGTGACCCATTATTACAGCTCCAAGCTCCAACTCAGGCCGAGGCACTAAGCGTGACGGCACGTAGCCTTGAGTATATGCAGGCACGGGCCAAGATTTGGCCGTTCCTTCATGAGCCAAGCCAGATTCTGGACTTCGCCTTAAACCTGAGCACTGACTGTCAGCGCGAAATTCAGCTCTTAGTGCATCCTTATTACGAGCCGCAAGGGCAGTGTCTGCCTGCTTGGTCTAAGCAAGTCTTTAAAGCCTTGAGTAAGAGCGAGCTCTTACTACAAAGGTTGACCATGCTCAACCAGCACGCCTCCAAGGATGAGCTGGCAGTGGTGAGTGCTGCCAACTCGCTGTTAGACTTATGCCGTAATGCTTATCAGCAGGCAAGCCAGCAGCCTGATATAGCGCCGCACCTGCTGACGCAGTTAGCTGCGCTTTATGAGCAAGCAACGCAGGTCTTGGCCCCGCTACAGCAAGACCCAATGCCATTGTCACAGGTGGTGGCCCTGTGCGCTCAGCTCTATGCTTTAGGGCAAGAACTGCAGCGCAAGTTAGCCCGAAAGGACGAGCCTTGTGCTCTGATAACCTCCTTGGACACTACGTGCTATCTGAGTCAGTTGGTAACCCACAACTTAAAATGGGCGAGCACCTCAGAGCAGCGGGAAGCCTTGCTCTTAGGCTTGCAGCCGCAAGTTGAGCACAGTCGAACCAAGCTTGAACGCGTCACTAAAGGAACGCTGAGTTCCGAGCTGAACGACTGTTTGAACCAGTGTTACCAGCAATGTGTCCAAGCGGAAAATAAACTTAGCGTTAGCACGGAACAATCTCAGCCGAGCGCAGACATTACCCCGTTTACATCTGGGCTCGACCAGCTCAAGCAGCAATATGATGAGCTTCTAGACATTATCGACCCGGCTCAAACCCAAGATGCAGGCATGACGGTCTTAGATAAGCGTGATGCGCAAACCCAAGCTCAGGCTTATTGGCTGTGCTCCCCGGTCCGTGCCTGCTGTTCACACCTTGCGCAGCTTCAAGCATTCTGTGCCCAGTTAAGCCCAGATGATGAGCTTAAGTTGGC
>CALXOW010000082.1 GCA_944390115.1 uncultured Anaerobiospirillum sp.
TAGCTCAAAAGTCCCGTAAATAGTGGGATATAATTGGGGAAATTGGACATTACAGAGTTTTTTGAAAACTCAGGTTTAAACTAAACGCTCAGGCCTGAGCTCTGCCCTAAGGTAGAACTTCTCTACCACAGGTAGAACTTGGGCCTGTGCCGTTTTTCACCCCCCAGGAGCCATTGTGACAACCGAACACGATTACGCTGAACTTGGCCTGCCGGCCTTCCGGCTCCAAAAGAAGCACAGCAAAAGCACTGGTAGCACTGTGTACTTAGTGCTCATGTGCAATTACAGCTATCGCCAAGGCGGTAAAGAGATCTGCCAAGCCTACAAAATCGCGGGACAAATCGCGCACGGTCAAGAATATGGCCCAATTGAGTTTCGTCCTGAGATTCTTGCGAACTACCCTCAGCTCAAAGACATCACCGTGTACCGCCAACCTGGTCGTAAATTCGTGTACACCAAGAATGACGCCCAGGAAATCGCTTCCCACAGTGAGGCCCAAGCTGCTCATAGTCAAGCCCAAGCTGCTCACAATCAGGCCCAAGCTTCTCAGCATCAGGCACCAGCTACGCCCAGTGAGGAGTCTAATGAGCCCCAGCACCTGCCTGAAGGCGATGCGACCGAGCTCTTGCTCCAAATAGCGCAAGAGGAAAAGTTACATCAAATCCTAGGCTATGCGTTAAAACCGCGACCAGCTTACGTCATCTTGCAACTGGCGAGCCTCTGTCTGCAATGTGCGCTCGAAGAGCCGGTGGGCGATGGGGAGGCTCACTTGCTCCTGCGCCTGAATGAGGCAGGATTTGATGATGAAAGCCTCGTGAACTTCATTGCCAGGCTTGGTAAAAATGTAGGAAACGAGCTGTGTTATGGCTTAATGCAGCTCTTAGTGCAAAGCAATGTCGAGCAAGGCCAGACTCCAAGTTTTAACACCTTTGTCCTGAGCGATGAAGCGAGCAAAATCTGGCGCGAGCCTTGGTTTCGTCTACATGATGAGTTCAGCTTCCACCGTAACTGCTTGGTCGATGAGCGTGACTCCGGCGGCTTTCATAGTGAAGACGAATTAGTCGACTACATCGTTCATCAGCGCACCTTCAACCCTGATATTACGGGCTATCCGCCACCTCCTACCACGGAGCCTCACGCCATGTTTGTCGCGGTGGACCGCCAGACGGGCATTCCGTGCTATTTTCATCAGATTCTAATTAACGGTTTCTATCCTGATCTACCGGTTCACGTTAACTTTGCGCTCGGGGACACCAATCCCGGCTCAGTCAAGTTCAACTACCTGCACACACTCGCAGGTGGGGCGCTCTTTGGCTACTATGAGGAGGATAATAAGCTCTTAACCAAGAAGCAGATCAAGGAGCAAGCGGGCTTTCAAATCTATGATAGCGATAGCATCGGCATCAGCGCGTCCGAAGCGGCGCGTCAACTGACCGAGCTTAGCTGCGGCTTTGCGCGCTCTACGCATCCAAAGCCTACGGGCACAATCTGCCGCCTAGCCACGCCGCTCGAGTTCACCCAAAAGGCGCTGTCTTACGCTAAAGAACAAGGTCTAATGACCAAGTCCAAGGTGTTACCGCACGATGTCACCATTATGAGTTGGATCTGGCCCGAGAGATTCTGCCAAAAGTTCACGCAAGAGCTGGCCCACTTAGCCTTTGCTGGCGCCGATACCGATGAGGGCGGTACTAAACCAGCCACCTGGTACTTGCATGGCTTCATTGACCAAGCCAGCATCGGTAAGACGAGGACGGCCTTAATTACCGGCCTGCGGGACATCATCGATGCCCACGCGTTAAATCAATACCAATTTCTGCCTCAGGAGCTGCGTGAACTGAACCAAAAATATCACTTCTACCAAGACCAAACCATCAATATGTCTGCCATTGATCAGGCAGCAAAAGATCTCAACACCATTGTGCTGGCCACGACGCATAAGGACTTAAGCTCAGAGCAGCTGTGGCGTTATTACCAGCAGCGTTTTGCGCTCAACCAACTCTACAATGGCCTTGTCCACTGCGGTCTCTGGCGCTGGGATGGGGAGATCACCAAAGATGGCCGCCACGCTAATTTATCCGCCAAAATGACCCTAGCACTACTCGTTATGGTGCTGTACCAAATGTTGCAACAGCGCATTAATAAGGCCTTAAGCGGAGATTGCTCTGAGCTACCTATGGAGGCGCTCCATTACCTGCGCAATGTCCCAGAGCTGCTGCAATTGCTCAATGGCAAACTCCCGAGCAAGCGCCTACAAAAACCGGCCTATCAGCCTAAGCACTATGGCGCTGAGTTGCTCTTGCGCAATTCAATCTTCGACTTCTTGGGCTTGAAAGCCCAATAAAACCCACAAGGTAGCGTCCGTGCGGCGCTGCCTTGAGCCAATAGCGCCCTAGAAGCGGCCGCGCACTTAAGGCACAGCTGGGAACCAAGCACTCTGCAGGACTTGCCCCGAAGGTGTGCTCTTAGCATGTGACCTTAGGGCGCGGCTTAGTCCGCAACGGCAGAGCCCACCACGACAGAGCTTGCTGGGAGTAGCTTGACCTAGAGCTTGGTTTGACCTTCTGGCAACGACTTTATGGGTGACGTTAGCGCAAGATCTTCATGTCGTGGAGGTACTTCATGGCCTTGACGCTTGCTTGCTCGTGCAGGTAGATGACGCGCAGGTCATTGAGCTTGTAGCGCTGGCATACGCCGCGAATGTTCGGGAAGTGCAGATAGTCGATACTGTCGCCCAAGATAATGAGGTCTTGGAGCACGCGCATAAAGCGGCAGCGCGGCTTGATTAAGTCTTGGGTAATGCGAAACATCTTATCGGGACGATGTACCACCATGGCCTCAAGGCCGTGGAAGATCACGAACTCAAAGATGAGATCGCGGCACGGCGCAAAGTACGGGTACATCTTGCACACCGACTCGATAAAGATGGCATTGGTGAGTAAGCGCTTAAAGTAGTCGACCAGCTGGTCGCCATTTAAGTTGGTGGCGCGATTGTACAGGCCGTACTGAATCTGCGCTAGGCCTAGGGCAATGAGGTTGCGCGCACCGTGGCCACCGAAGTGCTTGACGATATCCTCCATCGAGCGGAAGGAGAAGAAAACGGTCGAGTCTACGCTCTTAGCTAAGACGTTGAAGGTCTGCCACATCTTAAAGCTTGAGCGCAGCAGCAAGTTGATCTGCTGAATGTTCGGACGCGGCGCGCACATAAAGCTCATCAAAAGGCAGATTTGGCGCTGCTCTAAGAAGAGCTCCTTGGTCGAGGCATTGTACGGCGGCTTGAGCAGGCACACCGGAAGCGGATTGAACTTGCCGCGTCCTGACACGAGGCTGGCGCCCAGGGAAAAAGCAACGCGCATTTCCTTTTGGCTCTGCACGTTGGTGATAATCATTTTAAGGCGCGGCTGAATCTGCTTTAAGCTTTGGACCGCACTGATGTCCTTGGCAATAGTTGGCGCGTGCAGATCGAGCATGACATAGTCAAAGCGCGGCAATTGCTCGAGCCACTTCTCGCGGATCATCGTCTCGAGATCGGTGGCAAAGGACATACCAAAGGACGACATCTCGCGCATCTGCTGCAAGATCGTCGGGGTGACCGGCTGGTTGCTCGGCAGGCGCACCAGCATACGGCTGTAATTGATATCGTGGCGGAAATCTAAGAAGGCGTCTGAGAACTGGACGTTGATGGCGACACCGGCCTTCGGGCCGACGTACTTATCTAAATTTTCTTGGACGAGGTATTTGCCTAAAACCTCGTGGGTGTGCTCAGGAGTGATGCGGGTTTTGCGATCAATCGTGACAAAGGCCAGCTCATAGTAGAAGGCTTGACTCTGACTGTTCCAATACGGCACCGTCGTCATCAACATGCTACGTATAGGCTGTGGCGCAGGCTTTTGCTCCTGTTGGGCCTCTGCTTGATTGTTATACGCCACGCTGATCTCTCCTAGATTGGGAGCATGTCCCGCTCTAACCTCAAGGGCCCGCGCTTACTGCCCCGCAAATGCTCAGGCGCCAGCATTTCGGTGGGGCTCACTGCTCGGACTTAGCAGAGAGAAAAGCGCAATCAAAAGCCATGAAACCAAGGTCAAGGCCGAAAACCATGACTGGGGATGACATCCCCGACTCAAAACTCATAATACCCCTTAGGGTACAAGCACAAGCACGTGCTTGGTCCACCCAGTCCTATCCTCGGACTTAGGCTCAAACCTATGGGCCATTTAGCAATAAGTGCGCCACGGATCGCCGCACTGCCACGCACCGCACAACGCTCATTGCATCTTAACGCCCACTTTGGCTCAGACCAACCCTTGCCCCATAAAAAAACGGGCCTGAACCGTTTCCGGCCCAAGCCCTTGTAAGCAGCTCAATTAGCCGCTAATTAAGAAGCGCTGGTGCTCTTCTTGGTGCGGCTGCTGGTAGCACGCTTGCGAGGAGCAGCCTTAGGCTTGCTCTCCTTGACCTCAGCGGCCTCATCTGACTTTACATTGACAGGCTCGCTCTTCACGGCAGCCTTAGGCTCAACCTTGGCCTCGCTCTTAGCGGCGGCCTTAGCTGCCTTTGGTTCAGCCTTAGGCTCAACCTTAGCTTCGACCTTTGGCTCAGCTGGTGTGGCCGGTGGCTCGACCTTTGGCTCAGCCTGGGCTTCAGCCTTAGGCTCGGCTTGTGGTTCAGCAGCGGCCATGGCGCGGGCTAAGGCTAAGTCGGCCTTGCTTAAGGCAGAACTGGCCAGCGCGACCTTGGCTTGCTCGGCCACGGTCTTGGCATTTTCGTCGTAGTGCTGGGTTTGGACGATACGCTTGGCCTCGGCGACCTGCTCCTCGTCGGACTCACCCCAGTGACGCTGCGAAACCTCGTAGTTACGCTGCATGATGACGCGTGGAACCTTGCCCGAGACGATGATACGGGCCGAACGATCGTAGGTTAAGTAGGACCAAGCCCAGTCTAACAAGGTCGTAGCCTTGTTTTTGACGCCTAAGATCGACATCAGGTGCACGCCCATCCACATGAACCAGGCAAAGATGCCGGTGAAGTTCATGCCTGCGATGTCGGCTACCGCCTTATTACGGCCGATTGTAGCCATCGAGCCTAAGTTGCGGTACTCAAAGCGCTTTAATGGCTTGCCTTGCTCCTTGCGCACAAAGTTCTCAGCTAAGTTGCGGCCCTGCTGGATTGCGGCCTGAGCCATCTGTGGGTGGCCCTTAGGGTAAGCGTGGGTGCGCATTAAGGCGATATCGCCGATCGCAAAGATATTATCGACGCCGCAGCCTTCAACCTTGTTGAAGTTGTCGACCACAAAGCGATTGCCTGGACCATAGCTCGAGTTAGGCATACCCTTGATACGACGGCCGGTGACCCCGCACACCCAGATAATAGTCTGGGACTTAAAGATGCGGCCGTCACTGAGCTTGACCTGGTGATCATCGTAATCGGTCACGATCGCATTGAGCTCAACGCTCACGCCCATCTGTTGCAGGTACTTTAAAGCCGCCGCCGAAGCCGTCTTACTCATCGCAGGCAACAGGCGGTCGGCGCCTTGGACCAAGTGGATATTCATGAGCTTATGGTCAAGGCTTGGATAGTCCTTAGGCAAGACGTGCTCACGCATTTCGGCTAAGGCACCGGCGATCTCCACACCAGTTGGGCCACCGCCGACAATCACGATATTTAAGAGCTCGACGCGCTCTTCTTGGGTGGCGCAGGTGTTAGCACGCTCAAAGGTCTCTAAGAGCGCATTGCGCAGGCCCATCGCCTCGTCGATCGTCTTCATCGGCATCGATTCGTCTTGAATCTTCTTATTGCCGAAGTAGTTAGTGGTGGTGCCAGTGGCCAGCACTAAGTAATCGTAGTCGAGCTTACCAATGGAGGTTTGGATGTAACGCTCCTTAGGGTAGACGGCGCGCAGCTCACACATGCGGAAGTAAACGTTATTGACATCAGTCTTCTTGCCAAATAAGGTCCACTTCTCTACCGGCGTGTGGAGACCTGCAAACATTTTGCGGAACGGGAAGGTAATCGAGTTGACCTGCAAACCGGCCGTGGCCACTTGATAGATCAAAGGTGGGAACTGGTGGAAGTTGTTCTTATCAATGAGCACCACCTGGAATGCAGGATTATGTGCCAAGGCCGAGCACAGCTTAAGACCGCCGAAACCACCGCCGACGATGACAACGCGTTTTGCGGGCACGCGCGGGATGTTAAAACTCATATCATCTCCTAGGAAGCGCTCCAGAGTCACCACACTGGCTCTAAAGCCCCAACCAAATCGCAAGCTCTAAGAAAGCCCTCATCAGGGACTTAACAGTTAAAACTTAATATGGTACCGCAAAGCACCGCCAGCGAAAAGGGCGCCCCCAGCAAGAGCAAGCAAGCTCAAGCTGGGGCAGTAAAGTTAGGACTTAGTGGTGAGCGCGCCGCCTTGATGGTAGAGCTCAATGCCCACTTGCTCCCAGTTCTCGCCCATCAGCTTAAAGAGGTTATTGAGCGGCTTGACCTGCTTAACATCCTCGCGGGCATGCACCACCGCCTCATGCAGCTTGATGAGTGCCAGTTGCTCGGGAGCCCCGCGCGGCGTGGCATCGAGCATTTCCTTATCGATCGTGAGCTTAGTGCCCAAGAACTGCTCAAAGCGCTTTTGGGTATTGTTCCAGAAATCAGGATCAATAAAGCTCAAATCAACATTGCGGTTGATAATGAGATGCCAGTGGTTCGGATCATTAGGGTCGACCAAGCGCTGGACACCGGTTAAGGTGGCATAGACCGGTCCCTTATCAGGGAACACCTGCAATAAGAGCTGATACCACGGATCTTCTTGAGCTACCAGCTCCAAGAAATCATCCTGGGTCAGGCGCTTACGTCCCGGCATTTCCAAGGCCGCCCCGGCAGGCACCAGCGCCAGCGGCTCAGGCTCTGGTAGCTCTGGCTCCGGCATTTCACTTAAGGCTAGAGCTGCGCTATCTAACGCCGTGACTCCCGCCTCCGGCGCGTCCATCGTGCTGGCGGCGCTGCCAAAGTCCACATCGTTGATGCCATCATCATCGTCATCGGACCCATCATCAACTCCGGCATAGAACTCAGGGCTAGCATCCGCCATCGAGGCATCAGCCTCCGCGATGTAATCAGGCAGCGGGCCAAAATCAGGCCCCGGCCCGACCGGCGGTACCGCCTCAGGCAGCGGCGTCGGCAGCGGTGATCCAATAGGCGGCTGCATCATCCCCATTGGAGGCAGCGGCTGAGGAGGCACCACTGGCTGTGGCTGAGCCCCTACCGCCGACATGAGCTGAGGCTGGCCCCCGCCTTGCGGCAGACCAAACTCCTGCGGTACCGGCTGAGATGACAGCTGTGGCGCAGGCTGAGCCGCTACTGGAGGTACCGACATGAGCTGAGGCTGAGCTCCGCCTTGCGGCAGACCAAACTCCTGCGGTGCTGACTGAGGTGGCAGCTGTGGCGTAACTTGCTCTGGTGCCAGGGCCTGTGTGGTTGGGGCGCCCCCAGGCACAACCGGAGCTGGTATCCCGATCTGAGCAGGCACCACCCCGACCTCGAACCGTGCAGGCTGAGAAGGCATTTGTGGCGCTGGCTGAGCTGCTACTGGTGGTTCCGGCATGCTCTGAGGCTGAGCCTCGCCTTGGGGTACCACCAATTCCTGCGGTACCGGCTGCAGCGTAGCTTGTGCGGCGACGGTGAGGCTCTGGTTGCGCTCAGCTAGGATGGCTTGGTAGTCACTGCTAAGGCCTGAGTGCGCTAAACCTTGGGCCACTTGTTGCTCCAAGCGCTCCTTAAAGGCGGCACCCTGCTGGGCGTCCTGGGCTTGATCCTCTTGCTTGTGCTTAAGCTCGTCTTTAAGGCGCGCAACAATTGCCTCCGAGCCTTGCTGCGGCCATGTGTCGCCGTGGTACATGCTCAGCGGACCATCAAAGAGGTTGACCTCATGTTTATCAGAGCCACTTTGAGCCAAGATGTTGTGGGCGCTGATGCGCGCGAGCTTCTCATGCTTCGGATAGAGCACCTTAAAGTCATGCGCATCAATGCTGATGACCTTGACCGAGGAGAGCTCATCCCACGGCGATGGGCCTAAGTTCTGGGTAAACTCCAGATCCTTCTCGAGCTGTTGACCAAAGCTCGAGAGCACATCAAGTGCGGCGCTGGCCATCTTTTGCTGCTGGGCATGACGCTCTTCATCAGTTAACTGATGGCCAGTTGGGGCCCCCAGCGCCTCGAGATTTTGCGCCGCTGAGCGCAGTGCCGCCTTCTCTGGGCTTAAATCAGTGCTGCCATCAACCCTGACCTTGGCACTGGTAGGCTCGAGCAAGAGCTGGTCTTGGGCTAGGCTTTGGACACTGACCTGACCTGAAACCGTTGACTGGGCCTCAGGGGCAGGCGCGGTAACCGTCTCAGCTGAGGTCAGCGGGGCAGCCTCGGTGGTCAATGAGGTCGGCGTTGCCTGAGCCGTCAGGCTCATGGTGCTAACACTTGGTGCCGCCACCTGAGCCTTAGGCGCTGGAGTCTGCAAATTCCACGGTGGTAAGTCACTCTCAGGCTTAGTACTCTCGCCTCCGGCGACACTAGGGCTGGTGCTTGGTGCGGCCTCTGGGGTGACGCTGGCCACATTGACTGGAGTTAGGGCACTGAGGCTTGGCGCCCCTAAATCCGAGCCCATGATGTCATCGATGCTAAGGCTATCGGCGCTATGGCCTTCGGCTGCTTGCAGCGAGGTCACCATCGATTGCAGCGAACGATTGACCTCGGTGCTGAGCGGACGTGGGGCGGCAGCGACCACAGGGACGGACGCTACTTGCGGTGCCTCGTGCG
>CALXOW010000083.1 GCA_944390115.1 uncultured Anaerobiospirillum sp.
TTAACCGAACTGAGAACATGAGGCGGCGCTTCCTCCCCCGAGTTACCTCGGGGGTATCCGCGCCGGTTTTAGATGAAGGCAAGTGACAGCCCAAGTCAGAGTAAGGCCAATACCACAGGTAGTGGACTTACGCGCGCGTTAACTTTGACCATCGCCAACCATAAGGGCGGCGTTGGCAAGAGCTCGACCGCGCTTAATTTGGCCTGTGCCTTTAGTGGCAGCGGGCGCAAAGTGCTGCTCATTGACTTAGATCCGCAGGGTTCGCTCACCGTCTCCTTGCTGCGTACGCGGCCGCTTTCTGTCATCAGCGTCGGCAATGCCCTAATCCAAGGCAGCTCCTTAGTGCCGTGTCTTAAGCCCTATCCTAAGGGAAAGATTGACCTGTTGCCCGCCAACGACGACCTCATGGCCTTTTGCGTCTACTGCCATGAGGAGCCTGATAAAGAGCTTAGGCTCAATCAAGCGTTAGAGCCCCTACGCAGTCTCTACGATTACATCATTATCGACTGCCCTCCGGCGTTAAACCTACTCACCATCAATGCCCTGTGTGCCGCCGACGAGCTCTTAGTGCCGTGCACTTGTCAATTTTTGGCAGTTGAGGGCCTGCGTTCCTTACTGCATTTATTTGAAGGGCTCAAGCAGCAGGGCAAGAGCAAGGTGCACTTCATGGGCATTGTGCGCACGATCTACGATATGCGCGAGCCCATTGCGCGCAAGATCAGCGATGACTTAAAGCGCAGCTTCGGCTCGCTGATTTTAAGCACCATGATTCCGTACTCAAGCCCGGTAAGTGAGTCCCCAGCCCTCGGGCGTCCGGTCATCCTCTACGACCAAAAATGTGTGGGCACCAAGGCCTATTTGAGTTTGGCCGCCGAAATCAGCGCCCGCCTCAACGCGGGGCCAACGCCAGAGTTAAGCTTGCCGCAGGAGGCGCCGGAAGAGCTGCGCGCAACTGCCCCACTCCAGCAAGAGCCCGCCGGGCTTGCAGCCTCTCCAAGCTCAGAGAGTGCCCCAGTGCCTAGTGACGATAGCACCGCTGCGTCTAATAGCGCGCCGGTGCCTGATGCCGACAGCACGGCTGAGTTTAATAGCACGCCGGTGCCTGATGCCGAGAGCACGGCTGAGTTTAATCGCACATCGGTACCCGGTGTCGGTAGCACGGCTGAGTTTAATCGCACGCCGGTGCCTGATGCCGATAGCACGGCTGAGTTTAATCGCACATCGGTACTTGGTGCCGCTGAAGGTGGTCTAGCAGTAGCGGACAGCGCGGCGCTACTTTCAAAGACAGATAGCGCGACCCTCCAGGATGAGGGCGCACCGGTTCTAGTGCAGGAGGCACGCACCAAAGTGGGCAAGAGCGTGAGTGCGGCCAAGGACGCGTTAGAGAGCACGGTTGCGCAATTGGTCACGGCGGTTCTGGTCGACCAAAATGAGCTCAAGAGCGCGCTGGAGCCTGCAGCTCCGATCGAGGACGGGACCGAGAACAAGAACGTGGCCGAGTGGATTTCGGACATGGTGGGAGCTGACGAGACCCAAGCTTAATTCCGCTGTGGGGCAAGCTTGAGCCTAGGCGGGCTCGGAGCGCTTTTGCTGGGTAGGCTTGCGCGGGTCGATGGCGCCAAATTCCGGGTGGCGCCGGTAGATGAGGCTGGCGCTGACGGCGGTCAAGAGGCTCAAGAAGACAAAGATCCCCGCTAAGGACCAAGTCGAGGCGATAAAGCCCAAGACGGCAGGTCCCAAGAGCAAGCCGGTGTATCCGCAGATTGAGATAAAGGCGATAGCGGGTACCAGCGGCATCTTCTTTTGCTTGCCCGCCGCTGAGGTCGCGAGCGGACTGATGTTGGACATGCCAATACCGATCGCAAAGAAGCTTGCGGTCATGACGATGAGGCTGTCCGTTGCTACTACCCCTAACAGACCCAGTGCTATTAAGATTGCTCCTAAAAAGGCGAAGTTGAACGGGCCAATCAAGCGCAAGATGCGTGGGGCGAGTAAACGGCAGGTGAGCATGCACACGCTAACGATGCAGTAGCCAATAGTGGCAAAGCTCTTAGGCAGATCGGTGTGGGAGGTGACGTAGAGGCCCGACCAATCAAGGACCGCGCCGCCCACCACATAGGTAAAGGCAGTGATGAGCGCCAGTGATATCACCGGCTCGCACGGCATGACAAAACGGTGCTTCTTTTTGCGCATCACGGTCGTAGCTGGAACTGGGCGCTCGTCTTCAATCGCGATAATGCGCGGAATATAGAGAGCTGACCAAAGGTAGAGGATGCCCATTGAAGTGACAATGGAGACTGCCGGACTCACGTCTAAGGTTAGGAGCACAATCATCAGCACCGCGCCGCCGACCTCGCCCATCGAGTAATAGGCAAAGAGCACCGACATCATCATCAGGCGGTAACGACGCTCAATATAGGCGGCAAAGACGTTGATCGCGACCTCTAAGGCGCCGATCGACACGCCAAAGAGAATGACCGCGCCCATAATGACAAAGTAGCCGGGGGTGAGCGCGACCAGGCTGATTGCCAGTGCCGTGGTGGCGCAGCTAATTGCGTAGGTGAGCTTAAAGCTGATGCGGGTCAGCACTAAGTTGGTGAGCAGCATACCGCTCACTGAGCCAATGCCAAAGCTTAAGACCAGGACGCTGATGGCCTCGGTGCTCAGCTGTAAGCTGCTCTGTACAATTGGGATCAAAGGCGCCCAGCAGGCGACGGCATAGCCGCACAGAAAATAGCCAATGCGGGCCACATAGACTTGATGACGCGCTGACTCGTGCCGCATGCTTACCTCACCCTCAACCAAGAAAAAACGCTTGAGCCCCTTTAGGAGCGGTGCCATTATAGCGGAGCGGGCGCAGACAACAAGGGCAGCTTGCTGAGCAAGCTGCCCTTGTTGGCCATAATTACTTCTTTTTGCTTAGGCTAATCCACTCAGCGTGGACGGCCAACCCGTTAAGCTTGGACGGCCTGCTTAGCGTCTAAAGCATCAAGGTCATCCTTGAGGTCTTGGTTGACCATGTTGGCCACCGACGCATCCGACCAAACGTTCTCGCAGGTCTCGATCATGTCGATGATGGCATAGACCGGTAAGATGATGCCCATGAGCAGTACTGGGACGTGCATCGAGCTCATTAAGGACAAGGTCAGGAAGTAGCAGCCCATTGGAACGCCAGCATTGCCGATCGCGGCAATAGTAGCAATCAAGATCCAGGCGATAGTGGTGCCTAAGGTGATCTCAATACCGGCATTCTGCATCAGATACAGGGAAGTGATGAGAATGAAGGCGGCGCAGCCATTCATATTGATGGTGGTGCAGATCGGCAGCACGAAGCGCGAAACCTTTGGGTTAACCTTGCAGTTGTCCTCGGCCGAGGCCATGGTGACCGGCAAGGTACCAGCCGACGACTTCGAGAAGAAGGCGACGACTAAGGCTGGGAACATGCCTTTGGCCACCCGCAGTGGGTTTAAGCCGCGACTTACTAAGAAGCCTGGGAGCACGATCAGCATTTGAATGAAGTTCGAGGCTAAGACCACTACGAAGTAGGTTGCAATCGAACCTAAGATAATGCCGTGGCCCAGCTCGGTGACCAGCTTGGCGGTAAAGCCCATAATGCCGATTGGTAAGATCGCTAAAATCCAGCGGATCATGACAAAGAGCACGTCTTGCAGGCCCAAGATAGTGTTGAGCACGGCCTCACGACGCTCGTTTTTGGGCATGAGTGCCAGGGCAATACCAACAGCAGCTGAGATCAAGAGCACTGAGAGCACATTGCCCGAGACAAAAGGCTGCAAGATGTTGTTTGGTACTACCGCTAAGATGTGGTCAAAGTAGGAAGTCGACTGCTGCGTCGCGGTCACCTCAACTCCACCTAAGAGCTCGGATGGGACGTTGGCCGGAGCAATCACCCAGAAGAGAACTGCACCAATCGCGGCAGCGGCAATCGTGGTCGATAAAGTGTAGATAATGGTGCGGACAAAGAGCTTGCCGGAGCTTGAGTCCTTGCCTAACTTAGCTAAGGTAGAAATCAAGGCTAAGGCGATGATCGGCACCGCAATAAAGGAGAAGAGACGGGTGAAGATCGTGGCAATAAAGTCCATGAGCGCATTGACGCTGGCGTTATTGAGCAAGCCAAAGACCACACCCAAAATCAGACACAGACCGTAAAATCCGATCGTGAATAGACGCCGCTTTTTAGGCAGTTGAGCAAGCGTAGTGCGCGCTCGGGTATCGGGGTCGAGGTGGGGTTGATTTTGTTCAGTCATCCATCTAACAGTACACCTACGCAGCCACCATGCCCCAAGCAGAACAAACTAAGAAAGTTTGTTCTGTGCCTTGGCGGCCCGTGATGGAAGCCTCAGAGCACTGTCTCCATGTTTAATAAATTTGCGCTCGTTGTGAGCAGTGGAACTTGAGCTGGGGCTCAAGCTAGTACTTAAGCTCGGGCTCAAAGTAGTCCCTAAGCTTACCATCTAAGGCCCAAATTAGGCTAGCTGGGCCGTGGTGGGGCTTATGCCTCAAAATAGGGCAGGCAAATGTGAGCTCGGCCCAAGCTTTGAGCCAGGCCTTGTGCTAAAGTGTGAAAGTTGCGGTTTTTAGGCCGCTATCAACTGATTGCAAGGACGTAAAGATGGTCAACAATTTCACTTTTTGCACTCCGACCAAGGTTCATTTTGGCAAGGGCGTTCTCAAAGAGCTCCACAACGAAGTTACCGCTGTGGGCACCAAGGTGCTCTTAGTCTATGGCGGCAGCTCGATCAAGCGTTCGGGCCTGTATGACCAAGTTAAGGGTCAGCTTGCTGATTGCACCATTTTTGAGTGCGGCGGCGTTGAGCCAAATCCACGTATCACTTCGGTGCGTCAGGGCGTGGAGATCTGCAAAAAGGAAGGGGTTGAGGTCGTCTTAGCCGTAGGCGGTGGCTCGGTCTTAGACTGCGCTAAGGCTATCTGCGCTGGTGCCTTATACGAGGGCGATGCTTGGGATTTAGTGCTTGCTCCAAGCAAGATTACCAAGGCGCTGCCACTGATTACCGTGCTGACCTTAGCGGCTACCGGCTCTGAGTTTGACTCGGCTTCGGTGATCTCCAATTTAGAGACCAAGGAAAAGATTGGTTTCTTAAGCCCATTTGTCTATCCAAAGGTTTCGATCTTAGATCCTGAGTACACCTACTCGGTTCCTGCCAACCAAATCTCCGCTGGTGCGGCCGATATCATGAGCCACATCTACGAGCAGTATATGTGTATCGAGAGCAATCTCATCAGCGATGGCATGTGCGAGACTGTACTGCGTACCATTATCGAGTGCGCCCCACGCCTGCTCAAGGATCCTAAGGACTACGACGCCCGCGCTCAGATGATGTGGGCCTCGTCCTTAGCTTGCAACGGTTTCTGCAGCTTAGGCAACGGCGTTCGTCCTTGGCCATGCCATGCCATGGAGCACGAGCTCTCGGCCTTCTATGACATCACCCACGGTGTCGGCCTGGCTATCTTAACCCCAGAGCTGATGCGCTACAGTTTAAATGAGGATACGGTCGAGCGTTACTGCCATTACGGCAAGGCCGTCTTCGATCTGCCTGAAGAGTCTGACCGCATGGCCATGGCCAAAAAGGCGATCGATAAGACCGAGGAGTTCTTTACCTCGATCAACCTGCCAAACAGCTTAAAGGCCTTAGGTATCGGCGAGGAGCACATCGACGAGATGGCACAGCACGCCTTTGATTTCAACGGCGCCTTCCATCTGTGCCCACGCCCATTAGATGTTGAGGATATCAAGCAGATCTACCGCAACTGCCTCAAATAGTCGCAGCACAATTCAATTTGAGGAAAGCGCCCGCCTTAAGAGTAGCCCTCTAGGCCAGGCGCTTTTCAGTGGAGGAGCAGCCTCCAATACACGAAAAGCCCCAGCGTCGCCATCGGATCAAGATGACGGCTCTGGGGCTTGTTGTTAGGAGCGCTTTTCAGCGCGTGCTGTAAAGTGCAGCCAGCAAGCGCGCCGTAGAACGGCGCGTTGTGGCAGCGCTGAGAGCAGTGCCCTAGGCTCGCTGTTAGAGCGGAACTCCCTCGGAGTGCATGATGTGGAAGGTCTTTGGCAGCTTGCGGCGGCGGTAGATGTAGATGATGCGCACGACATAAAGGAGGAAGGCGCAACTCAGCGAGCAAATAAAGCCAATCCAGAAGCCTTGCGCTGCCATCTTCTCACCGGTTAAGTAGCCGTAGGCTAAGGTGTAGCCGATTGGCATACCGATCACCCAGTAGCTCACCACTGTGATCGCAAAAATGGTCTTGCTGTCCTTGAAACCACGCAAAATGCCGATCGAGACCACCTGCATGCTATCTGGGAACTGATAGACTGCGCAGAACATCAAGAGCAGCGAGGCCAAGACGATTACCTCAGGATCGGAACTGTAAAGCTCGATGATCTCTTGGTGAAAGAAAATAATGGTCAAAACCGAGAACAGGTAGAAGAAAAAGGCCAGACCGTAAGCACCCATGCTCGAGCGAAAAGCACGATTCCAATGGCCCGCGCCTAAGGCCTCGCCCACGCGAATGGTGGCTGCCGAAGCAATGGCCAGCGGAATCATGAAAATGACGCCCGAGACGTTCATGGCGACCGAGTGCGCGGCGACCGTGACTGGACCAAATGGGCTTAACAGCACCGCTACTAAGGAGAAGCAGGTCACCTCAATGGTGGTGCTTAACGCCAGCGGCAGGGCAAATTGTAAGAACTGCTTGACCTCCGGCCAGTGTAGAGCAAACCAGTGCTGGTAGATGCGGTACTTTGCGTAGGTCTTGCTCTTTAGCACATAGATCAGCATCAAGATGGCGCAGATGTACATGGTGATGGAAGTGGCAACACCACAGCCCACACCGCCTAAGGCTGGCATGCCAAAGTGGCCGAAGATGAAGATCCAGTTGAGCGGGATGTTCAAGAACAGCGCGATAAAGCCAAAGACCGAAGTCGGTACGGTATTGCCTAAGCCTTCCCAATAGCCACGCAAGATATTGAACAAGGCAATAGCCGGCATACCTGCTGCCACCGCATAGAGGTAGAGCTGGGCCACCCGCACCATTTCTTGGTCGATATCATCCATAAGCTTATAGCACAAAGGCAGAAAGCACATGATGATACCCACAATCACCGAGGTGATCAGCGTGATCACAGAGATCAAGTGGATCTTCGCTGCAATCTCTTCGGTGCGCCCCGCGCCGCGCAGTTGCGCCACCGTCGGCTGAATCGCTAAGGTCATGCCCATGACAAAGAGGACGCACGGCCAGTACAAGGAGGCACCGATCGCGACGCCCGAGAGCTGCACGGTACCGGCCATGCCCGCCATTACGGTATCGACCACGCCCATGGCGGTGGTAGCAATCGAGCCTAAGAAAATCGGTAAGAAGAGCTTAAAGGTACGGCGCAGATCGACCGACCAGCTCGGGACAATTTCACCTGGGATAGGATCAAATTTGGATTTTCCCATCGTCAAACCTCAACAACCCAATACGCCCGGTCAAGAAGAGAGGAATTGCATGGCGGGCGCGGCAAGCTTGCCTTATTGGTTCAATGGTGGCTGCCTAGGACACAAACCGTGAGCTGAGACTGGGGAGCTCATCAGTGCGTGGGCGGGCAGAAAAAGCTGCGGGACGCAGCAGACAGATCAAAGAGCGGTTGGAGAGGATGGCCTCAGCCATCATGCTGGCGCTTTGTGCGCGGGACTTGCGTTAAGCCTTCTAGACCATTGCGCGGCCAAGTCCTCTTATGAGCGGCGCCCATCATAACCGAGCGCATCTAAATTTGCACGAGTGGCCTCAAAAAAAAAATTGCCTTTCTCTTTGGGCCAACGCTGCGCACTTTGGCACGATATCGACTTTGATCTAGGGTAGTGCTTGCTCCCTAAACGCAAAGCCCCCAGGCTCACCTTCGTTAAGCGAAGAGCGAGCATGGAGCTCATGAATTAGCGCGAGCTGCAGCGCAATTGGGGTGAGTTATGGCAGGGAGCTGTTGTAAACTCAAACTCCCGTAATGTTATACGCGTGATATATCCCCATATTTTGCCAGCTCGCTTGGAATCAGTACTTGAATTTTCGCATAAATAAGCCATCGCAGCCCAATGCTTTGGCTATCTCATGCTGCTTGGTGCTTGGATGCAGGAAAAAGCACCGGACTGTACAAGACTGGTGAATGCTATTCGTATTTCCCCATCTTCTAAGATAAATTACGAACGCGCAATGATGGCATTATTAGACTAATAGTCCCGTAGACGAACCAATCTACCAAGCCCTTATTGCGCCTTAACATTGCGTGATACGCATGGGCAATGCTGCCTTTAAAGGACCAGCAAGCTCGCCTGTTCTTTTGCCGATCTGATACCATCATCTCATTAGCACTCTCAGCGCCGTTACTTGATATCTTAAGATTGGCTTTCTTACGAGCGAGGTAGTTAGGTATTAAAGGAAGCTTACCTTCAAGGTAGTCAACGGCACGATCCAGTGCAGCTTCATCCTTGATGGGAGGAAGATTAAGGGTGGCTAACATGGCATCCCGCAACTGCTTGTGCTCAGGTTTAAGTGAGCAGGATTCGGAAAAACGCAACTGCCAAATCCAACAGATCCGCTCCCTAAGATGCGTGAGAACTTGCTCTGCCATGCCTTGCCAAATCAAGGTCTTGAGCCAATTGATGTAGTTGTCCTTGGACGTCTTACTATGACGATGTAAACTCATCCTCGGAAATAATGAGGTAAGATAATACTCCAAAATTTCGAGTAATGAGCTGAGCTATGC
>CALXOW010000084.1 GCA_944390115.1 uncultured Anaerobiospirillum sp.
ACTAGGATTAACATCCTGCGGTGCCTATATATTCCCAACCAACGTAGTCCACCATAGGTGGACTGAGGCTAGTCAACTTGGGCTCGATTGCTCAAGCCCCGGTCGTAAGACCGGGGTAGTTGACGCTCCCTCCCTATGCCCCCGCAACTTGGGGTTAGCTTCTCCATTTTAGGGAAAAGACGGGCTAAAAGCGACAGCGCAAGGCCCAGGGCGTTAAGTCGATCAGAAAAAGAGGCTCACCACCTTAGTGCAAAGCTTGAGCAACAAAATGCTGTGATGGTAGCAAAACCAAAGCCACGCCCCATAATGTAACAGCGTCCTGCATAAGGCTCTGTGCGCGGTGCTATAATCTCACCGGGTTTGGCCTACTGAAAGTTGCATCTATAGCAGCGTGCTAACTGACACAAACAGCGCTCACAGCTTCACTGGCTCTACCGGCATTGGTCGGCTCTACCGGCATTGGTCGCTTCGGCTCAGCGCCCCCGCGCTTGGCCTGGGACTCGTGCTTAATGCCAGCGTTTGCCACTTTGGTGGCTTGGGTCACAGAATGAGCGCACAAAATGGGGATCAGTTAACACATTGCTGATAAAAATGCGCTTTGCTAAATAAAGCCTGATATTATGCCCTAAAGTTGTGCCTAGGTACCGGTGATATGGGCCGTTTTGCAGTGCTTTGCACTATTTTGCACAGTTTTGCAATGTCATGGCCTGATTGGCAAGACCGAACACAGCTTTGTTTTGAGTTGCTGGTTTGAAGTGGTGACACTTTGAACCGATGCTTGAGCCTAGTGCTAAATTTTGAGCCTCGTGCCAAGGTTTTAGCCTAGTGCTAAAGGTTAGGTATCCGGCAGCAACTACCCGGAGCTTAGCCTAAATACGGATCACCCGATGGGGTAGGAAAGGTTTTGCATGTTTAAGACTTCGGCCAAAAGCTCTGCGATTACCAGAATGCGCTCGCGCACGCGCAAAGCTAAGAAGCTCATCTTTTCCTACGGCACCATCCTGTTCATGATTTTCTCGGTGTTCTCGGTCGCCTCGCTCTATTTGATGCGCGAGAACATCCTGTCTAACTCCAATGCCTTAGGCCATGAGGTCGCCCAGCGCCTGGACTCGTCCTTACAGTTCGAGTTCCAAAAGCAATGTCAGTTTGTCGAGCTCTTAGCCCACTATGCCGATGTCTTCTTAAAAGATCACGCCAATGATCCCGATGGCGGTGCAGTCGCCTTTGATCTGTGGATGAAGCAGACCGAAGAAGAGCTACGCAAGAAGCAAACTGATATACGCGTTGATATCTACGCGTCGATCAATGGCCATATCGTTTCGCCTACCTACTGGGATGGCGATGCCTTCTTAGTCACCGAGGCTCGTCCTTGGTACAAGGCCGCTATGACCGCCGATCGCGGCCGTGCCGTGATCTTAGACCCGTACACCGATATCTTCACCAACACCGTGATTACCACGGTCTCAGCGCGGATCGGCGACACCGATGACGTGATCGCGATTGACCTCTATCTAGAGAGCGCCTCGCAAAGCTCGACCTTTGCTTCCTTAGTGCCGGACAATTACTGCTTTTACCTAGTGGACGCTAAGGGCACGGTGATCTTGTACTACACCCCATTTAACGCCAATTACGCCCAGATCCAGCGCCACGTCAACACCTTCTTTGACAAGTTAGTGCTCAATCGCAGCTACAACGATGAGCCGTTAGAGCTTATCACCGACCTCATTGGCGAGAAGCGCAATATCTTCACCACCTACAACCCAAGCACCGGCTGGTACACGATCGCGACTACCCTGTACTCGGACGTCCTCTTTAACTACCACATGATCTCCAATCTCTTCTTGCTCATGGTAGTTAGCTTCATCATTATTGAAGTGTGGATGGTCTGGCGTGAGTACCACTTATCCTCGCAGATTGAGACCACCAATGAGGCCTTAAAGGTACTGGGTAATTCCTATCAGATCATCTTACGCGTCAACTTCAAGATGGGCACCTTTACTACCCTAAAAGCGCCCGACATGATGCGTCTGCGCCTGGCGTCACGTAACAGCTTTGATGACCTCATTTCGGTCTTTTCGGACTTTGTCCTGCCTGAGAGCTGGAACAATTTCTACAAGAACTTCTCGCTCAACCACCTGCGCAACTTAGCCAGCCTCTCGATCCGCGATTTTGGTCACGACTACCAGCTCAAGCTCAATAACGAGAACCGCTACCGCTGGTTCAACGCCCGTATCCTCTTTGATGAAAGCCTCGACTTAGACGAGTCCATTATCTGCTTTAAGCTGATCGATGAGGAGAAGATCACGGAGCTCGAAGAGCACCAGCTCTTAACCGATGCCCTGGAGTCAGCTAAGAAGAACGAAGAATCAAAGAACGTCTTCTTTGCCAACATGTCCCACGACATGCGCACCCCATTAAACGGCATTATTGGTCTGTGCCAAATCGGCATGAACCACTTAAAGCGCTCGGATATCGACCTCTTGCCGGATGTCTTCAAGAAGATGACTACCGCGAGCCACCAGCTCCTAGCGCTGGTCGACGATATTTTGGAAGTAGCGCGCCCGCAGATGGAGAGCAAGCTGACCTTAGCCCCGTTTAATATCATTCACGAGGTCAAGGAGAATATCGACGTCTTCAAGGTCAACGCCCAGCAGCAAGGCAAGAAGGTCAACCTCTACTTTGATGTCACCCATCAGGTGGTGATTGGCGACGCGGCCAAGATTCGTCAGATCCTCAATAACTTGGTCTCCAACTCGCTTAAGTACTCGCACCCCGGCTGTGTGGTCAATGTCCACATTCGTGAGATGAGGCACCTGCACAAGCCAAGCTTTATGATTGAGGTCTCTGATACCGGTATTGGTATGGACAAGGAGTTCTTAAAGAAGCTCTTTAACCCATACGTCCGTGAGCAGCGCTTAACTTCAGTGCAGGGCACCGGCCTTGGTATGTCGATCGTCAAGAATGTGGTCAACATCATGGGCGGTGATATCAAGGTCAAGTCCGCAATCAACGTGGGCACCACCTTCACCATCAATCTGCCACTGCGTCTTGCCGACGAAGAGACCGCCCAAGAGGTACAACAGCAGCTGCAAGAACGTCGGGGCGACGACAGCGCGCTCTTTAACGAAAACGAGGAGACGCCAGCGACCCCACCCCCTACTACGACAGCGCCCGCCCCAGCCGCTGAGAGCGAGGACAAGAAGCCTAAGAGTAAAGATTTGGCCCAAGAGTTCATGGAGCACTTCACCATGGAGGGGCTCAATCTGCTCATTGTTGAAGACAATCAGCTCAATATGGAGATTGCCTGCGACATCTTAGGCATGAAGGGCGTCAAACTGACCTGCGCTTGGGATGGTATGCAGGCGGTGGATATCTTCACCTTGAACCCAGAGTACACCTTCGACGCGATCTTGATGGATATGCGGATGCCGAAGATGGATGGCTGCGAGGCCTCTTCGACCATTCGCGCCAGCGGCCGCGCCGACGCCAAGACCATTCCAATCATTGCCTGCACCGCCAATGCCTTCTCTGAGGATATTGCCGCAACTCAAAACGCCGGCATGAACGCTCACGTGTCCAAGCCGCTTGATTTCACCGTTTTAGAGCATGTCTTAGCTAAGGTCATCTCCAACCGTGCCGACTTAAAGGAGTTCCAGGAGCACCGCCAGCACAACGCCCCAAGTGCCCCGGTCCAACAAGCCCCAGCACCTCAAGACAACGAGCCACAGGACACTGCGCAAGCCGAAGCTCAGTCTGCCCCTGAGAGCGAGACAGCAGTGGCAACCGAGCTTGAAACCACCAAGCCTGAGCCAACCAAACTTGAGTCCGCTAAACCAGAGCCTAGCGCGCTTGAACCGACTAAGCCTGAGCCGACCAAGCTTGAGCCTGCTAATCCTGAGGTAACAGCGCCTGAGGTAACTGAGCCAACAGCGGTGGCCGCTCCAGTCCCTGATGCAGCAGCTGAGGTCCCAACTGAGCTGACCTTCCCAGCTGATACAGCAGAGGTGGCTATTAGTGAGGAAGCGGCACCAAGTGCAGCCACTGCAGCACCGTCACCAGAATTACCAACTGAGGCCCAGCCGCCTTTAGCGGCCGCGCCGGAGGCCCCTGCCGCCACGGGCACGCCTACAGATCTCGACCTTACAGTCGCGCCTGAGAAGCAGAAGCTCAATCTTGAACTGCATGATGCCGCTGAAATCAGCGTCGATGCTGATGAGGTCAGCACCGCTGGCGCTCAAGCCGCATCAAAGCCAACCCCAATGACAACCGCGACCTCTTCGGCCTTACGTAAGGAGCTCTCTGATAGCACCGAGCAACGCGCTAAAGCCAATAAATTGGGGGGCTATTTTGCCAAGCGCCCAAAACGCAGCACTATTAGTGTGCGCTCGGAGCTTGATCGGGTCGCAAGTGAGCTGCGAAATTCCAAGTAGATGAGCATTTAGCAATTTTTTTGGGATATGATATTCGGCTTGGCGCCGCTACCAGCTCTAAGCACTGCTTAGAGCTTGAGCTACTCGCGCCAGGGTCAAGGCAAGGATTTATTTTTAGATGAAACTTCAAGACTTACCTGCTGTAATCGATATCAATATTACTGAATCGCTGGCTCGCTTCTCTAACTTCGAGCCGATGTATGTCAAGTACTTAAAGCGCTTTGTCGATGAGCCGACTTACGCAGCACTCCAAGAGAGTATCGCGGCCCATGACTTAAAGGGGATCGAGACTAATGCCCATACCTTAAAGGGCGTAGCCGGTAATCTGGGCCTGACCGCCTTATTCAATGACTTCAACGATATAGTCCAAGCTGTACGCCAAGGCGACGAGGCTAAGGCCTATGAACTGTGTGCCGCAGTTGCCCCTAAGATGCAGGCCACGCGCGCAGCCTTAAGCCAGCTGGACTAACCCAGCCCCTTTTCACAAGTCCCAGACCAGCTTAGGCTGGTCTGTTCGTCTTGGAGCGCAAGAAAACGCAAGTAAGCCTGGCCTAGCAGCCATCAGCACAGTCCGGAAGCGCTCTCTGCGCTGTCCGGAAGCAAAATCAGCGCTTCTGAAGACTTGCGTGCGGGCGCGCCTCGCTTTTACTTTGATTGGCCGCCCTGACATCTGTCAGTGTGTGCCCGAGCACAAAAAAATGCGGAAAAATGACAAATTGCCCTTTACTTTAACCCTAAAGCGCTAGATACTTGATGCTATGGTAGCGTCAGGGTGTAAGCCCCGAAGCTGAAAGTCCTAGTTGAAAAGTATTGACCTAGGAGCTTGGCATTTCTTGCTGAGAGCTGAGGCTGATACTTGATGGTATGGCTGTTTAGGTGCAGTGACCAAGCAGCGCGGACCAACCTTTCTGAGCGGCGTAGGCCCCAGCTTACGTCCCAACTTCAGCGTGCTAACCATTGCTCGAGCTTAAGGCACTGCAATTTTGACGGAGGCAAAACAAGGAGTTTTGCGCGATATAGTGCCAAATGAGCGATGCTCTAAGAACTTTGCCGCAGGGTGAGGCAATGCTTCTGCCGCTAGGCGGGGCGAAAATAATCTTGCCAAGCCCCTTTGCTTTTTGGCATAATTGATATTTTTTGGCTTAGGCCACATTCGCCTTAAGAGACAGCTAATGGGTCTCAAGGGGCGGCGGTTAGACACAAACATCAATGCGGTAAATCTCAGGCAGCGCCAGTTATAGGGGGCAGCGGTTAGTTAGCGCAAAATGGTTCTGATCCATTTGGAGGAGTGATGGACATTCAAGATCAGAAGGATACTATTCTTATCGTGGATGACATCGAAATGAATCGAGAGATTCTCGATTGCATTTTTCAGAAAGATTACAAGACCGTGCAATTTGGCAATGGTCTTGATGCGTTTAACTACAGCCAAGAACATGCCGACGAGATTGTAGCGGTTTTGCTCGACATCACCATGCCGATCATGAATGGCTATGGTTATTTGGAGCGCATCCGCGAGAACAATCTGTTAAAGAACGTGCCGATTTTCCTCATCACTGCCGAGGACAAGGACCAACAGCTCGAGGCCTTCGATTATCAGATTGCTGACATCATTGAGAAGCCGTTCAATCCGATGTTCCTGGCCAAGCGCGTCAGCACTCAAATTGAGCTCTACAAGATTCATCGCTCGCTGGAATACAAGAACCTGCTCCAAGAGCGTGAGCTTGCGCGCAAGAACCGCGAATTTGCCGACATCAACGTCAAAGTGATCTCGGTGCTCGCCCTCTCCATTGAGTTCCGCTCGGGTGAGACCGGCAAGCACGTCCTGTCGATTCGCAATATCACCTATCGCCTCTTGCACAAGCTGCGTGAGCTCAAATACCACGAGTGCGCTCAGCTCACCAATGAGGATATCGATAATATCGCTTACGCCTCGATCCTGCACGACATCGGCAAGATTGCCATCCCTGATGCCATCTTAAACAAGCCAGGACGTCTGACCAAGGAAGAGTTTGAGATTATCAAGACCCACACGGTACGTGGTGCTGAGCTCATCGAGCGCATTGGCATTGAAAGCTCGCAGATCTTAAAGTACGCCCACGATATCTGCCTGCACCACCACGAGCGCTACGATGGTCGCGGCTATCCTGAGGGCTTAAAGGGCGAAGAGCTTTCGATCTGGGCCCAGGTCGTAGGTATCGCCGACGTCTACGATGCCCTGACCCAAGAGCGCTGCTACAAGAAGGCCTTTAGCCACGATGTCGCCTTGGACATGATCTGCACCAACCAATGCGGTGTCTTTAACCCAGAGTTGGTCGAGGTCTTCAAGAACATCATCGGCGAAATCATCTCGCAGGAGTTACCAGACGAGCTGCTAGGCTTTGCCAACGCCTAAGCGCTAACTCTGACCAAGCTTCAGCGCGACGCCTATCCTCAGCGGCGCCTAGCATAAACGGCAAACAGCCTAAGTGGCGCCTTTCCTTAGCAGCGCCCACCGTAAGCCTCAGCAACGTCTATCCGCAGTGACGCCAGCCCTGAGCCTTCAGCAACGCCAATCCTCGGCAGCGTTAGGCCTAAAGCAGACTTGCTACGGCACCGCTTAATGAGGCAAGGCTCACTCCATGCCCCATTCCCATTCCCTTACTGCGCACCATTAGAGCGCACGATTTCTTGAGCGCGCTTAAACCCAATCAATTCCTCAATTCCTGATAAAATAGCGCCACGCCTGAGGTGGAACCAAGATTGAAGGTGTAACCAACAATGAAGGTGAACCCTAGATTGAAGGCGTAAATCGATGCGCGGCTGCGTCACCGCGCTATCAGTTTAGGGGTAAGCTCCCCGCATTTGGGGCAAATCCCCGCAGTTTCAGGGCAAGCTCCCGTAATTTAGGGATCAGGCCCCAGGACTTACCATGAGGGTTCCGACAATGCGTCGCACCAACCACGTTAGTTTCAAGCGCTCACTGCAAGCCTTAGGCGTTGCGGCTTTAGCCTCCGTTAGTTTCACGGCTACTGCCGCCGATGACAATAAGGTCAACGTCTGGAACTGGAGTGACTATATCGCCGCCGATACGGTCGATAACTTCAAAAGAGACACGGGAGTTGATATCAACTACGTCCTCTTTGACTCCAACGAGATGGTTGAAGCCCGCCTGTTATCAGGTTCGACTGGCTTTGATGCCATCATGATGACCTCGTACTATGTGCCGCGCTTAGCTCAAGCCGGCGCCTTAGCTAAGTTAGACAAGACTCAATTGCCTAACTATGACACGCTCGATCCTGAGCGTATGGCCCTGTTAGGCACCTTAGACGAGGGCAATCAGTACGCTATCCCTTACACCGAGATTTCGGTCGGTATCGGTTACAACACCGAGAAGATCAAGGAAATCTTTGGCCCTGATTTCAAGGTCGACAGCTGGGATCTGTTATTTAAGCCTGAGAATGCTAAGAAGCTCAAGCAATGCGGCATTGCGGTCTTAGATTCGCCAATTGAAGTGATCTCGACCGTTCAACACTACTTAGGCAAGGATCCGCAAAGCGGCAAGCGCAGCGATTACGCTGAGGCCCAAGAGGTGTTAAATCAGCTGGCCAAGAACGTCTCCTACTTCCACTCGAGCCGTTACATCAACGACTTAGCCTCGGGCGATATCTGCGTTGCGATCGGCTACTCGGGCGATATCCTCCAAGCTAAGGATCGCGCCGCCGCCGCTAATCGTCCTTACGATATTGAGTACGTATTCCCGAAGGAAGGCTCACTGCTGTGGTTTGATTGCTGGATTATCCCTCAGGACGTCAAAAACGTCGCCAACGCCCACAAGTGGATTAACTACTTAATAGAGCCTGATGTCGCCGCCACGATCTCCAAGGAGACGCGCTACATCCTCCCAGTTAAGCCTGCGATCGAGCGCATTGATCCAGCCTTAAAGGCCAACACCAGCGTCAATCTCACCCCAGAGATGCTCAAGACCGCTTACTTCCCGAAGTCGCCTACGGCCGAGCAAACCAACGTGCACAATCGCGTATGGAATGCTATGAAGCTCAATTCGGGCTCGGCTGAATCAGACGAGGGCAGCGGCTGGGAGTAGTTACAGCCCACCCTGCTTTAAACCTGAGTTTTTACAAAACTCAGGAAGATATGAAATAAGAGCCCAGCCCGCGTTTGACGTGCGCTGGGCTTTTGTTAC
>CALXOW010000085.1 GCA_944390115.1 uncultured Anaerobiospirillum sp.
GCATAGCTCAGCTCATTACTCGAAATTTTGGAGTATTATCTTACATCATTATTTCCGAGGATGAGTTTACATCGTCACAGCGCCCCCCCAATGGCGCCCCCAAGTGGCCAAAGCGGGCCACGCGGGCACAGCAGCCCCCAAGCACGCAGAAAAAAAGAGTGCGGCCTGCGCTATTTGTTGAGGCGGCTAGGTTTGCGCTAAGCTATTTTCGCTAAACTATAAGTAAAGCTGCAGCTGGTGCGGCCAACTGAAAATTGAGGTTCGTATGCGCGTCTTGCTCTTTATTTTGATGCAAGTGGCTGTTTTGGTGGTGGTCGGTATCGTTGGTTCCATCATCATGGCACTGCTTGGTATTAGGATTACTCCAGGTGCCTACGGCGGCCTGTTCGTCATGTGCGCCATCTTCGGCTGCGTCGGTTCCATGATTTCGCTCTTTATGTCGAAGTCGATGGTCAAATCAGCCTACGGGGTTGAGGTTATTACTCAGCCGCGCAATGATGCTGAGGCCTTTTTACTACGTGAAGTAGCGCAGATGGCGCAGCGCGCCGGTATCGGCATGCCGGAGGTCGGTATTTACTATTCGGCTGACCCGAACGCCTTTGCTACCGGTGCCTCGAAGGACAATGCCTTAGTGGCGGTATCGACCGGCCTGCTCAACAATATGACCGCTGATGAAGTACGCGGCGTGTTAGGCCACGAGATTAGCCACGTGGCTAACGGCGATATGGTTACCATGACCTTGCTGCAAGGTGTGCTCAACACCTTTGTGTACTTCTTCTCCTATATCGCAGCGCAAGCCGTTTCGGGCTTCATGAGCCGCTCCAACGATGAGGAAGGCAGCTCTGGCGGTAACTTCTTTGTGTTCTATCTGGTACAGTCGCTGTTCCAAATGCTCTTTGGTATCGGTGCGACCCTGATTTCGATGTGGTTCTCGCGCTACCGTGAGTACCGAGCTGATGCCGGTTCTGCGCAGCTTGAGGGCACCGAGCGTATGATTATGGCGCTGCAAAAGCTCCAGAGTCTGTCCTCAATTTCGGTGCAGAAGGAAGGCCAGTTCAGCGCTTTCTGCATCAACGGTGGCACCTCTTTCTCGGAGCTCTTCATGAGCCACCCACCACTTGAGAAGCGCATCGCGGCCTTACGCGGCCAGCGCTAACCAACGTAAATTAACGCTAATTAACCAAAAGCCACTTGGGGCTCAGCTTCAGGTGGCTTCTTTTTGCTCACTTGCTTGCCTGTGGCTCTCAATTGATTGCCTGAGGTTATCGCGCTCCCAGCAAGCTTAGCGTGCTGGGTTATGATGAGCGCAGTCTTAAGGTAGGAGGAATTTATGGAATACACTCAGTTGGGTAAGTCTGAGCTCAAGGTGTCGCGTCTGTGCTTAGGCTGCATGAGCTTTGGGCAAAAGCAAGGTGAGGAGCGCGCCGCCTGGACTTTGAACGAAGAGGATTCGCGCGCCATCATCAAGCAGGCTTTAGACGCCGGGATCAACTTCTTTGATAGCGCCTTTGCTTACGGTTCAGGCTTAAGCGAGCAGATCGTAGGCCGAGCCTTAAAGGATTTTGCGCAACGCGATCAAGTGGTCATGGCCACCAAGTTTTTACCACGCACGCCTGCCGAAATTGAACAAGGCGTGACCGGCGCTCAGCACGTGATGCACCATGTTGATAAGAGCCTGAAAGATCTGGGCATGGACTACATCGACCTTTACATCTGCCATATGTGGGATTACCACACGCCGATTGAGGAGATCTTGCAAGGCATGGGGCAGGCAGTCAAAGAGGGCAAGGTGCGCTATCTGGGCTTTTCCAATTGCTACGCTTGGCAGCTGTGCAAGGTCAATCAGCTGTGCAAGGAAATGGGCATCCCGCAGATGGTATCGCTGCAAGGTCACTACAACTTACTCTTCCGCGAAGAAGAGCGCGAGATGGTGCCATACTGCCACGATGCCGGTATCGCCTTAACCCCATACAGCCCACTGGCCAGCGGCCGCTTAGTTAAGAAGCCAGGCGAAAGCTCCGCGCGAAGCGAGCACGATAGCGTGCTGCACTCCAAGTACGATCGCAGCGCCCAGCAAGATGCGGTGATCATTGCGCGCGTCGCCGAACTGGCCCAGAAGTACGGCCTGACCACGACCCAAGTGGCCTTAGGCTGGCTCTTGCAAAAGGTCACCGCCCCAGTCGTCGGCGCGACCAAGAGCAAGCACTTAAGCGAGGCCATTGCCGCCGTAGGCGTCAAGTTAAGCCCTGAGGACTGCGCTTACCTGGAGGAGCCATACGTCCCTCATCAGTTGGTCGGCGTCATGGAATTTAACCACGCCTAAACCGCGCCCTGTCACAACAATCACCCTTCTCGCAAAGCCACTCATAGCCCGAGCGATCTCGGTAGACGAGTGGCTTTGTTCATTCTAAGATAGAATAGAGATTATTGGATTCACTGTGGCAGTGCGCAAGCAATGAAAAAGCCTTGGATTAACGGGCTGGAGTACTACATCGACCAGTTTTGCGTTAGTTCCGAGCTGCAAGGTAAGGGTGTCGGTAGTTACTTTTTACAATTGATTGAAAGGGAAATAAAAGCAGAACAGATGGATGCTATTATGCTCAATACTGAAAAGGGCTATCCGTCGGAAAGCTTCTATCTGAAAAACGGTTTTCAATTAGTTGATGGTCTGATTACCTTGGTGAAATAGCTAGCATGGATCTGCTATATCATAGTTTGGTAGGGGTGAAAGTTTCTTGTCTAACCCCAGTCTCTGCCTGAATCTATCCGTTTTATGACAGGACACAGGTATGGAGTTAAGAGGTACTGATGTGGCTGATGACCTGGTTGAAATTCATTTAACTGCTGAGGATAAACAGCACTTTGAGACTTTATGTAACAAAGAAGGTGTTGCGCTGGAGTTTGCGGTAAATGCGTTTGTCTGCAAGACGCTAAGTGCCAATCAAATACCATTTACAATCGGTGGTGGTTCGATTACCGATCCGCAAGTGCTTGAAGCTATGGCAGAGGTCGAGCGGATGAGAGCTGATCCCAGCTATGGTAAGAGCTATAGCTCATTTGCCGAAATGATGGATGATGTCTTCGGTGATGATTGGGCGCGCCCGAGTGAAGAAGATTTAGCAGAAGAGCGCCGTCGTGCTTTTTTGTCTGATGCACTTGATGATACACAAAGCTCGATCGTCGTTATTAATGTCCAAATGGATAGCGATTTAAAGCAAGAATTTAAGGAATTTTGCGAGGACGTGGGTATGCCTATGTCAACCGCGATAAATATTTTTGTGCGCAAATGTCTGCGTGAAAACCAATTTCCCTTTGACCTCACAGTTCAGATCCCTGATGCCCAGTAACGGCAAACCTCAAGTTGTGGCGGGCATTGAGGGTAGTCGGGGGCGGACATGCGCCTTGCGCATCTAGCGTGCTGAGTTAGGTGATCCCTGTGCGCGTGCACGGATTTTATTTTTGTTAAGTGGCTCAAATAACGGCGGGCTACTTGTCGGAACTGTGGGGCACGATGGGCGGGCTTTGGCATAATAGAGCGACGGCTTAGCCCGTTAGCGGCTGTTGCGTGCATGGCACTTTGTGCCTTGTGCACCGAGCAGCTCATTCTATTGCGCTGTGCGACGTAGGTCGCGCACTTTATTTGGAGGCGGCGCCGCGCTCACTGCTTACGTCTGCTCATACAGACTCATCCTTGTTTTGGCGCCGATTGCCCATGCATCTTAAGAAAAATGCTTTAAACTTAGCGGTAGGTACCGCTTTAGCTTCCTTGGCCGTATTTTCCGGTTCTGCTTTTGCTGGTGACAATGATAAGGCCACGGCCACCAACGTTGCCTTTGCTGACTTCACCCCGGTCGAGTACACCACCAAGGAAAAGCCTAATATCATCGTGCTGACGATGGACGACTTAGGCTATGGTCAGCTGCCTTATGACGAGAGCTCGTTTGACCCAGCTACGATGGAAAATCGTCAGCAGGTCTCGACCTTCAAGATCGATGTTGATAAGGCGATTGAAGCAGCCCGTAATTCGACCCCAACCCTGCGCAGTTTAATGGACGACGGTGTGCGCTTAACTCAAGGCTATGTCGCACATGCGATGTCAGGCCCATCACGCGCTGCGATTATGACCGCACGCTCGCCATCGCGCTATGGCGTCTATGGCAACACTGACTCTCAGGACGGCATCCCAACTGATGAGGTCTTCTTGCCTGAGCTGTTCCAGAACTTCGGCTACTACACCGCTTGCGTTGGTAAGTGGCACCTGTCGCGTATCACCAATATCCCAGTACCTGAGGATCAACAAACCCGCGACTACCACGACAACTTCGTCACCTATGGTGATGAGCCTGGTCAACCACAAAATCGTGGTTTCACTTACTTCTACGGATTCCACCCAGCAGGCACGGCCTATTACGATTCGCCAGCCTTGTTTGAGAACCGCGAACACATCAAGGCTGAAGGCTATATTTCCGATCAGCTGACTAATGCGGCAATCAAGGTGGTCAACCGTGCGGCCGCCACCGAGCAGCCATTCATGCTCTATCTGGCTTACAACGCACCGCATCTGCCTAATGACGATCCAGCTCCTGATGTCTATCAGAGCAAGTTCAACACGGGCTCACAGACTGCCGATAATTATTATGCAGCGATTTACTCGGTCGACCAAGGCGTCAAGCGCTTGCTGGAGCAATTAGAGAAGAATGGTCAGCTTGACAACACCCTGATCTTCTTCACCGCCGATAATGGCTGCGTTATCGACGGTCCTCTGCCGCTCAATGGCGCGCAATATGGCTACAAGAGCCTGACCTTCCCAGGTGGTGTCCACACCCCAATGTTTGTCTCGTGGCCAGGTCACCTCAAGGCCGGTAATTATGACAAGCTGGTCTCGGCGATGGACTTCTACCCAACCGCTTTGGATGCAGCCGGTATTCCGATCCCAGAGGAGCTTCAGGCTAAGTTAGATGGCGTCTCCTTGTTGCCGTACTTAAGCGGTGAGAATAAGGGCGATCCACACGACTCCTTAGTCTGGCTGACTTCGTTCTCGCATTGGTTCGATGAGCGCAACATTCCATTCTGGGACAATTACCACAAGTACGTGCGCTTTGAGTCGGACGACTACCCTCACAATCCAAATACCGAGAACTTGAGTGAGTTCACTTACACCGTCCGCACCAACGACTACCAGCTTATCTACACCGCTGAGGACGATAAGCTTCAGCTCTTCGCGTTGGATGATCTGATGTGCAAGAACGAACTCTCGGCCTCCAAGCCTGAGGTGGTTAAGGAGTTAAAGCAGATTGCGCGTCAGCGCTTGAGCGAGTCCAAGCCACCAATTATGGAGATCAACCAGCCGAAGTATCAAAAGATCGTGAAAGCTTTAGCTCAGTAAGGTGCAGGCGCTTACTAGCTTGGCGCTAGCTGCGCACTAGTTGCGCGTACCCTTGGCTTGCATGCTAGCGCGCCGTGAGCAGGCACGCCATGTGGCATGCTATTGCACGCGAGCTTGCGTGCGCTCAACGCCATGACTGCCTTAAGTGCGGCGGCCATGGCGTTTTCGTGTCAGGAGAGTGAAATGCACTTTACCATTAAGCCTGTGTCGTATCGCTGCAATCTGCACTGCGATTATTGCTTTTACCTGCCTAAGGGCAGCTCAGGACAGTTGCCGCCGGGCCCTAAGGTCATGAGTGATGAGGTGCTCGAGGCCTTTATCGCTTCATATATCGCCGCCTGTCCAGGAGACACCGTGTACTTCACTTGGCAGGGCGGTGAGCCGCTGCTGGCGGGACTTGACTTCTACCGCAAGGCCTTTGCGCTGCAAGCACGGTATGCGGGTGGTAAGAAGGTCGAGAATGCGGTGCAGACCAATGGCACCCTGATTAATGAGGAGTGGTGCCAGCTCTTTAAGGAGCATCAGGTCTTACTGGGCGTGTCCATTGACGGCCCGCAAGAGTTGCATGACGCTTGGCGTAAGAATAGTCGTGGAGCGGGAAGTTTTAACGAGGTGATGGCCGGGATTGAGCTGCTCAAGCGCCATGGCATCCCTTTTAACACCTTAACCTGCATCAACGCGGTCAATTACACCAAGCCGCTGGAGGTCTATCATTTCCTGAAGAGCTTAGGCTCGAGCTATTGGCAGTTCTCGGAAGTGGTTGAGACCACGCCTGAGCAGGAGCAGATGGGGCGGGCGCTGGGGAATTATGAGGTCAAGCCGTTCTCCTTGCCCTCTGATGCCTACGGCACCTTTATGCTACCGCTCTTTAAGCAATGGGTGCGGCACGACGTCGGCCGGATTGTGGTGCGGCAATTTGAGTCACTCATTGCCTGTGTCTTGGGCTTAGGCCATCATTCCTGCGTGTGGGAAGAGCGTTGCCCTGATAACTTCGTGCTCGAAGCCAATGGCGATATCTACGAGTGTGATCAAACGGTCTATCCGGGCTATAAGCTGGGCAACATCTTGGAGTTGGGGCCAAAGTGTAAGCACGACGGCATTGTGCGTGACTCAGGCTTAGCGGCGCTGCACGCTCAGCACCTTACCGCCTGCAAGCAGCAGTTGAGTGCTCAGTGCCAGGCTTGTCCTTATTTGCCTCTGTGTCATGGCGGCTGCGTGAAGCACCGCATTGACCAGGGGAAAGGCGCGGTACAGTCTTACTTCTGCGCGGGCTATCAGGACTTCTTTGCGGGGATTACCCCGTATCTCAATGTGATGGTTCACCTTGAGAACAATAAGGTGCCATACACCGCCATTGTCGGTTTAGTTGACCAGATTGAGGCGGCCCTCAAGAAGTAAAATCTTAAAGCACACCTAGGGCTTCATAAGAGGCCCTTCAGGACCACAGCTTACAGTCGGCGGTGTTGGCTTGGAGGGTAACGATCAGAGATCGTGTCACACGACGGAGTTGGCTGTCTGATTCGCACTATTAATTTGGGCTTGGGCTGCGTTGTATTTGTTGAATAGGTTAATTGTGCTGAGGCGACCACATGATGCGCTATGGGCATCAAACTTGAGCCACGCAGCAATGCAGCGGCGCTTGTTGGAGATAACCAACACCACTGCGGTGACCGGTAGTCCATCGGTATGCGGATTGACCGCGTAGCCGTTGTTGGATATTTGCTGGGCCGCCGCCTTAATCAAGCGGTATTTGCTTTGATAGGAGCGCTTAGCATCGTTTTCCGTGATGTTATGGATGAGTTTAAGCTCAAAGACGTAGGCATTATTGCCTTTAACTAATTCGATGTCCGAGCGGCCTTTGTAGTTAAAGGTTTCTTCACGTACATTGGATGCAACATCTCTAATCCAGTTGGCAATTAAGGTACGATATAATGCTTCGTTAGCATTGAGATAAATATCGTAAGGAAGCTCGCAAAGTAGTTCGTTTAGGTTCTTGCATACTTGACTAATATTGCCCTGCTCTAAAGCTTTCCCCAGCGCAGCCTTGACCGCTGAAACTTTGGCTGGTTTTAATTTTATTTTATCTTGAATATGTGTTTTTAGTACATAATCAAATTTCTTTAATACCGCAGTATTAGGTAGCCCACAGCGATAGCGAACTGACTCATCGGTTTGAGATACAATGCCTTTGATAGTTAAATATCCAGACTCTGCTAATAAAGGTAATATTTTAACTTGGGCAAAATCAACAGGCGTAGTGAGCTCGTCAGAGTCAAGCTCAATATCGTGATATTTAAGACTGCATAGCTCATTGAAATCAATTTGGCGCTTGCTTAAAAATTCTTTTAAGGCGTCGGCTGCATTGGAGCTATCCATCCAAAATGGCTTAAACTCCGGAATCTGGCCCGGTTCTGCATCGGGCGCAATCGAGTCAAAAAACTGGTTTATATCCCATGGGCTATACAGCTTAACTTGCGCGTTGGCATCGAAGCAAAAACCATCATAGTAGTTTTTAAGTTGCACAAGCAGCTCTGCTTCACTTTCTCCTCGGCGTTTAGCTGCTTCTTTAATATAAGGAGCGTAATTGTTAATTAGCTCTTCATGGGTGAAACCAAGCACTCAAACTCCCTGAAGGTTATACGCAAAAAGGCACGCAGTTAAAGCTAAATACGATATATAAGCCATTATAT
>CALXOW010000086.1 GCA_944390115.1 uncultured Anaerobiospirillum sp.
TGGCAAGGTTATGCTCTACCAACTGAGCTATTCCCGCATGAAAAGGCATAAAATTTAATCTGGAGCGGGAAACGAGGCTCGAACTCGCGACCCTAACCATGGCAAGGTTATGCTCTACCAACTGAGCTATTCCCGCATGAAAAGGCATAAAATTTAATCTGGAGCGGGAAACGAGGTTCGAACTCGCGACCCTAACCATGGCAAGGTTATGCTCTACCAACTGAGCTATTCCCGCTCTCCATGGCCGCCCATTATAAGGAGATTTTTGCGCAAGGCAAGCACCTTTTAAAAAACGGCACAGACAATTTGAAATTTTACCACATTAAAACCTGCGACGGCCCCGATAAATACCGGGTTTATGACCCACTTCACACCCCTTTAACTAAAAATTAACCAAAAACGTCCCCATCGAATTTAACCCCACTAAGCTGCCCCTCAGACACCCGCCCTAAAATGTCCTCTCATTGACAGGGCCCCCAAGCCCTAGCACAATGGCGCCACCGCATCACGGCTCAAGCGCACTATAGCGTCCGCGCACCATAGCCTTACTCAAGGAGAACGTCCGATGTTTGGGTTCATCCTCAAGCTCTTTGAATATCTCACCCCACTTTCGACTTTAACCTTTCTCTCGGCGAAGCTGACCGACGCCAAGCTCGGCAAGGTCACGCAGTGGCTCATTGCTAAGTTCATCACCACCTTCCATATCAACTTAGAAGAGATTGCCGAGCCGGACTTAACCAAGTACGAGACCTTTAACGACTTCTTTACCCGCAAACTCAAGCCTGAAGCACGCCCGATCAACCAAGAGTGCAATGCCGTATGCCCGGTCGACGGCACGGTCGGCCAAGCCGACGCCATTAAGGCCGGTCGTTTGATTCAGGCCAAGGGCATCGACTATTCCTTAAAGGCCTTAGTTGGCGGCAATCCCGATGATGCTGCGCTCTTTGATGCTGGCAACTTTGCCTGCATCTACCTCTCGCCTGCCAACTACCACCGTATCCATATGCCATTAGATGGCAAGCTGTTGCGCACGATCCATGTACCAGGCCGTCACTTCCCAGTAGGCAAGCGCAATGTTTCCTATATGGACGACCTCTTCACCAAGAACGAGCGCTTAGTCTGCATCTTTGAAACGGCCAAGGGTCCAATGGCCGTGATCATGGTCGGTGCTGCCTTAGTCGGCTCCATTGCCACGGTCTGGGATGGCACAGTGGTGCGTCGCTCAGGCATCGAGGTTAAGGACTATCAAAGCCAAGACCTGCGCTTTAAGCGCGGCGACGAGATCGGCCTGTTCAAGTATGGCTCGACCGTGATCACCTTATGGCCTACGAGCATGGGTGCGATCGACGAGGCCATCACCCCTGACACACCAGTCAAGATGGGCCAGCCCCTTATCGCTCACGTCCGCCTGACGCAGAACTAAACTCCCACCTCTATTTAGGGCTCACCTCTATCGGAGCCCGCCTCTTGGGGGCATACTCTGCTAGCTCCCAAGCCCGCCTTTTGGGGCCTACCCTGTTAGGCCCCAATACCAGGGCGGCACTTTAGCTCACTTTGAACCCTAACCCCGAACCTGCCTTTAGTGCCCCTATCATCTAATGCTCTCCCTTGCAGTCATAACATCAGGCCCTAACCTGCGTGGGCACCAAACTGCGGTCACTGACCATGTGCCAGTACGGGAGCACTTTGCTCACTATGCCGACTAGATCGCATTTTGCGCATTTAGTCAGCTCTCAACCTGCTCTAACTAGGTAAAAGCATATCCTGGCCGCCCTCATTGCCGCTAAAATAATAAAGTTAAGCTAGCGCAAGATAGCTTCCCTCCCTTGACTGGTCTTTTTCCCAAGTGTGTGCTTTGAGTGGTGCCTGTGCTATGGCAAGGGCGCGCTGCGCACTAAATAAGGGCGGATTGGCTTTAGGCCTAGCTTTGTTTTGGCTCGTCTTCAGGCACGCTTTAGGCACAGCATCCGCTGCACCTGCTAAAAGTGGGCTAGCTTTTGCTTATCTAGGATAGTGGGCTTTAGTCCAAGGATTTAACCGCGCTCATAGCGGTGCTAACAAGCTGGGGAAAGCATCATTATTCCGTGATCACACCAAGGGTTTAGACCGCGAAGATGGCCCATAATATGGTATATTAGACGCGATTTTTGCAGTTTGCCTGGGTGGGCTGTGCTGACTAGAACCTGACCTTGATTTTCGGGCGAAAACAAAGGTGCGGGAACCCGGCAGTTTGTGGTAGCTACCGCTGATAACGACACTCAAGGCTTAGGAGATACACGTGGAAAAATTTCAAGCTGACGTTGCAATCGTCGGTGCTGGTGGTACTGGCTTACGTGCAGCTATTGCCGTTGCACAAGCTGATCCAAAGCTTCGCGTTGCACTTATTTCAAAGGTTTACCCAATGCGTAGCCACACTGTGGCCGCTGAAGGTGGTGCTGCTGGCGTTATCCGTGACGACGACTCCTATCAGAAGCACTTTGAAGATACGGTTGCAGGCGGTGACTGGCTTTGCGAGCAGGACGTAGTTGAGTACTTCGTACGTCACACCACCGAAGAGCTGTTCCAGTTAGAGCACTGGGGCTGCCCATGGAGCCGTAAGGAAGATGGCGACGTTAACGTTCGTCGTTTCGGCGGTATGAAGGTACCACGTACTTGGTTCGCCGCTGATAAGTCTGGCTTCCACATGCTCCACACCTTATTCCAGACTTCGGTTCAGTTCCCATCAATTAAGCGCTTTGACGAGCACTTCGCTCTCGACCTCTTAGTTGAAGATGGCGTCTGCCGTGGTGTCGTTTGCTATGACCTGCAAAATGGTGTGTTCCGTCAGATCAATGCTAAGTCGGTAGTTATCGCCACTGGTGGTGCTGGCCGTGCTTACATCTTCAATACTGATGGTGGCATCGTAACCGGTGACGGTATCTCCCTGGCCTATCGTCATGGCGTACCAATCCGTGACATGGAGTTCGTACAGTACCACCCAACCGGCCTGTTAGGCTGCGGTATCTTAATGACCGAGGGTTGCCGTGGTGAAGGTGGCGTGCTCTATAACAAGGATGGCTACCGCTACTTACAAGACTACGGCTTAGGCCCAGAGACCCCAGTTGGTCACCCTAAGAACAAGTACATGGAGTTAGGTCCACGTGACCGCGTCTCGCAGGCTTTCTGGCAAGAGTCGCGCAAGGGCCGCACCATTAAGTACCCATTAGGCGAAGCTGTGCACTTAGACTTAACTCACTTAGGTGAGAAGTACCTGCACGAGCGTCTGCCAATGATCTGCGAGTTAGCCCAGACCTACTCTGGTGTTGACCCAGTTAAGCAGCCAGTTCCAGTCCGCCCTGTAGTTCACTACACCATGGGTGGTATTGAGACCGATGGCAAGACCGCTACCCGCATGCCAGGCTTATATGCCGCCGGTGAGTGCGCTTCGGTTGGTATCCACGGCGCTAACCGCTTAGGTTCCAACTCCTTAGTTGAGACCATCGTCTTTGGTAAGGTTGCAGGCGACCAGGCTGCTGAGCGTGCTCACAGCATGGAAGATTACGACTCTAAGGAATTAGAGCGTCAAGCCGAGGCTGCTGAGGCCCGTGCTCTGGCCTTATTTGACGTCAAGGGCAACGAGTCGCAGTACAAGATCCGCACCGAAATGGGCGAGAGCATGGAGAAGGGCGTTGGTATCTACCGTGAGGAAGAGACCATGCAAGAGACCATCAATGTGCTCAAGGATCTGCGTCAGCGCATCAAGAACGTTCCTCTGACCGATCGCGGCCGCGTCTTCAACACCGAGTGGATGAACTTAATCGAGCTCAACTACACCTTAGATTGCGCTGAGACTATGGTTCACTCCGCAATCAATCGTAAGGAGTCTCGTGGTTCGCACCAGCGTCTGGATGGCCCTAACGGTGCTTACAAGGAGCGTGACGACAAGAACTTCTTAAAGCACACTCTGGCTATCTACAACGCCGAGACCGGTCTGCCAGACATCTCCTACAGCGATGTCAAGATCACCACCTTCCAGCCTGCTAAGCGTGTCTATGGCGCTGAAGCTGAAGCTGCTGAGGCCGCCAAGAAAGAGCAGGAGGCAAAGAAATAATGGCTGAGCAAAAGACTATGAAGATCACTGTCGTCCGTTACCGCCCAGAGCAGGACGACAAGCCATGGGAGCAGACCTTTGATGTTCCTTATATCCACGAGACCTCGGTCTTAGAGGCTCTGTTCTACATCAAGGATCACTTCGAGCCAAGCTTATCGTTCCGTTGGTCCTGCCGTATGGCCGTTTGCGGTTCCTGCGGCATGATGGTTAACGGCGTCCCTCACTTAGCCTGCAAGACCTTCTTGCGTGACTACGAGGGCAAGGATATGAAGATCGCCCCACTCGATAACTTCCCAATCGAGCGTGACTTAGTGGTCGACATCTCCGACTTAATCGAGAAGATTGAGCGCATTAAGCCATACATCATCCCAGCTGAGAAGGACAAGAATAAGCCACTGAACGTTGCTTATCGTCAGACCCCTCAGCAGATGGAGGCTTATCGCCAATTTGCTCAATGCATCAACTGCGGTTGCTGCTACGCTGCTTGCCCTCAGTACAAGCTCAACAAGGAGTTCATTGGCCCAGCTGCCTTAACTCTGTTATACCGCTACAACATCGACAACCGTGATGGCGGTCAGGCTTATCGTCTGCCTTACTTAAATGCTGAGGAAGGCGTTTGGAGCTGCACCTTCGTTGGTTACTGCTCTGAGGTTTGCCCTAAGCACGTCGACCCAAGCTCGGCTATCCAGCTTGGTAAGAAGATGAGCGCCACCGATTACGTCATCAGAATGTTCAAGCCGGAGTAAAACATGAGCGATGTAAAGAATTTCCGCAAGCCATACAACCCTCCGATTGAGGCAACTTGGTGGACCAAGAATCCATTCTACTTCCGCTATATCCTGCGTGAGGGTACTTCGGTTTGCGCCTTATTTGTAGCTTTAGAGCTGCTCTTGGGCATTTTCCTGTTCTTAATGAGCGATTTAGACGCTGAAGTTGCCACTTCGCAGAGCGCCGCCCCATATCTGTGGTGGGTTAACTCGTTCTTAGGCAACCCAATCGTCTTATTGCTCAACTTAGCATCCTTAGGTGCTGCTTTATTCCACGCAGTTACCTGGTTTGCTCTGATGCCAAAGGCCGTTCGTGTCTTCATGAACAAGCACACCACGGAATTAGTACCTGAGTACTTTGTTTCGGGCGCCCTCTATGCCATGTTAGGTGGTGCTACGGTCGTGATTTTAATTCTGGCCTTTGCCACCATGTAAGAGGAGATAAGACATGCACAACAAGCCAGCTCGCTCTGATGAGCCAATTTTCTGGTTATTATTCGGCACTGGTGGCATGACTGTCGCCATCGTGCTCCCAGCCATCCTGATTGTGATGTTAGCTGCGGGCTTAAGCTCCCCTGACATGACTTCGGGCTTATTAAACTTCGAGCAAGTTAAGGGCATGTTAGGCAACTGGTTCGTATCGCTGGTTATCTTCGGCGTACTGGCCACTGTTTTCTTCCACGCCTTCCACCGTATCTACCACACCCTGCACGACTTAGGCATTCACGTCACTAAGCTGCACTGGTTCACGTTCTACGGTGCTGCCGCAGCTTGCACCTTCGGTGCTTTCTTCTTACAGTTAGCCGTTTACTTCAAGCTCTGGTAAGAAGTAGCAGCGCAAGCTGTCAAGAAAACTAAAAAAGAAGCTGGCCTCAGGCCAGCTTCTTTTTTTTCCCAGGCAAAAAAAGTCTAGACCCCAAGCCAAGCGCGCAAGGCCTGATAGTCCGCCGCACTAAGGCGCGGCTTGAGCCCCAAGCGCGCTTCACAAGAGACCAGCTCTGTCACTGACAAGCGCGCAGCGACCTTGGCCACATCAAGGCGTCCCAGCAGCTTTTGGGTGTAAGGGCGTTTGGCGTCGGCAAAGGTCAAACTGCGCAGAAATTCCTGCACCGGCATGCAATTTAGAAGCAGCATCAAGGCATAGCCCACCTCGAAGCTCGGCGCAGGCAGAAAGTAGCAAGTGTCATCGAGCATGACCGGCCGCCCGGCCGGATCGGCGAGCAAAGCAAAGCGCGGCTCGTAGTAGAAGCCGCTTAAGGCAACCTTGAAGCGGGCAAGGCTGTAGTCGCCCAAGCCGAACAGCGAAAACTCCGGCGCACCCCGATAAATCGAGCTCTTACGGGCCGCTAGCAAAGAACGATGGTCCACCAAATACTGCCAGACTAAGGGAGCATCGCTGCGCAGGTGCGCCGTATCCTCACGCAGCTTACGCTGCGGTACCAAGACCGCCTTACGAAAGGACGTAAGTACTGGGCTCTTAATGTGGCTGCTCTTAACCAGCGGAAACACGTAGTCAGGTTCCAGCGCCACCACTTCCCCCAAGCCATTGCGCCACAAACCAGAGCCAGCCTCCGTCAGCTCCATGACCTTGGCGCAATCATGCTTTAGGCCCGAGCGCCACGGCATCGAACAGGAACCAGGAGTGGACTCACATAACGCGCTTAGAGATGAAGTGGCCCCGTGCGGACGCAGCGTACCGTTGACGTACTCAAGGCGCCCCACCAATTGTGTTGGCTGATCTAAATGGTACAGCTCACAACCATTAGCACCCGCACCTCCTAGATCTAGCACCAAGAGACACGCCCCAGTGTTCACGCCAAAGAGCTTTTTGGCGTCAAACTCAAGCAGCGCACAGCGGGCAAAAGGAATATCCTGGCTCTTGAGCTCGCACAACAGCGCCCGCGCCGTTGAGGTCTTGCATAGCATCGCCATAACCGCCGAGCAGTCGCGAAAGTCTTGCGCCAGCTTCAGCATAATAGGCAAACTCAGATCGAAGTTGCTCGCGCCGGTCATAGCATCGATCCCACGCAGTCCTAAGGAGCGTGCACTTAGCGTAGCGCACTGCGCCGCACCCAGCGCTCCGCGTGTAGCGCGATTGACCCAAGGGGGATTGCCTAAGATCAAGACCGACTCAGCAGAACCAAGTAGCGCACGCACATCAGTGGTCAAGATGTCGCCCTGAACAATGCGCACCCGACTATAAGCTCCTATAGAATCATTTGCCTGACGGACGTAATCATCATTAAGTTCAACTCCTAGGTACTGGCTAGCCTCAAAGATGAAACTTGCCTCTAACAGATGTCCCACCCCACAGGTAGGCTCTAATACAGCTGTAGGCCTAACCATCCTGACATTTGCAAGGTAAGCGCAAACCTGTTGAGCCAGCCCCATTGGAGTTTGGTAATCGCCGTTAGCGCGTTGTCCAGTCATAGCTGATTACACCTTCAGGATGGATTGACTCTAGAGCATGGGCATACTTCAGGCGCCACTGCAAGGCACTGCTTAAGGTCAATACACCGATACACGGAGGATTTGCCATGATATCGAGGGCAAGTTGCTCCAAGTCTTCAGTTGGTAAGTTACGTTCCTGTAAAAGCTTTACGATGTCATCCTTGCTAGCTCCATCTGCAAGCATATCGTTAAGGCTTTTGGTGAGGGTATAGTCCGCCGTTTTGCTGTGTTCAATGAAAGAGCAGTGCACAAATTGCAGGGAGCAAACAGTGCCCTGGTCATGCTTATCGTAAAGAAACAGAATTGACATCCTCCCCTCTCTTACGAGAGGGGATTCCTACGGCGAATCAGAGTCCTCAACCAAAATAGCTTATTAGGCT
>CALXOW010000087.1 GCA_944390115.1 uncultured Anaerobiospirillum sp.
TCAATCTCCTATTGTGATCGAACAGTGATGCTGTTATTATACACCAAATGAAAAAATTTATGTTAACCTGTACTAGATGACCCTGAGCTTGACTTCTTTGTCAACGGCTTGGCACTGCACCAAGACCTGTGGTCTGAGCAGAGCTTTTTCGTGGGTTCTTATCGTGTGCCTGATGGGGATAAGTGCGCTAATCTCTCGTTGCTGCGTCCTTACTTCACCTTCTCTCATCTCACCCTTGCTTGGATGAGTGACTTGCAAGCAAGTAGCTGTGACCTTGAGTTCAAGGTCTATGACGTCGATTGTCGAGGGTTAAGTCCTGAGGCCTTAGCGGCACATGAGCTAAGTGAGTATGCCTTTAGTCAAAGTGAGCTGAGCGACGATGATGCACCAATTGAGCTTGCTGTCCCGATTGGTCTTGCCGAGGATCGCTACTGCAAAGTGCTTTTTCGCCGTACCTGTCAAGTGAAGAGTGGAATGATCACCTCACGGGATGGTCGTGCTGTCATCAAGATTACAGGTTTTATGTTCGCGGATAGGCCTGCTTACTACAGTGAAACCCGTGAGATAGCCTTTACCATAAAAAGCAGTGCCCAACACGCTGTGGTCAATATTTGGCAATCCGACGAACTTTTGGCGCAGCATATCGAGGTGCCATGTGGGCAGCACTTTAGCTACACCTTACCGCCTGACCTGCAGCTTGTGCTCAGTGCAGATGATCCGGTAGCAATTGAGGCTTGCGTCTGCTTAGTGGACGCTGATAGTGCCCAAACCTTACAGGAGCCTGACGGCTCAACCGTGGATGAGCTCTTCTACTGCATCAGTCCGGTTGGCTATGCTCTGATTACCCAGGACAGTGTGCGACCTGAACCCGAGCCCGGACCTGAACCTGGTCCCGAGCCTGAACCGATCATCCCCGAGGACTATAAGCCGATTCCTGATGGTACTGACCTGCTAGCCTGCCGTACCGTGCTCAACGATTTTAAGCTGAATTCAGAACTGTTGTATTATATGCATAAGTCAGCTGAGCCATCAAGTAAATATACAAGATATATGTATTGGGCATATATCTATGATATACTAATGTATCTTCATGATAATTTAGATTTAGATTATCTAAAAAATCATGAAGTTAATGACCCAGCAATGCTTGCTCTTATCAGTGGCAATAAGCATTTTTGCTATTTTACCCAAGCTCTGATTTCACTGGGTATGTCTCCAACTATAGTAATCCCGGCTGCATCAAGTGCTGCCCAAACATATTTTGATAAGCTTCCTGATGAAATGGGGTATCTCAATGTATGGTGCGATCGTTTTAATCTGATGCGACAGTACACGCAGTTAACTGCAGCGTATAGTGTTCTGTACACCCAAGATGAGATAGAGTTTGTAAAGCTAATCATGCCTCATGTCTCAGCTTTTATCAATGCTCACACTCCACCGGTGATTCTGCGATTAATTTTGGGTTATGCTCCTAAGGGTGATCTTGCAAAGTTGGGGACATATATGATAGCTATGCGCTCAGCTACACTGTTATCGTGGGATAATATTTGTAAGCTGATGATTGAACTTGGGAAAGCTACTGCGGCTGAAATCGAGAGTTTATCTCAAGAGTACAAAGCAGTAGGTATCTACAGTTCTATTCCACATATGATTGATAATGTGGTTAGCTATGCGCATGAAACTAAAGTTGATGCAAGCTATATCATGCAAGCGCTGCAAACTCAACAAAGCTTGCCTAAATCCCTTGAACAGTCTGTCGTATGCATGCTTATTAACGGCTACGCTACATCTGATATCATACATGCTTGTATTGCATTAGGTATGTCGCCGTTAAAGGCTCAGCAGCTGATTGTAGATTCTGATGTAGAGCTGCATCAGATCTTTGTCCATGCATTGTATGCCATGAATTGTAATCAAATTCGGGCATTAGAGAGTTTGAAATGGCTGTTGACTATGCCTGGCTCTCATACCCGAGATGAATTGTTTAAGCTAATGACCGATGCCTATTATCCAAGTAATTTAGTTGATGAAGCCTTAGATTATTTAGGCTTTTAAACTATATGCTAAATCTTGTTAACTATTGTAGCGAGGTGTATTATGATATGTGCATTACAGCAGATGGATGCGGCGGCGTCAAAAGCGCCGAGAAGCGACTTGCATAGTTTGGCGCTGGTGTTCAAGGAGATTGCTGAAGCCTATCAGCTGCCTACATTTATGGCCCAGCAGCATGTGGGCATGATGCTCAATTACACCGCGATCAATCAGCACTTGGGTGAGTTTGCTGACGTCAAGGAGGCTTTCTTAAGTCCTGATATTTATCCTAAGCCTGAGCCTGACATGCTGACCATCTTGGAGGAAGGGTACCGGGTGCAGTTTGAGCTGTTCAATCACCGCTCCCCTGTGATCACTCAGCAAGCAAGCGACAGTCGTAAGGTCTGGCGCTTCTTAATCAAGAATAGCGAAATTACGTTCAAGCCTAATATGAATGAGCGCTGGGTCGTATCACCAGGCTGGGATTGCAATGCTAAGGGCAGCCCTAACTTAACCACTAAAGCGGGCTATGTGGTGACCCCAGGCCATGAGGGGACGCTGGTGATCGGCACCACCGATGGTATGCAGGAATCTATGCGCGAGATTGATGGTGACCAAACGCGCATGCAGTTTGGTCCTGACATTTGCGCTATTTTCTTCATTGCCAACGATGATCTGGACTGTCGCTACGGTGCGGGCTTTGGTGACAATCATGGCAGCATCTCGATCACGATCTAAAGCAAGCTTTGGCTCAGTCAGTGCGCTAAAATCCTAATCAAGCCCTTCACTGTTTGAATTAGGATCGCTATGTCTGCTCTGCCTCCATCAAGTACATCTGCGGCAACCTCTAAGTCTGCTGATAGTGCTCAGCCTTCGTCCTCTAATGCGCTCAAGGATCGCCTGCACAGTGAAGAAGAGCTGACCTTGGAGTTTGCTCCTGAGGACGATGTGATGGCTGAACCTAATGAAGCTGCATCTCACGACACGGCACCAGCTGCTGATGCGGATACTGGGTTTGACGCTAAGGCCTTTTTGAAGACGGTGCCTAATCGTCCCGGTTGCTATCGCATGTACAACGACCGCGATGTTGTGATCTACGTGGGCAAGGCTAAGGACTTAAAGCGCCGCTTGAGTTCGTACTTCTTAAAGCAAGGGCATGAGCTTAAGACGCGCTTGCTGGTCGCGCATATCGCGCACATTGAGTTCACTGTCACTTTCTCCGAGAGTGAAGCGCTCATCCTTGAAAACGAGCTCATCAAAAAGTACCAGCCCCATTACAACATCTTGCTGCGTGATGATAAGTCCTATCCTTATCTTTATCTTTCGACCAATCATGAGTTTCCGGGGGTTTATTTTCATCGTGGTGCACGCAATAAGCCCGGTGAGTTCTATGGGCCTTTTCCTGATTCTTCGGCGGTCAAAGATAGCTTGCGGCTGCTCCAGCGCATCTTTCCGATTCGCCAGTGCTTAGATAACGTCTTTGCCCATCGCTCGCGTCCGTGCTTAATGGCACAAATGGGTAAGTGCTTAGCACCGTGTGTGCCCCAGCCACCTGAGCAGGTGGCCAACTACCATGAACAGGTCGAGTTGTTAAAGCTGTTCTTACAAGGCCATAACCAAGAGCTCTTTGCCACTATGGTGGCCAAAATGGAAGAGCATGCCGCCAAAATGGAGTTTGAGCAGGCGGCGCTGTTGCGTGACCAAATGACGTCACTGCGGCGCGTACAAGAGAGCAACTCGATTGTCTCAAGCCTCACATACCCGGTTGATGTCATCGGTTTTGCGCTTAAGGAAGGCGTGAGCTGCGTTCATGTGCTCTTTATCCGCAATGGTCGCATCTTCGGCACCCGTTCCTTCTTTCCGGGCAATAACTACGGGGCCGAGCCACGCGAGATTTTGCTCTCGTTCTTGACCCAGTTCTACCTCAACGAAGCCCACTCTAACCTTATCCCTGATGAGGTGGTGGTTGATTTCGACCTCGCCGTTGAGGCAGCAAATGAGCTCAATTCAGAGTTAGTTGGGTCAAGCTCAGAAACCACGGATTCAGCGGCTGCTGGCTCAGAACATCCAGATTCAGCGGCTGCAAGTTCAGAAGCCCCTGATTCAGCGTTTAGCACTGAAGGGCATGAGTCATCGCCTACAAGCACTAAAGAGTCGGCTGACCTGCAGGCGGCTACGCTGGTCGCCTCCGTTAAAGATGGGGGTGATTCTGCTTTTGGGCAGGATGCGCCGGAAAATGATTGGTCGGAGCAGGGGGCTCCGGCTGAGCCGCGTCAGGAAGTGACCTTGCTGCAAGAAACCTTGCAGCGGCAATTTGGCAAGACGGTGCGCTTCTCCAAAGGGGCGCGCGGGGCTAAGCATAAGTTTCTGCGCTTAGCGCTCACTAATGCCCAGGTGGCGCTTGATTCACGCTTAAGCTCGGTCTCGACCGCTAAACAGCGCATTGAAGCGCTGGAGAAGCTCTTGGGGCTGTCGGGAGTGATGCGCATGGAGTGCTATGACATCTCGCACACTATGGGCGAATTGACTGTTGCTTCGTGCGTGGTCTTTAACCGAGAGGGCCCTGATAACACGCGTTATCGGCGCTACAACATCGATGGTATTACCCCAGGTGACGACTTTGCCGCGATGCACCAAGTGTTAACGCGCCGCTTTAAAGATCCCGACGCCGGAGAAATGCCCGATGTGATTTTTATCGATGGTGGTCCGGGCCAGTTAAAGCAAGCTGAGGAAGTGCTCACCGCCGCCTTTGCCCAATCTAAGCGCGCTTTACCGTGTATCGTGGCGGTCGCTAAGGGCGAGGGGCGTAAGGAGGGCCTTGAGACCTTGATTCTGGGCTTTAGCCATGAGCGTATCAACCTTGGTTTAGGTAGCCCGGCCTTGCAGCTGGTGCTTCATATCCGCGATGAGGCGCACCGCTTTGCCATCACAGGGCACCGCGCACGTCGGGCTAAGGCGCGCCGCACCTCGCGCCTGGAGTCGATCGAGGGCGTAGGGCCAAAGCGCCGTCAGGCGCTGCTCAAGCATTTGGGCGGCATGCAGGAAGTGATGCGGGCTGGCGTCGATGAGCTCAAGAAAGTGCCTGGTATCAGCGCGGCGATGGCGGCCAAGATTTACGATGAGCTCCACGGTTAGGCTGGCCCCAATACAGTTGCATTGGGCTCAAATGCGACCAACCCGCAGGAGCGGGCGCCGGGAGGGCGGACGCAGCTGCGGGCTGGGGTGAGCTTGAGCTCTCTAAGCTTTTTTTTTGTTGGGCTTAGTGGCTCATGATGTACTTGACGATCTTGAGCTTGGTCGAGTCGTCAGCTTGCTCGTAGAGCTGTACCATCTGATTGTAGATTGCAGCATTGGCAGGCGAGGCGATGGTCTGAACCTGGGCTGGAGCGCCTTGAGCGGTAGCCTGAGCCTCAGCTGCGTTTTGTGCGGCAGCGGTGGTAACGGTGGCCGACATGACTGGGGCGGCAACAGGAGCGGCAGCTGGAGCTGCTGGGGCAGCGCTGGTGAAGCCGCTAGCGGAGCGAGCCTTAACCATTGGTACGCCTTGAGCGGTGACGTTGGCGCCGGAACGATCGCGCTCAATCTCAGCCTTCACCTCAGCTGGAGCGTAGAGACGGCCCACCGAAGCTAAGTCCTCGCGGTAGTCACGTAATAAGGCAAAGCCCGAGTCGGAGGTTAAGAGATAGTAGTTAGCTTCGTCCTGGCTTAATGGAGCCTTGGTGTCAGCGTTGATGAGATTAATCTTCTGGGAACGCGAGTAAATCTCGGCCTGACGCTCGTCCTCTGGAGTGTCGTAGTTAAAGGTGTAGGTAGCGTCAGCAGGCATATTAGGGATTTCAATCACGATTGGATTGGCCGCTTGGTAGATACGGCTGTCACGAGCCTGGCCAAAGACACCTTCAAATAACAGCACCAGCTGGTGACGACCTGGAGCTAACTCAATGGTGCGGCTGAAACGGTTGTAGCCAAAATCGGAGGTCTTGCCATCTACCACCTCAACGGTGTAGTTGATTGGTACCTTGAAGGTAGCAGCAGTGGCGTGGGCGCTCAGGGCAACAGCAGCGGCAAGGGCTGAAACTTTGATTAAGGCTCCAAGTTTAGACATGGTTTAATCTCTAACTTTAATCCAACAAAAAACTCACAAGTGCACCATTGGACTGGCTTTTTGCGCGCCAGTTCCCACAGTTATCATAGCCCAATTAGAAGTTAAATTCAGCACCAAGGGCAAACTTGTCTTGGTTGTAATTGAGCTCGGTCACCATTTCCTTGCCGTAGAAGTACTCGGCGTTACCATCGAGGTCAAATTGCGCTTCAGCAAAGACCTTGAGGGCGGCGTTGAAGTTGTAGCTCAGGCCTAAGGTTAAATCTGAAATCAGCAATTCGCCATCGTAGCTTTTCATGCCATAGCCCGCGCTTAAGGTCAGACCTGCGATGTAGTCCGTGAAGGTGTAGCTTAAGGCGGTATCGATGGTGTAGAGGTGGTGGGCGATGTAATCGTATTTGGTGGCACCCACGACTAAAGCGCCGTAGAGGCCAGTGCCATAGACGCCATAGCTTAAGGCGGCACCATAGTCGACCTTAGCGCCGACGTGTTGATTGCGGGCTTTGGCCTGTGCTTCTTGGGCACTGTAGCCATCGGCGATAAAGCTTGGGACAAAGAAGCTCTCGGCGGTGGCGATATCGCTGAGGCTGCCGTCAAAGTCAAATTTGGTGTAATCAAGGCCGTAGGCCAAGGTGATGTTCTCACCAAATTTGGTCGAGACCGAGGCGCCATAGGCTTGATGGACGTCGACGGGAATATAGCCTTGACCGGCGTGACTCGAGTCAAACTGATAGGAGAGCTTTAAATCCCAGGATAGGCCGTGCAGGGCGTACATGATTTGGGCCGGGCGTTGCTCTCCAATTAAGAAATAATCGCTCGCCTTGCTTTCCATAATGTTGAAGATATCGGTGGCGCCGACTACGGTGTAATAAGCTCCATCGCCCCGGCCTGCGATCAAGGTGCCGTATTGATAGGCATCAAAGCCCACAAACATATAGCGGGTGTGGTCGAGGCTGCCTTCATTATCGCCCGAGCTATTCTCTTTGCGGCTGGTGTCCCACTCGACCATGGCGATGCCATCTAAGCCCTCAGCAATATTGCTGCGCAGGCCTAAACCTAAACGCATCGCGCTGTAGATACTGTCCTCAGGGGAGTCAGATCCCGAGAGGTCGCGGTAGGTGTACTCATCGACATAGCTCGCCTGCACCTTACCAAAGAGATCGACACTGACGCCATTTTGGTCATAGACGCGCGCACCATAGGCGCTTGAAGCACTAAGAGCACCTAAGAGCAGGGCTGCTGCTAATTGGCGTTTAGATGAAAAATAGGGTGCAGGCATGGACGCTTAAGGCCTCCGACTAATAATTGGTAATGGGGCGTGCCTAGGGCAACGCTTGCACATGATAGCGCGTTATAACTGGGAGCTGTTACAAATTAAATTTTGCAACATTTTGGTGTCTCACATGAGGCGGTTCGACCTTATAGTAGTAGTCGTT
>CALXOW010000088.1 GCA_944390115.1 uncultured Anaerobiospirillum sp.
CTCAATCTCCTATTGTGATCGAACAGTGATGCTGTTATTATACACCAAATGAAAAAATTTATGTTAACCTGTACTAGGTGTGGGAGGGCTCTGAGACAAGGAGTGGATTTAGTTATGAGTGGACAAGATTTAGCAGGGGCACCTGCGGTCGATTTGCATTACTTGGAGCTGCTGGCGCAGTCGTACCCCAATAAGGTCGCGGCCTTCTCCGAGATTATCAATTTACAAGCGATTTTGAACCTGCCTAAGGGCACCGAGCACTTTGTCAGTGACTTACACGGTGAGTATGAGGCCTTTTGCCATATCCTCAATAGCTGCTCGGGTGTGATTCACGATAAGGTCGACGAGCTCTTTGCTGATATGCCCAAAAGCGAGAAGGCCGAGCTGTGCGCCCTGATTTATTACCCTGAAGAGGTCATGAAGCTGACCGAGCAGCAAGGGCAACTTAATGATGCGTGGTATCAGAACAAGCTCACCTCTTTGATTACGCTGTGTAAGTACCTCTCCTCGAAGTACACCCGCTCCAAGGTGCGTAAGGCCATTAACCAAAACTACAGCTACATCATCGATGAGCTCTTGCACGCGCAAGAAGGCGAGAGCAATAGCCGCGCGCAATACCATGCGGCCATTATCGCGACGATCTTGCGCACTAAGGCGGCGCCGCATTTCTTGATTTCGCTGTGTGCCCTGGCCAAGCGCCTGGCGGTGGATCACCTGCACGTGGTGGGCGACGTCTATGACCGTGGTTCGCACCCCGATAAGATTATGGCCTTGCTCATGGACTACCACAGCATTGATCTGCAATGGGGTAATCACGACATCCTGTGGATGGGCGCGGCCTTAGGGTCGGAGGCCTGCATTGCCACAGTGCTGCGCAATAACATCAATTACTTCAACTGCTCCTTGCTGGAGAGTGCTTACGGCATTTCCCTGCGTCAATTAAATGACTTTGCCCAAAAGACCTATACTTCTCCAGCCAAGCCGCATGAAGAAACGGTGCCGCGCCATGCTTGTAGTGCCTTTGCCACCCAAGGGGCAACTGGGGATTTAAACGACGAGCATGCCTACGAGCTTATGATGCACGCCTATGCCGATGACAATCGCGCCAAGATGGTAAAGGCGATCACGGTGATCGCGTTGAAGCTGCAAGGCCAGCTCATCAAGCGCAATCCTGAGTTTGCGATGGATGATCGCTTGCTCTTAGATAAGATCGACTTAAAGCGCGGCACGGTGAAGATCGGGGCTACGGAGTATCAGCTCAATACCACGGATCTGCCGACCATTGATCCGGCCGATCCTTTTGCCTTGAGCCGCGACGAGGCCTATATCGTCAAGCGCCTCAAGGAATCCTTCTTACAATCGCGCCAGCTCCAGCGTGAGGTGGCCTTCTTATTTAGCCACGGCTCGATCTACAAGATCTTCAACGGCAACTTGCTCTATCACGGCTGCATCCCGATGACCAAGACCGGTGAGTTCCGCAAGGTCAACTGCCATGGCCAAGAGTTAAGTGGTAGGGCCTATCTTGATTATTGCGAAAAGGTAGCACGTCAAGCCTACTATCAGCGCGACGAGCGCAGCCTCGACTTCATGTACTTCATGTGGTGTGGCCTGTTAAGTCCACTGGCCGGACGCGTTATGAAGCCATTTGAGCGCTACTTTATCGATGATAAGTCAACGCACCAAGAGCCGCGTGACCCGTACTATGAGTACTACTATCGCGAAGAAGTCTGTCGCATGATCTTGCGTGAGTTCGGCGTCGATGAGGAAAAGGGCCATATCATCAATGGCCACACCCCAATCAAGGTCCGTGAGGGTGAAAGCCCGGTCCGTGGTAACGGCAAGCTCTTTGTGATCGATGGTGGCCTCTGTCAGGCCTACCACAAGACCACGGGCATTGCCGGTTACACCTTGATCTTCTCCAGTCACGGCATGGTACTCAAGGCCCACCGCGCCTTTGACAGCATTCACAAGGCGATCTACGAGCACATCGATCTCGAGTCCGAGGCCACCGAGGTCGAACACTATCAAAACCGACTCAAGGTTGCCTCAACTGATAATGGCCGCAAGATCAAGCGCACGATCGCTGAGCTCGAAGCCTTGCTCCACGCCTATCAAAACGGCCTGATCCCCGAGCGTTAAGCGCAAGGATAGAGCGCGAAATTCAAGTTAGAGCGCCAGGCTCAAGCACCAGGGCTCATGCTCATAGCGAGCATGGGCCTTTTTGTTGCCGCCCATAGACGTAGCCTGGCTCGTGGCCTGGCTCGTAGCCTTGTGTTTGAGCGGCTTAAGACCACTTAGTGGGCCATCGCAGAGTTTGAGCTGAGGGGCGGGCGTGGAGCGGGCGGTGCGATCTCCGGCCGACCCAGGGCGCGGGCGCGCAGAGCTTACGCGGAGTGAAGGCGGCCTGAGAGCGCATGGGGCGGGCGTTTACCAGGGTTGAGCGCTTGATTTGGGGCGGGTTCTTTAGGGGCTAGCCGCAAAAAGCTTGCATAAGCAAAACTTATAAATAAGAGCGCTTACGGCTTTTTTGCGTTAGCGCAGGCTTGCTGTGCTAAGTTACTTCCAGCTAATTTTGAACCTGCGCCCAATAAATGCGATAAATATAGGCTTTTGATCGTGGGCGCAGGGTAGGGAGTCGTGACCTACTCAGGGTGATTGGAGGCCTGAGGTGGGGACAAATTTATCTGATGAGCATTTCTCAGCAATTTGGGTAAATAGTCTAAAATTAGTGTTTTTCCCGCTTTGAGCGGAGGAAATTACTCAAAAACCCTTTATTTATCAGCTTTGGCGCGGGGTTGTGAGCTCTGGAGATTTTATAAACGACTTTTATTAAAGTGTTTAGCAAAGTTTAACAAATTCCATTATCACTTGAGTGCCTGCTATCAAGTGATAAAAGTGACGCAACTTCGGAGCAAGTGTGCGCTTTATCACAATACAAATGGCTTATTTATCGTGTTTATCTTGGGTTGGTGCTTTTCCGTAAACGGTTACGGAAAGCGGAGGGATGCGGCTAGATGTGAGAAAGTGCAGGGGCTACTAAGTGGGGTACATAGGGCACAAAGCCTGATGTAATCTAGGGTTTGAGCGTTTTTGTAACTGATAAGATGGTGCTTGCCTAAAAGCTTGGATCTTGCGGCACTTTACTTGTTTTTTGCGAGCCCTCAGGGAATAATAAGCCTCGTTCGATTTGATTGAGTTTTCACAGCTAAGGGCGCCAAGCCCGGAACTTTTTGAAGTTCAGCTTTTAAAAGTTCAGCTGCTGACTTTCTGATTACCTGATTACCCTCGCGGGATCTCCAGGAGACGTTTATGAGAACTGAATGGCGTGGTTTTAAGGGCACTCACTGGTTAGATGAAGTAGACGTCCGTGACTTCATCCAAAACAACTACACCCAGTACAACGGCGATGAGTCCTTCCTCGCTGGTCCAACCGCCAATACCGACAAGCTCTGGGGCATCTTACAGGGTCTCCAAAAGGAAGAGCGCGCCAAGGGCGGTGTTCTCGATATGGAGACTGAAGTTGTCTCCGGCATTACTGCCTATGGTCCTGCCTACATCGGCGAGGGCACCAAGGACTTAGAGAAGGTTGTTGGTCTGCAAACCGACAAGCCTTTAAAGCGTGCCTTCATGCCATACGGTGGCATCAAGATGGCCCAAGAGGCTTGCACCACCTACGGCTACACCCCAAATCCTAAGTTCGAGCAGATCTTCAACGAGTACCACAAGACCCACAATCAGGGTGTCTTCGACGCTTACACCCCTGAGATGCGTGCTGCTCGTAAGAACAAGATCATCACCGGTTTACCAGATACCTATGGCCGTGGCCGTATCGTTGGTGACTACCGCCGTGTTGCTCTGTACGGTATCGACTTCTTAATCGCTAAGAAGAAGGAAGATTTCGCTCACTGCGGTTGCGGCATCATGACCGATGACGTTATCCGTCAGCGCGAGGAGTTAACCGACCAGATTCGTGCTTTAGGTCAGATGAAGCAGATGGCTGCTGACTACGGCTACGATATCTCCAAGCCAGCTACCAACGCCCATGAGGCCTTCCAGTGGCTGTACTTCGGCTACTTAGCTGCCATCAAGACCCAGAACGGCGCTGCTATGTCGGTTGGTCGTATCTCGACCTTCTTAGACATCTACATTGAGCGTGACTTCGCTGAGGGCACCTTAACTGAGTCTGAGGCTCAAGAGTTAGTTGACCATATCGTTATGAAGTTCCGTATGGTCAAGTTCGCACGTATCCCATCCTACAACCAGCTCTTCTCGGGCGACCCAGTCTGGGCTACCTTAGAGATGGCCGGTATCGGTATGGATGGCCGCTCGATGGTTACTAAGAACGACTTCCGCTTCTTACACACCTTAGAGAACATGGGCCCAGCTCCAGAGCCTAACTTAACTGTTCTGTACTCCAAGAACTTACCAGAAGGCTTCCGCGACTACGCCGCTAAGATCTCCATCATCTCTTCGTCGGTTCAGTACGAGAACGACGACGTTATGCGCCCAATCTGGGGTGATGACTACTCCATCTGCTGCTGCGTATCTGCAACCGAGACTGGCAAGGAGATGCAATTCTTCGGTGCCCGCGCTAACTTAGCTAAGTGCATGCTGTACGCAATCAACGGTGGCGTTGACGAGAAGTCCTTAGTTCAGGTTGGTCCTAAGTATCGCCCAATCACCTCCGAGTACTTAGACTACAACGAGGTTATGGAGCGCTACGATGTCATGATGGATTGGCTGGCAGGCCTGTACGTAAATGTACTGAACCTGATCCACTACATGCACGACAAGTACTTCTACGAGGCTGCTGAGATGGCCTTAATCGATACCGATGTACGTCGTACCTTCGCTACCGGTATTGCTGGCTTCTCGCACGTAGTTGACTCCCTGTCCGCTATCAAGTACGCCAAGGTTAAGTGCATCCGCAACGAGCAGGGTGTAGTAGTCGATTACGAGACCGAGGGTGACTTCCCACGCTACGGTAACGACGACGACCGCGCTGACGAGATCGCTGTATGGTTACTCAAGACCTTCTTAAACAAGATCAAGAAGTACCACACCTATCGCAACAGTGAGCCAACCACCTCGATCCTCACCATTACCTCTAACGTCGTTTATGGTAAGGCTACTGGTTCTTTACCTGATGGCCGCAAGGCTGGTGAGCCATTAAGCCCAGGTGCAAACCCATCCTACGGTGCTGAGAAGAGCGGCTTATTAGCCTCCCTCAACTCCGTCGCTAAGCTCCCATACGAGTTTGCTTTAGACGGTATCTCCAACACCCAGACCATTTCGCCTGATGCTTTAGGTCACGACTTAGGCGAGCGCACCAAGAAGTTAGTCCAGGTAATGGACGGCTACTTCGAGCAAGGTGCTCACCACCTCAACGTCAATGTCTTCGGTACTGAGAAGCTCATCGACGCTATGGAGCACCCAGAGAAGCCAGAGTACGCTAACTTCACTATCCGCGTATCGGGCTACGCTGTTAAGTTCATCGACTTAACCCGTGAGCAGCAGTTAGACGTTATCGCACGTACCTGCCACAAGACCATGTAATTACCCTTAAAACCAGGTAATTACTAGGGCTTAATCAGCCCGAAACTAAAAGGCACCTCAGGCCCAGCTTGAGGTGCCTTTGTCGTTTTGGGGCCGCAGTAAGGTAAGATAGGGAGTGAAGTTTTTTAGTTGGGAGGAGCTATGGCCCGCGAGATTGACGCTTTATCGCGCCATGAGTTTGAGCATGATATATTACAGGGCGAGCTAGCCCCTGAAAAAGTTGACTTTCTGTGCCGAAAAGTCGCGCAAGCCCCTGAGGATATGGCGCAAGAGTGGGGCGACTTTTTAAAGACGGAGACCGAGCTTTTTGCCACAAAGATTCCGGCGGCGCGGGTCAAGCAAGTCAACGAGATTTATGAGCAGCTGCGCCAGCATGACTTTGTCGCGCACGACAAGTTAGTGCCGTTTAAGGCTACTATCGCTTGCCTGAATGAAGATAACTTCAAAAAAGGCTTTGTTGCCCGCACTCAGAAATACTGCTCAAAGCCGGAGCCCGAACTGCGCTTTGATCGGATCGAACAGCGCATTGAGTACTACGTCGATGTGCTAATGTGAGTGTGCAGCCAAATCTACCCGATGATGGTTCATGTCGGCGATAATAGCTCACAGCTCAAGGTATTGCTCAAAGATCCGGTGCTCGCTGCTTGGTTCAAGCGCTTCCCATTGCTCTACAACAGCCTCTACGAGTACAAGTATGAAGATATTTGGCTCATGAAGGAGTTCATGCAAAGCCGCTGTGTCACCAAGTTTGACGTTGTGATGCTAACCATGGCTATGATGGAGAGCCATGCCCAAGGTCTAATCTAATCTCAAGGGAACAATTAGGGTAGGGGGATGCTATGGGACAGAAGGATGGACAGCGTACGCGCAATAGTGGGCAGCGTGCGCAAAAGCGCAAGCCGGTAACGCCCGAGCAATTTGCACAGCAGTCGCAGCGGACCTTGCCGCGCCTAGAGTTTGATTTCCCAGCCAGCACTGAGCAGCTTGCACCACTTGAGCGCGAGTTGCTGGCTTATTTTTGCCAAAGGCGACCAGGTAAGTGACCAAGAACGCGTTCAGCGCCGCATTGTCCTCTACGCGCAAGTTATGCTGCAAATGAGTGCCATGGAAAATTACGTGTTCGATCGCTATGGGGTGCTAGACCCGAGCGAGGATCCAGAGCATTATCGCTACCGCTGGCTTAAGCTGCTGGCCGATCACGCTTATGATCGCGAGCATATTCGCGTGATTTGTGCCTACCAAAGCTTGGTAGCCAGTGAAGATCAAACGCTGTGGGCTCAGATCAAGCACCGAGAAGCTGGCTTTAAGTTCTTGCCAATTTTTGAGAGTTCGTTCCAGCAAAGCCTCTGGTATGAGGCCTTAATGCAAAAGAAGGAAGAGTTGCTCGCAGCCGCCCCTGACCGCGCCGCCGCCGAAGCGCAACTTTGGTTCAAATAGGAGAAGTTATGGCCAAGCCCCTACGTCGCTCGCAAAAACGCCGCCAAGCGCAACAGAATCGCAACCGCAGCTCTCAGGCAAATGTAGCAGAGCAAGCTGTGCCAGAAAAGATTCAAATCTATTCTGGCTTTGAACCGCTACACTTTGCGCTACCGCACAAGCGCTCTGAGCTCTCAGCGATCGAGCGTGAGCTCTTAGGTGTGTTGGAAAGTTCAGGCTTTCCGGATTTTGACATTGATCTGCACCCTTTTTGGGTTCAAGAGCATCAACGCTTCTTGCAGAGCGATTTGGTTAAGAGGCAAGTTATCTTTAATTGTCAACAGAGTTTTCACAAAAAAGTTTGAATTTTTTTTTAGGATGCGACCAATAGTGAAGGGTTCCC
>CALXOW010000089.1 GCA_944390115.1 uncultured Anaerobiospirillum sp.
TTCTTGTATCTAGATGTTGCATCTATTGCATGTATCTAGTGCATTTGTCATCGCTATCTCTTAAACTTATGGCTATGAAGCGCTTGTCGACTAAATTGATCTAAGCCGTGCAGCAGAAGAGATGCCCAATTTGGTGCAAGATTTAATTTGTAACAGCTTCCTATTGTACTTGAGTCTTGGATCGAGCGCAGGAGATAGGGGCGGGCGCTGAAAAAGGAAAAGCCCGCTGCTAGTGAGCGGGCTACAGCAGATCAAATCTGCTTTGGATCTTTTTGCCTGTGTGATGGGGCAAAAGTTGACTGGTATTGGGTTACTTTCTCTGGCTTTAGAGCAGTACCAAGGAGGCTAAGTAGGTGAAGACAAAGCCGGAGAAGCCTGCGACCGACGTGATGACCGTCCAGGTCTTGAGGCCATCACCAACGCTGATGCCCAAGTAGCGCGTGAGAATCCAGAAGAAGGAGTCGTTAATGTGCGAGAAGCCTAAGCCACCAAAGCCAATCGAGATGGTCAAAAGAACGCGGAACATGTCCGATTGACCGGCTGCAGCGTCCGCAAGTAAGCCTGCGGCAGTTAAGATCGCGACCGTGGCGGAGCCTTGGGCGGCACGCAGAGCGGCGGTAATGAGCCAGCCTGCGAACATGATTGGCAGACCAAGCGAGTTTAAGGTGTCGGCTAAGGCCGTGCCCACGCCGGACTCGGATAAGACCTTACCAAAGACGCCACCACCACCGGTGACTAAGATTACGACCGCTGCGGTTGGCAGAGCTGAGTCCATGACCTCGCCAATCTTGCCTAAGGACCAATTGCGGCGTACACCCAAGAAGTAGAAGGCTAAGGCCAAAGCTACCATTAAGGCGGTGCCTGGAGCACCTAAGAACTGGGTTACTGGCAGTAAGCCTGAGTCCTTGCTTAAGGTCGTGGCGCAGACCGTGCCCAACATGATGAGGGCAATTGGGATGATGACTAAGCTGACGATGAGCCAAACGTTAGGGGCATCATGAGCCTCAGGAGGAATTGGCTCGGCTTCAATGGTGGCAGTCTCTGCTGGGGCGGCAGTCGAGGCATCGGCTGAACCTGCGGCGGCGGTGAGCTGGGCGCCGGTCTTGGCGAGGTGGCGCTTGACGATAAACTTAGCCGTGAAGAAGCCTACTAAGCCGGTTGGCACGCATAAGATCAGGCCTAATAAGGTCAGCATGCCTACGTCGGCCGTTAAGATACCGGCCGCTGCCACTGGACCTGGGTGTGGTGGCACTACCACGTGTACGGCGAGCATGCACACAGCAACTGGCAGGCCGTAGACGATTGGGTGGCTCTTGGTGATCTTGGCAAAGCCTAAGACGATTGGGGCCAAGATGATGAAGCCTACGTCCACGAAGATCGGGATGCCCAAAATGAAGCCCGCGATGGCTACGGCAGCCACGGTGCGTTTTACGCCCAGGAGCTTACTGAAGTAATTGGCCAAGGCCTCGGCGCCGCCTGATACTTCAATCATGCGGCCTAAGATGGCGCCTAAGCCGACGATGATGGTGATGGAGCCTAAGGTGGAGCCCATGCCCGCGATTAAGGTTGGCATCACCTGGTCAATTGGAATACCGGCCACGATTGCAGTGATCATGGACACTAAGAGCAAGGCCACGAAGGCCGAGAGCTTGATCTTAATGACCAGGAAGAGCAGGAAGGCAATCGCGAGCGCAGCAATGATGAGTAATGCTGTGGTCGTCATATAATTAACCTGTGGATAATCTGAGGTCGGAGCACTAAGTGCCCCGGCCTTTTTATTGTGCAACTGGAGAGAGTGAGTGCTCTGGTGGAGCGCGCCTGTGGCGGGCGCTTTGAGTTAGCGCTGTTCGGCCTTGTATGGCTCAAACCAGCCTAAACCGGCCTTGGTGTCGCCGCGTGGGTTGTACTCGCAGCCGATGTAGCCCTGGTAGCCCACCTCGTCAAAGAGCTTGAAGATGTAGCCGTAGTCGATTTCACCCTCGTCTGGCTCATGGCGGCTTGGGGCAGCGGCAATCTGGACGTGACCGTATTGACCCTTGAAGTCGCGGATTAAGTGGGTGAGATTGCCATCGACCATTTGGGCGTGGAAAGTATCAAGCTGGGTAAAGACGTTGTCCTTGCCGATTTCGTTGCGCAGCGCCATGGTCTCGTATTGGCTGTGGTAGAGATAGCGTGGCTTAATATCTGGGCACAGCGCTTCCATGGTCAGAACCTTATTGTGCTTAGCAAAGAGATCGGCGGCCATCCGCATGTTCTTGATGAAGACTTGGCGGCACAGCTCCTTTTCCTCTGGGTAAGGAACGACGGCCGACATGACGTGCACGGTCTTGCAATCTAAGGCAATGGCGTAGTCTAAGGCCTGCTCGATTTCAGCCTTGAAGTCAGCCTCGCGGCCAGCTAAAGCAGCATGGCCCCACTCGCCTTTTGCGGTGTCACCTGCGGTGGTGTTGAAGAGCGCGACCTTCAGGCCGTTCTCTTTTAAGATCTTAGCGAGCTCTTCTTTGTCGTAGTCGTAAGGCCAGAGGAACTCTACGGCCTTGAAACCGCATTGTGCGGCTTGCTCAAAACGCTCTAGGAAGTCGACTTCCTTGAACATCATAGTTAAGTTGGCGGCAAATTGTGGCATTTTGCGGATCCTCGATTTATTTCGGCATTAATTCGGCGATTTCGTCGGCGCTCAGGTAGTGAATGCGGTCCTTGACCCCTTGCAGCAAGAAGAAGGTCTGGCAGGCCGCCTCGAGCTCTTCGGCGTTGTTCACCGCTTCGGTCAGGTTCTTACCGCAGGTAATCATGCCGTGGTTGGCCATTAAAAAGGCCTTGTGCCCGGCGGCGACCTTGGCAATGTCTTCGGCAAGGTGAATGGAGCCTGGCTTGTAGTACGGAATGAGCGGAACCGTGCCCATGCGCATGACTACGTATGGGGTGACCGGACGGATCGCGTTTTGGGGATCTAAGTCCTTGAGGCAAGCGTAGGCGGTGCAATAGCAGCAGTGCAGATGCACTACCGACTTGACCTCAGGATTGTTTTGGTAGATCGCAAGGTGGAATTTCACCTCCTTGGTGGCCTTCTTGCCTGAGAGCAGGTTGCCCTCCATGTCAACGATCGAGAGCTCGTCTTTGACTAATTGGCCCAGGCAGGAGCCGGTCGGAGTCGCCACTACCGTGCCGTCAGGCAAGAGCTGGGACATATTGCCCGCAGCCCCTGAGGCATAGCCGCGCTCGTAGAGGGTTTTACCGGCGGCAATGAATTGAGCAATCAGCTCATCTTTCTCGCTCATACTGGGAACTCCTGTTGTGCCTTCAAGAAGAAGTCTTCTTGGCCGAAGTTACCAGACTTCAAGGTCAAGCTGATGTCGTTGTTGACCGAGCGCACCCACGGTACACCAGGGGCGATGGCTGGGCCAATGTAGAAGCCTGCGACCTCTAAGGACTTGGTGACGATCGAGGAGGTCTCACCACCGGCGATGATGAAGCGACGAACCCCGGCTTGGTAGAGGTCCTTGCTCAATTGAGCAAAGAAGTTCTCGACCGCGTGGCTCGAAGCTGCGACGCCATATTGGTTCTGGATGCGCTTGAGGTCGTCAGGGTTAGCGGTAGCGTAGATGAGTGGGGCGTTCTGATCCTGGGCGTGCTCTTGGTAGAAGGCTACGTATTCTTTTACGAAGGCTTTCAGGTCATTTGTGGCCATTAATTGGTCGACGTCGACCATTTTGGCAGCGGCCTGTTGTTGGTAGAAGGCGACCTGCTTGTTGGTCATGACCGAGCACGAGCCTGAGAAGACCACAGCCTGCTTGCCTTGAGGATAGCCTAAGCTTTGCGCTTGCTTGCTATCAGAGTTAGGCTCAGCCACTTGACGGGCCAGGCCAATCGCTAAGCCCGAGCCGCCCGTGACTAAGCGCATGTCCTTTAAGGCTTCGCCTTGGACTACCAAGTCGCTCTCATCGACAGCGTCTAAGATGGCGTATGAGTAGCCGTTGGCCTTGAGCTCTGCAATCTTGGCCTTAACTGCCTGAGCACCTTGTCTAATGGTCTCTAAGGTGACCACGCCGCACTTGCCCTTGGACTGCATCTCCACTAAGCGCACTAAGGAGCTGTCGGTCATTGGGGTGATTGGGTGGTTACGCATGCCCGACTCTTCGAGCAGGACATCACCGACAAAGAGATAGCCCTTGTAAACGGTACGGCCGTTGACTGGTAAGGCGGGCGAGAAAATGGTGAACTTCTCGCCTAAGGTCTCCATTAAGGCGTCGGCGACTGGACCAATATTGCCTTCCTTGGAGCTATCAAAGGTCGAGCAATACTTAAAGTAGATTTGCTGTGCACCGTGCTGTAAGAGCCATTGGAGCGAGGCTTGGGTCTCGGCGATGGCGTCAGCTACCGGGCAGGAGCGCGACTTGTGGGAGATGACTACCGCCTCCGCATCTGGGGCAGGAGTGTCGGGGGTGACCCCGCACATCTGCACCGTCTTGAGGCCGTTGAGCACCAAGAAGCTGGCGATGTCGGTAGCACCGGTGAAGTCGTCTGCAATCACACCGATTTTCATGGCGATTCCTCTTTTTCTAGTGCTTGTTGACTGGCAGGTCGAGGCCACTGAAGGTCATGATGACGGCGCTATCGTCGTAACGACCGTAGCCTGCGTTCGAGGCATTGGTGAACATCTGATAGGCGGTGGAAGCAAGAGGAATTGGGAAGTGCAGGGCCTTGGCGGTGTCGGTGACTAAGCCTAAGTCCTTAACGAAGATGTCGACGGCCGACAGCGGGGTGTAGTCGCCTGCTAAGACGTGAGCCATGCGGTTCTCGAACATCCAGGAATTGCCAGCGGCATTGGTAACGACGTCGTACATGATGTCCAGTGGAATACCGGCCTTCTTGGCCATAGCCATAGCTTCAGCGGCTACCGCGATGTGGACACCGGCTAAGAGCTGGTGCACGATCTTGACCGATGAGCCTAAGCCAAACTCGGTGCCGATGTTGTAAACCTTGCCCGCAACTGCATCTAAGACTGGCTGTAAGGTCTCAAAGGTCTCCTTAGCACCGGAGGCCATAACGGTCATCTCACCGGCGTTAGCCTTAACACCACCACCAGAAACAGGGGCATCTAACATTGGCAGACCGTACTCGGCGAGCTTAGCGGCGATTTCCTTAGCGTCAGCGGCAGCCATGGTCGAGGAGACCATCACTGGGGTGCCCTTCTTTAAGGAAGCGGCAAAGCAATCAGGCTCACCACCAAAGAGCACGGTCTTAACCTGAGCGGCATTGACCACTAAGACGATGACGGCATCGAGCTCAGCGCCGAACTCCTTTGGGGTCTTGGAGACCTTAACGGCACCGGCGTCCTTTAACTCTTGCAGGGCCTTGTCGCTGATATCACCGCCGTAGGTGTTGAGACCGGCGCGAATGCAGGACTTAGCTGCGCCCATGCCCATGGTGCCTAAACCGATAACGCAAACGTTCTTGACTGACATTTTCTGCTTTCCTTTTCATGACTAATTGGTCGGGGCGTTGCTGTGCGCCCTTTGTTGTTAATAATTGTGAAATATTGTGCTGTGAAAAAATGTGAAATCGATCAAATTTAGCGGTGACGAGCCCTTCATATGTGAAAATGTGTGAACTAGCTTCCAATTTATGGAAAAGGCAAGGGCATCGCATTGATTTAGCGGTAGGAGCTGTCTTTGTGAATTGGTGTGAGGACGAATTTGTGATAATTTGTGAAAAAGACGGGGCGGCATGCTTTGTGCCCCAAATGCGCTAAGATCTCGCTGAGAAAATGGAGGCGGTCACGCGCGTTGGCGCTAGAGACAACGATGAGGCCGAATTAAGATGAGCAAAAGCCAACCCCACGACAATATCATTCCGGCCGAACGCCGCCAGTTAATTCTTAATTTGCTGCAAGAGCGCGAGTTCGTCTCGATTGCGGAGCTGACGCAGTTCTTACAAGTATCGCACATGACCGTGCGGCGTGATCTGCAAAAGCTCGAGGAGGATGGCCTGCTCTCGGTGGTCTCAGGGGGCGCCCAGCTGAGCAAGCGCATCTTAAGTGAGCCGTCCCACCTGCAAAAAGAGACCTTAAACGCGCAAGAAAAGGATGCCATCGGTAAAAAGGCCGCCGAGCTGGTGCCGCCTGATTGCTGCATCTACCTTGATGCGGGTACCACATCTCTGGCCATGTGCCGCTATTTAGAGCAGCGCTCGGACTTAACCATTGTCAGCAACGATTTTGAGGTCATCAATTACCTCATCGATAAGACTGAGAGCAGCTTGATCCACACCGGCGGTCTGGTGCAAAAGCAAAATCGCTCCTGCATTGGCCATTTAGCGGCGCAGACCTTAGCGGCGCTCTCGATCGATATCGCCTTTATCTCGGCTTCGTCCTGGGAGTTACGTGGCATCACCACCCCCGACCGAGGCAAGGTCTTGGTCAAGCAAGAGGTAGTGCGCTCGAGCAGGCAGCGCGTCTTGATTTGCGACTCCTCCAAGTACGCGCACACCGCAACTTATCTTGCGGTACCATTGACTGACCTCAACGTCATCATCACCGATAAAGGGCTCTCGGAGCATGCTCAAAAGATGCTCTCCAAGCTCGATCTCAAGCTCATCTTAGTGTAGTGCGGCGCCCCAGTGACGGCGCACGTTCCGTGACACAAGCTCCGTGGCACGTGCTTCGTGACGCTCGTTCCGTGGCGCGTACTTCGTGACACAAGCTTCGTGGCACGTGCTTCGTGACACAAGCTTCGTGGCGCGTACTTCGTGACGCACGTTCCGTGGCGCGTGCTCTGTGGCGCACGTTCTGTGGCGCGTGCTTCGTGACACAAGCTTCAGCCCTAAGCTACTGCGGCGTACTTAGCCGGCGCTCATATTGCGGGATTGGGGTGGTCGGAACTAAGAAGGTGATGCTGAGCGGCGCTGCGTCCCGCTGCTTGCCTGCCCTGAAGGCAGCCCTTTCTTTTTTTTTGTGTGTCCGCCCTGCCTGCGGCCGCAGGGGCGTTTGTGCCTTATGGGGATGAAGCTTGGGCCATGCGCATCCTGACTTGGGGCGGGTGGTTCTTGGGTGCGCGTTAGGCACAGGGCTCCCGCATCTTAATTTCTTGGGGGGTTGTGTAAAATGAGCTCACTCAGAAGATATGTTGCGTACAAGCGC
>CALXOW010000090.1 GCA_944390115.1 uncultured Anaerobiospirillum sp.
AATCTATTGGGATGTCTAGCTTGAACCATAATGACTTTCCAAAATTAAAGACTCCTAGCGAGTCGCGCATGTTTTGCTGATTATATCATCATGTATTATAGTTCTCAAAAACTAATGCGTTAGCCGTGAAAACTAATGCGTTCGCCGTGGTCTTAAGCGTAAGTTCAGACTGTCATGGCCGGGCCGTAGTTGGTGGGTGGTACACCAAAAGAAAAGCCGAGCTAAGCTCGGCTTCCCAAGATGTGTGATGTGTGGATGTGATGATCTATCTAGGGTTGAGCTTAGCCCTAGGGCAACGAGTGTCGGCCGGGGTGATGGCCTTTGGTGCCAACTTTCGTTGCCCTAAGACCGGGGCTTAGGACCTTGCGCCTTGGGTATGCACGGCAGCCGTGTGGTTGCTGCGGGCGTGCCCTCAGGGCGCAAGGCTTTTTCGTTAAAACGAATCGGTAGAGGCGCAGGCTTAGGGCCTGGGTGCTGGGGCACAGGTCCTGGGCTTTGCGCCCACGCCTTATGGCTTAGAAGATTAAGTAGAGAACGACCGCAAAGGTAAAGGCGATGGTGCCAATTAAGGTCTCCAGCACCGTCCAAGTGCGTAAGGTGGTCTTCTCATCGACATCGTACAAGCCCTTGAACAGCCAGAAGCCCGAGTCATTGAAGTGTGAGAGGACAACTGAACCTGCGGCAACCGAAACTACCAGGGCGCAGATTTGGATCTGGCTGTAGTCGGCACCGGCTACGATTGGGGCGATTAAGGCGGCCGTCGTGGTTAAGGCGACCGTGGCCGAGCCTTGAGCGACACGTAAGCAGGCGGCGATGATGAAGGCAGCGGCGATGGCCGGAATGCCTAAGTCCGATAAGGTGGTGGCTAAGGCATCACCAATGCCCGAGGCACGTAAGATACCGCCGAACATACCACCGGCACCGGTGACTAAGACCACCGAGCAGATTGGGCCTAAGGCCTTTTCGCAGAAGCGCTCGAGCTGCTTCATGCCAAACTCTTTGCCAAAGACGCACAGGCAGAAAATTAAGGTGATAAGTAAGGCGATTGGGGTCTGACCAAAGATCGTGATGAAGCTTAAGACATCACTCTTCGGCAGAGCGCCGGTCGCTTGCAGAGTCGTAATGCCAGTGTTGATGAAGATTAAGAAGACCGGAGTCAGAAGGATTGCCAGCACTGTGGTGAACTTAGGAGGAGTGACTTGCTTCTTGGCCTCACCTGGAGCGGGCTCGTCATCTGAGAACAGATCAGGTACTTTGACGAACCACTTCTTGCCGCATATTTGGCCATAGAGGTACGAGGATAAGTACCAAGTTGGCAGGGCGATGATCAAGCCAATAAAGACCAGCAGACCGACGTTTGCTCCCAAGATACCCGAAGCGGCGACTGGACCTGGGTGTGGAGGAAGCAGAACGTGCATGACTGAAAATGCGCCGGTTGCAGGCATAGCATATAAAAGTAATGACCCACCAAGTCTACGTGCGACTGATAATACGACTGGTAACATCACTACCAAGCCTGCGTCGAAGAAGATCGGGAAGGCAAAGAGCAGCGAGGCAATACCTAAGGCCAGCGGGGCGCGCTTCTCACCTAAGACCTTGATCAAGGTGTCCGCGAGTACTTGTGCACCACCGGACTGCTCGAGGATCTTGCCGATCATGGCGCCTAAGCCCACCAGCAAGGCAACTGAGCCTAAGGTGCCGCCAAAGCCGTTTAACAGCTCCGGCATGATGCGGGTGTAAGGAATACCGGTGGCCAGGGCCGTAATGGCCGAAACGATAACCAAGGATGCAAACGCGTGCACCTTAAATTTCATGATGAGAACCAGCAGCACCACCACTGCCAGTCCCGCTACCGTCAGCAGGTAGCTTGTTGAGTGAGCCAGAGCTTGCTCCATAGCTTTCACCTCAAATTCAACACAGCAAATGATCGAATTGGCATTGCTAGCAAAATTGTATTGACTCAAATCTATCAATACAGATAGTGCAGCAATGTTTCTGTTATGCATACCAGCATAATCGCGCATTTTTGGCTTGAAAAGGCCATTTTTCAAAAATTTTTCAAAATGTGATGCATATCATGATTTTGAGAAAAAGTTGGCGCAATTTAAAAATTTTGGCTTATTTATACGGATGTAAGCGTTTACATAGGCATGGCGGCTTTGGGGGTAAGTTTTGGGCTAAAACCTGATAAAAATGCTGTTTTTGAGGTTTTGTTGGTTTTCTGTCAAAATTAAAAGCGGGCCAACTTTTGCCTGAATTTTGCGGTATGCTGTGCATAACACCAAAACCAAGACTTTTTCGTAAGTCTTAGGTAAAAGTGGCGGCGTGCCAGATCGAATTTAAACGTAACTGCGATAAACGTAACTGCGAAATAGAACCGTGGGGGATTGAGGATCAGTCATGAGCGATGTCATTAAGTGCGTAGTGATGGGAGTCTGTGGCTCCGGCAAAACTTCTGTGGGCAAGGCCTTAGCTGCGAAGTTTGATGCCACCTTTATCGATGGCGATGACTTGCACCCTCGTGCCAACATCATGAAGATGGCGGCCGGTACGCCGCTCAACGATGAGGACCGCGCTCCTTGGCTGGAGCGTATCGGTGACGTTTTCTTCTCCTTGCAGCGCCGCACCTTATCGGGCGTGATCGTCTGCTCGGCACTCAAGAAGCAGTACCGCGATATCATCCGCAAGGACAACGAGGGCTTAATCTTCGTCCATCTCCAAGGCTCAATGGATACTATCCTCGAGCGCATGGCCGCCCGCCAAGGTCACTACATGAAGAAAGAGATGGTTCAAAGCCAATTTGACACCTTAGAGGTGCCAGGTGCTGACGAGCCTGATGTGGTTAATGTCTCCATTGAGCAACCATTGGACGCCGTGATCGCCGCTGCGATCGCTGCCGTCGAGCAAAAGCTCAAGGCTCAGGCTTAGGCCAACAATCAAGCTTGAGGGCAAGCTCAGGTTTGTGCTTAAGGCCAAGTTTGGGGGATAGACTTAGGTCGTAGCTTTTAGTCCAGGCGTAAGGTCTGGCGCCAATCGCTCTCACCTGCCCGAGGTTTGGGGCCAATAGGAACGGGCACTGCCCGCTCCTTAGGCCCGTATGGCATTCCAGCGTTTTTTTTTTTTTTAATTTGAGACAAGGTTGGCTGGGGTAGAGCAGGTAAGTCCGATCAGCCCTGCCTGCGGAGATCAGGCAGGGTGGTAGGGACTCAAATTTTGTTTTTTGTCGTAGGTGAGCCCTATGGGATCTGTAGGGTGGTGGATCATCGGGGCTCAGCGAGGTTCAAGATGTTGAATGAAGTCATTGCTCAGGTTACTCACAACCTGGAAGAGCGCTCCCAAGCTGGGCGTAGCGCTTACTTAAAGATGATCGCCGATCAAGAAAAGTTGGGCCGCGCCCGTGGCTTGCTCACTTGCTCGAATCTGGCCCACGCTGCTGCTGGTACCGATGAGCAAGACAAGGCTGATGTGGTCGGCGCCACTAAGGCTAACATCGCGATCGTCTCAGCCTATAACGATATGCTCTCGGCGCACTGCCCATATCGCCTCTATCCTGAGGCGATCAAGGAGTCGGTACGCAGCGCCGGTGCTACCGCTCAGGTCGCAGGTTGCGTTCCAGCAATGTGCGATGGCGTGACCCAAGGTCAGCCAGGCATGGATATGTCGCTGTTCTCACGCGATGTGATTGCCCAGTCGGTCGCCATTTCCATGAGCCACAACTGCTTTGACGGCGCCTTGCTCTTAGGTATCTGCGATAAGGTCGCCCCAGGTATGCTCATGGGCGCTGCCGCCTTTGCCCACCTGCCAATTGCCTTTGTGCCAGCAGGTCCTATGGGTACGGGCATCTCCAACGAAGAGAAGACCGAGATCCGCCAAAAGTACGCCGCCGGTCAGCTCGATAAGAGCGCCCTGCAAAAGATGGAGTGCAGCTCCTACCACAGCCAAGGTACCTGCACCTTCTACGGTACCGCCAACACCAACCAGTTGGTGCTCGAGGCTATGGGTACGATGCTGCCAGGTTCGGCCTTTGTTCCACCGAACACCCCGCTGCGCGCTAAGCTCACCGATTACATCGCACGTGCTATCGTCGATAAGACGGTCGTAGGCGCTCACCCAATGCCTTTATATAAGGTTGTCACCGCCAAGAATATCGTCAACAGCTTGGTGGCTCTGTTAGCCTCCGGTGGTTCGACCAACCATACCCTGCACTTAGTGGCAATCGCTAAGGCCTTTGGTTTTACCTTAACGTGGCAGGATATTTCCGATATCTCGGCGGTAGTCCCACTCTTAGTTAGCATCTACCCTAACGCTAAGCCTGATATCAACGCCCTGCAGGCTGCAGGTGGCGTCCCAGCCTTAATGAAGGCCTTAGCTCGTCGCGGCTTAGTCCACCAAGACGTCAACACTGTGGTCGGTGACTTTGCTTCGCAGCTGACCACTCCTGTGCTCAACGCTCAAGGTGAGCTTGAGTTCGTCGACTGCGGCGAGAGCCGTGACCCTAAGGTCTTGATCTCCGAGGTTGGCCACTGCTTCCAAGAGTTCGGCGGCATCAAGGTCTTAAACGGCAACTTAGGTCGCTCGGTTATCAAGATTTCGGCGGTAGCTCCTGAGCATCGCCACGTTAAGGCTCCAGCCCGCGTCTTTAACGATCAACACGATGTTGAAAAAGCATACAAGGCCGGTGAACTCAACCAAGATGCCATCATCGTAGTTCGTTATGCCGGTCCAGCCGCGAGTGGTATGCCGGAGCTCCATAAGCTGATGCCTGTGCTTGGTAACCTGCAAAAAGCAGGTTATAAGGTTGCCTTATTAACCGACGGTCGTCTCTCCGGTGCTTCGGGCAAGATTCCTTCGGCCTTACACGTAAGCCCTGAGGCGCTGCGTGATGGTCCATTAGCCTTACTGCGCGATGGCGATCTGATCGACTTTGACGCTGAGGCCGGTACGATCAACTGCCTGACCGATTTATCCGGTCGTACCCCACAGCACCCAGACACTGAGAGCTACGAGCAGACCTATGGCCGCTACCTCTTCAAGTCGTGCCGTGCTGCGGTCAGCTCTGCTGAAGAAGGCGCTACCTTCTTGTTCTAATTAATTACCAACAACATCTAAAGCTAGGACTGCTTAGCTACAGCGTCCATCTAAAACCCGGTAGGGTTGATCAGTGAGATCAACGCGACCGGGTTTTTTGTTATGGGCGCCATAAGCCGGGCAATGCCACTATCAGACGCAGAGCCCCAACTAGCTGGTAGCGGTTAGACCTCTTACTTGCCTAATCTTGTCGGATCTTTCAGGGATTTGCGTATTCTTGCGCTATCGCGCCAAGTTCTTTGAGCTAGATCTGATTTTGGAGATTTGGTCTGGAACTAGGACGCGTTTTGCGCCGGGGATCATGCACGGGGCGGGCGCTTTGTGAGTATGATTAGGGCCGTGTTGTAAACGTTTCCATCGCGCGGAAGCGGAGCGGCTTTTTGTGCTGGCTGTTTAATTTGGTTGCTTAGGTGATTGCGATGCGGTTTCTAGGACGAGCGCTCACATTGGGCGTAGGGGGCTTGGTTCTTAGCTGGACCTTAATGGTCTCAGGAGCTCAGGCGGCAGTGGATTTGTCCACTCGGATGGCTGGGGTTAATCTCACGGTGGCGGTCGAGCCAAAGAATGCGCCCTTTGCCTTTATCTACGATAACGTGAGCCATCCTCAGGGCTTTGATATCGATGTGGTCACCGAGTTGCAACGGCGCTTGGGCTTTACCTTGAACGAAGGGCGCTTTTACCCGATGGACGAGAACCATGGCTTTGATTATTTACAAAGCGAGCAGGTCGATGTCTTGATCGGCGGTATCACGCAGCGTGAGGATTTGGCCGCGCATTTTGATATGACGCGCTCCGTCTATAGCTCGGGCTTTAGCATTATGCTCGCGCCGCAGCATTTTGATATTACCTGCGCCGGTGACTTAAAAAAGCGCAAGGTAGGCGTGAAGCGCGCTTCCCCGGTTGGTGATTACGTCAAAAGCGTGATGAATGCGACCCCAGTGCCTTTCGATAATATGATGATGGCCTACTACGAGCTCTCAGTGGGAGAGCTCGATGCGGTCGTGGCTGAGCGCCCAAATATCATGTTCTTTGCACGTACCGCTCCGTCCTTTAACCTGAGGGTCACCGAAGACGTCTTTGATCGCTACAACGGCGAGTTTGTCTTTTACCTCAAGAAGAGCTCACCTTATACCGCTCTCATTAACGCCGCTTTAACGCAGATGGAGGCGGACGGCACCACCTATCGCCTGCGCAAAAAGTGGATGGGTGAGTAAGCGGCCAAAATTTTGGCAAGACAGGGCGCCATGGTCGCTCAGACTTACCGTCTGCACTATTGTGGGTAGCGACTCTAGTACAGGTTAACATAAATTTTTTCATTTGGTGTATAATAACAGCATCACTGTTCGATCACAATAGGAGATTGA
>CALXOW010000091.1 GCA_944390115.1 uncultured Anaerobiospirillum sp.
CAACACTTATTTTTCTAAGCTCCTGCCTGCTTATCCCCACTCTTACGAGTGGGGTGTGCGCAGGCTCCTTTATCAATCACCGGCCCCAGTTTGGGCGGGTGGGTGGGCCCTCAAAACCTGATAGGTCACAGAGGGGGCCTCACGCAAGCACCGGCCCCAGCTTAAGCACACAGCGCTTGCAAGGTCACAACGGGCGCCCCAAGTAAGCACTGGCCCCAGCTTGAGCTCACGGCGCTTGGCAGGCCGCCGCGCGCGACGGCGGCCCCTGGAAGGAGCCCGTAACGAAAAAAGCAGGGATGGGAGCCCTGCTTTGATCGGTGTGGGATTATGCAGCGGCGTTAACCCGCCGCCTGCGTGTTACTTGGCGTAAAAGGTAGGACGCTGAAGCCAGCGCTCGCGTACGCTGTAAGCGGCGCTCTTGGGGCGACGGCTGCGCGTGAAGATGCCCTTCTTGTTGCCGTCGACGCGCACAATGCCTTGCGCCGTAGCAAAGTCGGCAAAGTTCCAGATCTGCTCGCCGACTACCGCTGGGCACTCATCAAAGAGCTCGTGGTAGAGCGCCAAAAACTTCTTTTGGTACTCCTCGGTCCACATCTCATCGTACACCGAGTGCAAACCGGCATTGGTGTCGACGCCGTACTCGGTGATGATGATCGGGCGCTGGTACTTTTGCATAAAGTCATTGAGCTCGGCGCGCAAGCGGTTTTGGGCGTCCTTAAGATCGAAGGTCTCGGTGTACCAGCCGTAGTAGCGATTGAGGCAGACCACATCAAAGAGATCGGCTAAGGTCTCCTTCTTAGGATCACCATTGGCCTCATTGACGTAGCAGATCGGGCGGCTGGAGTCGAGGCTGCGGGCTAGCTCCGTGAGCGGCTTAAAGTACTCACGAGCCCCCTCGTGAATCGAGTCCGGCTCATTGGCAAGCGACCACATGATGACGCATGGGTGGTTCTTATCGCGTGCGATCAGCTCTCTAATCACCTGCTCGTGATTGCGGCGCGTCTCAGCGGTGACGCCTTGATAGAAGTGCTGGTACGGGCAGTTATAGTCGTGACCACGGGCACCTAATTGCAGGTTGAGGCCTACCGCCGAGGTCTCGTCGATTACTAAAAAGCCCTGCTCGTCGGCTAAATCAAGCTCTTCTTGCGCGTATGGATAGTGCGAAGTTCTAAAGGAATTGGCCCCCATCCACGTCATCAGAGCGTAATCGTGCACCATCAAGGCATCGTTATGGCCCTTGCCGATGACCTCATGGTCCTCATGACGGCCAAAGCCCTTTAAGTAGATTGGCTGGTCGTTGAGCAAGAGCTTAATACCCTCGACCTTAATCGTGCGAATACCGCACTTGAGGGCGTAGCTGTCGACCACTTGGCCTTGGCTCGTGGCCCTGACCTCAAAGGTGTAGAGGTATGGGTTGCCCTGCTGCCACAGCTTAGGATCCTTCACCTCGAACTGGCCCTTAGCGCCCTGGGCACTCGCGACGATGGTGCCGTCCTTTTGCTTTAAGGCGACTGCTACGTCTGCTGCTCCCTCAGCTGCGCCTGCCACTTGCACCTCATAGGCGATGGTGGCGCGCTGGTGGTCGGCGCTTAAACTTTGAGTCGTGACCGTAAGATCACTGATATAGGTCTTGCTCGTGGTGTAGAGATAGACGCTGCGGTGAATACCGGCATAGTTAAAGAAGTCGTGGAAATAGACCTGCTTCTTTTGGCCAGCGCTATTGGTGATAACCTCACCTGGTGGCATCGTGTCGTAGCTTAATTCATTGTTGACCTTAACCGTGAGGGTCAGGTACTGACGCTTATTGAGATCGGCGATAAAGTCGGTGAGCTCCACCTCAAAGGGGGTGTAACCGCCCACGTGGGTGGCGACGAGCTTGCCCTCAACATAGACTGCCGCCTGATGGGTGACCGCCTCAAAGCGCAGCATGACGCGGCTACCTTGCTCACACTTTGGGGTGAGCAGTTTGGTTTGGTACCAGACATCGCCCACATGCTCGCGCAGCTTGAGCTCCGCACTTTGATCGTTGTAGCTGCCTGGGACTGCGATCTGAGTGTAATCAGCGCCACTCTCTTCCCAATTGTCCTTAAACCAAGCCTCACTTACGCCCTCTGCTTGGTAGTCGGGGCGAAAATGCCACAGCCCGTCGAGCTTTTGATAGCTGCGCTGAGCGTTTTCACAAACCTGTAACATGACCACTCCTACTGGGGGCCTGGCCGGGCCAGCCCCCTTTCCTTTTTGTTTTTCTTTGTTTCTTTTTTTGGTTAGCTAAAGAGGCCGAAGAAGTGAGGTAAGGCCAAGCTTAAAGCTGGGATATAGGTGACCAAGATTAAGCCCACTAATTGCGCCAAGAAGATTGGCATTAATGGCTTGATCACCTTGGTGACTTTGACATTAGCGACATTGGCGCTGACAAAGAGCACGGTGCCTACTGGTGGCGTGATTACGCCTAAGGACAGGTTGTAGGTCAGGATGATGCCAAAGTGCACTGGATCGACGCCGAGCTGGGTGACCACCGGGAATAAGATCGGGGTGAAAATCAGCATAGCTGGGGTCATGTCCATAAACAGACCGACGATCAGCAAGGTGATATTGATAAGAAGCAGGATGACGTAATTGCTATCGGAGATAGCAATTAAGGCCTCGCCCACAGCATCTGGGATGCTGGCAAAGGTCATCGACCAGCTCATCAGGCCCGAGCAGGCAATTAAGAATAAGATCACCGCCGAACCTAAGGCCGAGTGCAATAAGATGTTGCCCAGGCGCTTTAAGGTTAAGGTGCGATAGCAAATCGATAAGATCACGCTGTAGGCTACGGCAATGCCCGAAGCCTCAGTTGCGGTGAAGACACCTAAGACGATACCGCCGATTACCAAGATAATGAGGAAGAGGCTAGGAATCGCATCTAAGGTGACACGCATCGCCTCGCTCATCTTGAGCTTGTCGGTCGCGGTCTTATAGCCGTGCTTCTTAGCAAAGTAGAAGGCGACGATCATAACCGCCAGGCCTATGATAATGCCTAGGATGTAACCGGCTAAGAACAGCGCGCCGATCGAGGCGGCACCACCGGTAATCAGCGAGTAAACAATGAAGCAGCCTGATGGCGGAATTAAGAAGCCCGAAATCGACGAGGCGGCGTTGACCGCAGCAGCAAAATGCTCGTCGTACTTCTCTTCCTTTTGCATTGGGCTGACGATACCACCGATCGCGGTGGCAGCGGCAATAGCAGAACCGGACAAGCTACCAAAGAGCATATTGGCCAAGCAGTTGGCTTGGAATAAATTGCCTGGAATCTTGCGGCCGATCATCATGGCAAAATCGATGAGCTTACGGGCGATACCGCCTTGGTTCATGATATTGCCCGCTAAGATGAAGAATGGCAGAGCTAAGAAGCCAAAGCTATCAAGACCTGAGTAGAACTTCTCACCTGAGGTGGCAAAGAGGTCGGCATTTTCAATCTGCAAGCTTAAGGTCAAAATACCCGAGAGGGCTAAGCCCACCGCAATTGGGGTACCTAAGACCAAGAACACAGCAAAGGAGGCAAAGAGCACGATACCCGAGATCAACTCTAAATGCTCGTAGAGCACATCCACAAAGCTATCGTCGTTCTTTAAGTCGCTGACCAAGTAGTACACGCCCAGGCACAAGACAACGGAAAACAGCGCCGTCAGGATGTTTCTGAGGTTCGTCATATAGGCCAAGGTCTTGACCACTTGGTCCACAATGATGACTAAGCCTGAGATCACTAAGACCGTTTGCAAGGCGCCAATTGACCACCCCAAGATCGCCGTGGTGATCTCAAAGTTCTTTTCCACTGCGACCAAGCCACCCACAAAGATCACTACGCCTAAGGCGATGCTCATCACGTGGTTGAAGATATTGGCTTGAGCCCGGTGCGTCTCATTCATACGGTCCAGGATGATCGGCAAGCTCAAGTGGGTGCCGTGCATGAAGCACACGACCGCGCCTAAGATACCGCTCCAAATGAGCGAGAAGCGTAACAGCTCGTCAGAGACATTTGACGGCGAAGCAAAGACATAGCGGGCGACGACCTGATAGAAAATGACGACACTCATCATTGCCAGTAAGGCCACAATTCCGGCCGATAGGACCTTGCGGACCAAGACCAGTAATTGCCCGACTACCCCAAAGGGTACAGTGTTTTGGGTCATAGAGTCACCATAGCAAAGACACCAAGCGCAAAGTGAGCGCGGCATAAGCGCGACTGCCGGTGCGCAGCAAACGAGCGACTGCCTGCACGTGGTAGGTGCGCGGCTGTCTGCGCACGACTGCCTGCGCGCATACTGCTGCCGCAGTACGAGCTGCACGGGCAGCTACCTAATAAAAAAGCGCTCCAGTGGGCTCTGGGCTAAAACGCCGCGAGTGCACCAGAGCGCTTTGCACCTCCTGATGGAGGGGTTGGTGTATCTTTCGGTTAAGTAAGGAGATGTTGCAACCTCAAGTTGCAGCGCCCGCCCCCAAAGAAGGACGGAGCACCACTGTTGGTGTGGCAACAAAAACTTGAGGTTACTTGGTATTGAGGTCTGATGGCTGCAACCTCATGGGGAGGCTAGGCCTTCCCAACTAACTGCTATGACGCCACCGACCCAAGGTCGTGGCGCCTTAGTGGAGCCAATGACAACTAGTGCGCCGCAGCACCGCGTAAGCTAGCAACTGCGCGGCAGCTCCTGCGGCAGCGCGGGGCCGGTGGCTAAGATAGCTCGGTCCGACCGATTAAATGGTGCGGCCTTGGATCTTGAAGATCGCCTCGAGTAATGGCTTCTTGACTGGGTCTTGAGCGGCTTCCTTATACATAGGCTCGACCGCCTTTTGGAATGGGGTGGTATCGCACTCGTGGATAATAGCGCCCTTCTCGTCGATGGCCTTCTTGATGGCCTTTTCCATGTGCGCATCAACCGAGATCATCGACTTGTCGGAGATCTTCTGGAACTCGTCTAAGACGATCTTGTAGTCCTCATCACCCATCTTCTTCTCGACACGGGTCGAGATTACGATGAAGTCGGTTAAGCGCGAGTGGCCGGTGCGCAGACCATACTTGGCGACTTGAGCAAAGTTCATCTCGTACAGAGCGGCTAAACCACCCTCGGCACCGTCAATCAAGCCCTGTTGCAGACCGGCGAATACCTCGGAGTAGTCAGTTGGGGTGGCGATAGCATCAATCGCGGCGAACATCTTGATATAGGTGTCAGATGCGTTGGTGCGGATCTTCATGCCCTTTAAGTCGGCAATCGACTTCATTTCCTTAGTGGCATAAATGTCACGGGTGGCGTTGTTGAGGTAGCCTGCTAAGACTAAGCCCTTGTCGGCAACATAGCCTTGCATCATGCTCTTGACGGTAGGATCAGCAAAGCATTGGGCATAAACTTCGGTGCTTGGGAATACGTAAGGCATGTTAACGGCGGCCAGCTCTGGAGCGATATTCTCCAGCTCAGCGGAGTTAACCACGCCCATATCGACGACACCGCTCTTGATCTGCTGTAAGTACTGGCCCTGACCGCCTAAGGTGCCGTTCCAGAAGAATTTGATCTTGACGCGATCCTCAGTGCGCTCAGCGACATTTTGGGCAAACTCATTTAAGAGCAGGCCTGGAGCACCGTCTGATGGGAAGTTGGTGGCAAACTTGTAGGTCTTAGCCTGAGCCACACCAACCGAGCAAGCAACGCAAACGGCTGCTGCTAACATCGTCTTAACGAACTTACGCATGTGATAACCGCGACTGAGCAGCTACTTTTGGTGAATTATCGGCCCCGTCCAAACAGTCTTTTCGGAGGGGCTTTTGCTGC
>CALXOW010000092.1 GCA_944390115.1 uncultured Anaerobiospirillum sp.
CTATGCTTAAAGCTGCATAAACGCGATATTTAGGCTGTTCTTAAGCCTTTTGGGACTTTCTTAATTGTGAGAACATGCGTTTCACCACTAATCACAAAGAACCCTGTTGTTAGACTAGCAGACCTAATCCGTGTACTGAAGTCGGTTTCCTCTCAAAAAATTAGAGCTGAATACTATTCGGAGATAAAACACCTCCTGTGGGGCCAAAGATTTTGGACTAGGAGCTATTGCGTCATCTCTGTTGGCGATGGTGCAAACACAGAAATAATTGAACGCTATATCAGGAATCAAAATCAACCAAAGTAAGATTGCTCGGCCGCTTACATCCCTACGCTTACGCATAGGGAATTACGCGGCATTAGTTAAATAAGACAGCCGCAGGTCAGCTATTCAAAGTGGTTCTTGAGCTTGATGATATTGCCCACGATATAGTCGTCCATCTTACTGGTGCGCGGCTTGGACATATATTCGTGCAAGAGCTTAATGGCTTGATAGCCCTGCACCTTTGGCTCTTGGCAGATCACAAAGTCGATGATGTTCGACTTCACCAGCTCGCGCGTGGTGTAAATCTCATCGCAGGCAATGACAAAGAACTTGTCAATGGAGTCAGCGATCACCGCTGCACCTAAGCCGCTCACGCCTGAGCCAGAGGCCATGTAAATGCAGTTGACATCGCGGTGGCGACGCAGGGCCTCCATCGTGACCTGCTGGGTCGTGATGTCGTTGTCCATGCCCTCGACCACATCGACCACCTCAAAGTCACACTGACGGCGCTTGAGCTCTTCGGTAAAGCCCCGGACACGCGCGGCGTGGCCATGGTGGCTCTTTAAGCCCACCACGATTAAAACCTTGAGGGTCTGGTGTTGGCGGCTCTTAGCGAGCAAGGCAGCGGCAATCTCGCCCGAGCGGTAATAATCAGGACCAACAAAGCACAGGCTCTTGCAGTCCTGGACCATATTGTTGATGAGGATGACTGGAATGTTGTTATCGCTCAGATCATTGATGTAGGCGCGAATGCGTGGATCATCGACCGTACATAGTGCGAGCGACTTGCAGCCTTGCTCCTTGAGCTGTGCCAGCGTCGACAAGTGCTCATCGACGTCCCAGCCTTCGACCTCACGCAAGATGACGTCCAGGCCTAAGTCTTTGAACTCGAGCTCGGCCTCGCGGATACCGTGCTTGATATCATCAAAGAAGGGGCTGTTGATCGACGGCAGTAAGATGCCGACGGTATTGAGGTTCTTTTGCGCCGAGAGCGCGCGACCGGCGCGATTGGGAACATAACCCAGTTCTTGGGCCAGCTGGCGAATCCTTTTGGCGGTATCTTCGCTCACTTCGCTTTTATCATTGAGCGCACGCGACACTGTGCCGACCGAAACGCCACTAGCTTTGGATAAATCCTTTAAGGTAACCGTCATCGTCTTGTCCTGCAACGTGCGCGCTTCACAGCGCTCTTTAATAGTCGTGGAGCTATAACGCTAGCATTAACGCCTAGGTGCTAAAGCCTGGGCATTTAAACCTGGGCTTAAACCAGGGCATTACAACCAGGATCTGGCACTACGCAGACCGAGAAGGGTCGCGCAGAACAGTGCGCCCACCAAGCAAGGCACTCCACCTGAGCGCCTTAAACTTCGTTTCTCTGTGAGCAATCAGCCGGTCAGTATGGCCCGACTCAAGCACGACTTTTACTTGAGTCTTACGCGCAAGCTGATGCAAACGTGCACACGAGCCCCACCGAACCCAAGAAAGTAACTAAACCCCTCTAGAAAGCCACTTTGGATCCAGCCTACGAGCCCAAGGCGCCATGCTTGAGGACGCTCAAGCAGCAAATGCAAACGCTTACGACATTGCACATCTTATCGTGAAAAGCGCAAATGCACAGCGTGCCTTTTGCTAAAATTTTAAGCTCTAGCACATTTTCGCCGAAAAATGTTGCGATGTTTGCGTTTACAGTCACAACGGCACGCCTTTACTAGGACGCTAAGTCGATGTTTCTGAGCGCTAAGCCGATGTTTCTGGGCTTTACAGGTACAAAAGTTCGTCCCCACCTCCACAGGACGTCCCTACTCCCTGACGCCATGCAACTTTGCAAAAATTGCACTAGCGACAGCTGACGGAGCAGCGCTCTAACGGACCGTGCCATTTTAGTTAAGGCGCGCCGCGTTTTCTCGACTTAAGTAAAAGTTAACACCATGTGCCCATCATTTGGTTAAATCCTATATTTATCGGACACGTGATGGTGCTGCGACCAAATGTGATGGTGCGACGGCCAAACCTTTGTTAAGGCAATTGTTAAACCTCGTTTAAATTCATAAATAGCCATCAACTCCCCACTAAGCGCATAGATATGCGGTTTTTGGGATCCTAGTTATAACTAGGTGCTGCAAAATGGTGCTCGCAAGACTTTTCACAACAACTGCAACCAAAAGCGGTATTTATGCGCGCCAAGCCCCACCGGACGGGCTTTTGACTTTTGCAGTTTTGCCAGCAAAGTCGCAATCTAGATAAATTTATTGCAGCAAGATTGCGCAACTCGCGCTATACTCACGCTATCATGGACATGCACGCTATCGACAAAAATCAGCCGATGTTCCAATCTCCGTAAACGGTTACATATAGAGCTACCCTTATATAGGAGCTACCTGATAGTTGCCGCTACGAAGAGCTTAACCTGCTTGTGATAGGCATGTGACGACCAGCCCGGTGGTAAGGGGGCTGACGCACAAAGGTGAAAGCTGGGGACTACTGCTGTACCTTGTCAGTGCTTAATGGGGCTGTCCTTGTACCGTGTCCATACAAGGCAGGAATTTACTGACGTGACCTCACGATTATCTGACAGGCCACGTTATTTCGGGAAATTTTAGGTCTCAGGCTAAGCCTGACCCGTCTCAATGCTCAAACTAACTGGCTGCTTGGCATAGCAACCAAGCGCAGATAGGCGTAATTGCCGCCTTGTGCTCGCGCACAGGTTGGCTCGAGCAGGATAGGTCTGGTGCCACGAGCCTCAGTTCATCACCAGTTTTTTTACTATGATGTTCTTTTTCAATCTCAAGCTGCGCAACAAGTTCATTTCGCTGTTTGCGATCATCTTTATCTTCGCCGGCGCAGTTATTGGCTATTCGTTAAACTACATCCTTACCGCGCAAGAAATTGCCCTGGATATGAACGACTTGGTGGGCGCACGCCAAGCTCGCATCCAGAATATGACTGATGGCTTAGTTGAGGTCGACCAGCGCACTGGCATGGCAATCGCCAACCACGGCAATAACAGCCAAAATATGGCGCGCATCAGAGCCTTAGTCCCTGAAATCCAAAACGCTGCTGCACAATTAAGTGAGGCTCGTTATCCGCAAGAGATCCAAACGATCAAAAGACAGATCAATGAGTTAGCTGCGACCTTACAAGAGCGCATTCTGCCTTTGATTGAAAGTGAAGAGCACGATCAGGCCTCCGAGATCTTCCGCAATGACTTTGCGCCTAAGGCGATGGACACCTACTTAAAACTCAATCAAATTCGCCAGTTCCAAAGCCAGGATCTCAATAAGAGTGCCTCATCCTTATCCAGTAATACCCCAATCGTCGTCATCTTAGCCATGATCGGCGGCATGATCGTCATCTGCATCGCCTTTGCTATGGTCCTGACCAACGACACCTTGCACAACTTGCAGCGCGTCATTCGTCACGCCCGCTTGATTGCCGAAGGTGATCTGCGTGATAGCATCAAGACCCACCGTACTGATGAATTTGGTGAGGCCTTCAACATCTTAGAAGAGATGCGTGAAGCTCTGCACACCAAGATGAGCGCGATCATCGACCAAACTCAGCAAGCAGTAGAGCTCGACGAGCACGTCTTAGCCAATTCGCAAGACATCTTAGCCCTCATCAAGAAGACTGAGGACGCTGCCGTAGCCGTAGCCGCTGCCACCAACGAAATGGTCGCCAGCACCCAAGAGATCGCATCGAATTGTGAAAAGGCTTCGACCGCTGCTCAGTTCACCAACGATATCGCTACTAAGAGCATGACCACGGTCCAAGGCTCGATCAGCGGTATTCACCAGCAGGCTCAGCAGACCAAGCTCGACTCCGATCAGATCGTCAACCTGGTCGAGCACTCCAAGAACATTAACTCGATCGTTGAGACGATCGATGAGATCGCGGCGCAAACCAACCTCTTGGCCTTAAATGCCGCCATTGAGGCCGCCCGTGCCGGTGAGGCCGGTCGTGGCTTTGCTGTGGTTGCCGATGAAGTCCGTGCTCTGGCCTCGCGCACCAGCTCCTCGACCAAGGAGATCTCCAATATGGTCAGCCGCATCCAAAAGGATGCCAATGAGGCTACTGCTGCTATGAGCAATAGCGTTGCCTCGATGGACGAGATCGCCAATAGCGCCAGTGACGTCGACAATCAATTACACGAAGTCTTACATCACATGGGCGCTGTGACCGACCAGGTCACGCACATTGCGGCCGCTACCGAGCAGCAAAGTGCGACTACGACTGATATCTCCAACAATATGCACGATATCACTCGTTCGACCAACGAGATCTCAACTGAGACCAGCAACACGGTTGACTCGATTCACGATGCTGTTCGTCTCATCAACCAGCTCAAGGATGAAGTCGCAGTCTTCAAGCTCTAAGCGCTGGGTACCTCGCACTTTGTGGCCAGGCAGGCTGTCCTGTACCTCATCTGCGGTGGACCGTCATCCCAGAATTAACTTTGCTCTGTGGGCAGGTAACTGCCCGCTATTTCAAAATGCCCTGCCCTCAAGCAGGGCGCTTTTTTTTATGATATGACGCATAAACGCGACCTTTATGGGAGTGCGGGCCCGGTGCCGTGAGCTAGTTCAAACATCCCAGGGAGAAAAAGGGCTATGCTGAGCAATAACGCTATGACTTTTGGCCATAAGCTTGGAATTTCTCATATGCTTCACGCGGCAAGGCACTGCCTGGCCCAGCTAGGTTGTTATGGTTGATTTAGAAAGACTCAAACTCCCGTAATGTTATACGCGTGATATATCCCCATATTTTGCCAGCTCGCTTGGAATCAGTACTTGAATTT
>CALXOW010000093.1 GCA_944390115.1 uncultured Anaerobiospirillum sp.
GCAGCCTGGGCTCCGCCTGATCACCGCGCAGCAACGCGCAGTGCATCCCACGATCACTGCTCAGCAAGTGGCGGCGGTGGCCTATCAGGTCACAAAGCAGCGCTTGCACCAGCAAGACCTGGCTTTACAGGCCCAAGCGCAGGACGGTAAGGATAAGGCGCAAGCTGCCGCCCAGCACTTTTTTGCCCAGAGCCTGCGCAGTGTCGGGGCCCTGCTGCTCTCCGGCCTCATGATCTTAGGCTTAAGCTTAGGGTTGATTACCAGCTCTGATGACACTGAGCACCTTAACGCCATTGCCACTGAGGTTTCGCACCTGGCGACCAACCACAGCTCAGATACGGTTAGTCTCGGTTCCAATCCAGTCGTCCCACTCAGCCTTTTAGCTGATAACGCCACGCAAGCCAATCACACTTCTATGGTGCTCAAGGGCCCCGAGCTCTTAAGCCATGAGGCGTCCTTACAGGATGTGGGTGGTAACTGCGTGCAGACCAGCCCCCAAGGCGATCCCGAGCTGGCCGAGTACGAGCGTATTCTCCTAGAGCATGGAGTGGTGCCAAGCGACGCCCACAGCGCCGCGATTGCCCGCTACTACCTGCCTGAGCACTTAAGCCACGTCGACTATTACGTACGCGCCCGTACCTATCAGCCGCCGCGCACCCTGCTCCAGCCTGACTATACGCAGCTTAATGCCCTACAGCTTAGAGACCAAGCAGGCAGCAGCGCCCCCGCGCAGCACTTAGCTCCGCTCTTTTTCGACCCGGCAACGCCCCTGATCGACCTCAGCGGCCGTGAAGGCTAGCACGGCCACAGCCCTTGAGACTTGTGGCCGCAGGCGCGCTAAAAAGAGCACGGCCGCAGCCCTTCGGGGGCTGCGGCCGTGCTTTTTTATGCTGCTGAGTTAGCTCTCACTATAAAGCGAGGTTGTTGTGACGCAGCAGGACCTTGCGGGCAAAGACGCGCTCGCAGTAGTGGCAACGCATCATGACCTTGCCCTCTTCCTTGAAGATCGAGAAGCGGGCTGGGGCACCCTTTTCGACGTGGGTGATGCAGTTGCTGTTCGGGCACTCAAAGGCACCCTTAATCTCGTTTGGTAAGCGCAGCTTGTACTTGTCGACGACCTTGTAGTCCTTGATCGAGTTGACCGTGGCGTCAGGGGCTAAAATGGCCAGCTGCTCAGTCTCGCTTGGCGAGAAGGTGACATCGGCGATCTTGATAATGTCCTTAGAGCCCATCTCACCGGACTTTAAATTGAAGCCGACCGTGATCTGATTGTGCTTGCCAATAAAGTTGAACAGACGCAGGATGTTCATGGCCTGGCCTGGAGCGATATGGTCGATAACGGTACCGTTGGCAATAGCTTCAACTAAGAGCTTGTCGTTGGTGGTTGCGCTCATGATTAGATCTCCTTATTTAAGACCAAGGACAATAAGGCCTGACGGGCATAGACGCCATTGGCTGCTTGCTGGAAGAAGTAAGCGTGTGGGGTCTCATCGACGTCTAAGGCAATCTCGTCAATACGTGGCAGTGGGTGTAAGACCTTCATATTGGTCTTGGCCTCAGCCAGCATGTCCTTAGATAAGATGAACTTCGAGCGTAAGTTCTGGTACTCGGTCTCGTCAAAACGCTCCTTTTGGACGCGAGTCATATAGAGGATGTCGACCTCTGGGATGACTTCCTCAATCGTTGGGCAGACCGTGAACTTGACGTTGTTCTTGGCTAAGTGCTTTAAGATGTACTCAGGCATAGCCAAGGACTCAGGCGAGACTAAGTAGATGTGTACGTCGTGGTACAGGCACAGAGCCTCAGCTAAGGAGTGCACGGTACGACCGTACTTTAAGTCACCGACAAAGGCGATCTTGATCTCATCGACGTGACCTTGGGTCTCGTAGATCGTGAACAGATCAAGTAAGGTCTGAGATGGGTGCTGGTTGGCACCATCACCGGCATTGATGACAGGAACAGGGGAAATATCAGCAGCCAGGCGGGCAGCACCTTCCATGTGGTGACGCATGACTAAGGCGTCAGTGTAGGAGGTGATAATGCGGATCGAGTCCATTAAGGTCTCGCCCTTCTTGCCCAAGGAGGTATTGGAGGCATCAGCAAAGCCGATAACACGGCCGCCTAAGCGATTGATCGCGGTTTCAAAGGAAAGGCGGGTGCGCGTCGATCCCTCAAAGAAAGTCACACCGATGAGCTTACCGGCCAGCAAATCGTTGCGTGGATGAGCCTTCAGCGAACGGGCTGTTTGCAGCACCAGCTCGATATGATCACGCGTAAACTCGGAGATTGAGATGATATCTTTTTGAAAGAGGGGATTTGTCATTGCTAGTTCCCTGTTCAAGTCACTGACAGTGGAACGGCGCACAGCTCAAGAAAAATAAGGCCAAGACAAGAAGGCTCGGCGGCGGGCTTTTCAAGAACGGTTTGCACAGTTCCTGAAAACCCTATTATACAGCAAATCACCCTAAAGTGTGAGCTTTATCACGCTCAAAGTGCAAAAAAATGTGTAAGTGCACCAGGTACGACTCTGCTTACGCCCGCAATCTCACTAAAAGTGAGCGCGGCACGCCTTCCACCCCCATAAATTCACCAAAAGCCCACACGCCCTTGGCCTATTCTCAAGTTGGGGTTCAAGTCCCAAATAAGAACCACGCCGCTCAAAGCCCGATAAATAGCCCATCTTAGGGGCAAACAGCGCCATTTCTCAGAAAAAAGCAGGCGCCGTGCTTTACAAGCACCACGAGGCTTACTATAATGCGCGCCATTGCAGGAGCGTAGTTCTAATGGTAGAACAGCGGTCTCCAAAACCGACGGTTGAGGGTTCGAGTCCTTCCGCTCCTGCCAGCAAGCCACCTTTTAGGTGGTTTTTGTGTTTCTGGGCCCCGCAAAAATAAAATCTAGCCCAACACCCCACATCAAAACTCATGGCCGCCGCTCAAGCCGAGCCATCAGAAGCCATCACGCCGTTGGGATGAGTACCTGAGCCGCTACGATGGCTGGCTGGGCTACCAGCGTGACGGTTGGAGCTTGGTCGCACACTACATCTGGCGTGATTCCAACAAGCTGCGCTTTGCTAACCGGAACAACGATTACGAGTACGACTTCAAGCTTTCCTATGCCCTTTCCCCGCATTGGGAGCCCTTTGTCCAAGTGGGTAACGTCAAGTACCTAGCCACGTCCGAGCAACGCCAGACGCGCTATCGTATCGGCATCAAGTACTTGTACTAAGGGGAGCGGTTGTGAGCGCTCAGGCCTTTAGGCCTCAGTCCAGCACCCCACCTAATGCTGATAAAATAAGCACCAGCTCACTTTAATTTTTTTTTCATGGGACCTGACTTAAGCTGAGGGGAATTTAGCATGCCTAAAACCAGAACTACGTGGACGGTCAACCCGGCAGTTAAATTTGCCCTTACCCCTGATAGCGCCGCCCCAGAGGTAACGGCAGAATTAGCCCCAACGCCTCAGGACGCACTACCAGATTCCCCTCAAGATGATGCCGCGCAAGCAGCGCAAGCTGCCCAAGCTGCCGCCGACGCCGCCCGTGCCGCGCAAGAAGCGCATCTGATCAGCGAAAGCTTTGAGATGCTGCGCACCACCTTAATCAGTGCTCAGAGCAAGAACGACCAGCAGCTGGCGCAAACTGAGAGCGCCATTGAGGAAACCAACCTCAAAATCAAGGAAACGCAGGACGCTCTATTTAAGCTCGAGCATCCACCAGTTAGCGCACCACAACCACCGGCCCCGCCTGCACCACCATCTCAGGTGCAGCCAGTGCCACCGCCTCAGGTACAGCCTGCGCCGCAGGCGCCTGTGTCTATGGTGGCGGCCCCGATGGTGGCTTGGGGTGGGCAATTGCCGCTCCGCCCGCAGGCTGATATCTACGTGTGGCCTGATGGCTCCATCACCTACCTTAATAATATGTTGAGCTACTTTCAGCGCAAGGGCCTGAGTGTGATGTACTATAACCCAGGCTTTAGCTACCAGCCTCAAGACATCATTATGCTGCCGTTTGCGCCGCAGCCTGTGCCAAGTAACTTTACCTTGGTGCTTGATAACAACAAGCGTCGCACCTGGGAGTTTTTAAAGCAGGCCTTTGCCGCGCGCGGTGTCGCACTCTAAATCGTTTTCTAACCTTCGTCTAACTGTAAGGAGAGGGGCTTAATCCCCGATTACACTCATGGGAAGCCGTCGCCACGCGCGTTTAGCACCGCTGAGCCTGAGAATCATCACCGAACCTAGCACTGAGGTCCTAAGTCAACTCTACCAGGTGGAGGTTAGCGCCCACCAAGAGCCGTGGACCCAAGATGATATCGCCTCAACCTTTTCTGATAACACCCGCTGCATTGGGCTCTATTTAAAAGAAGAGCTGATTGGCTTTGCCGTCATCTGCGTCGTGGTCGACGAGGCCGACCTCTACACCATTGGGGTGTGCAAGAAGTACCAGGGACTGGGCTTTGGCACTAAGCTTCTAGCCGCAACGCTCAAAGAGTGCGTCAAGATGGGCGCCACGCGCTGCTTTCTTGAGGTGCGCGTCTCCAATGAAGTGGCGCTGCACCTCTACGACCGCTTTGGCTTTACCATCACCGGCACGCGCAAGAACTATTACCAAGGCTCCCACGGCAATCCCCCAGAGGATGCCTACACCATGGTCTGCGACCTAACTCAGCTGCCCCCAGAAGAGGAAGCTCCTGCTACCTCCGAGTAACGCCCCCAGCGCTCCCACCTGGGCGTCAGTGTCTGGGAGCGCCTATCCCCACTTGGTCACAAGCGCAATTAGCGGCCAGCGCGGTGGCCCTAGGAATGGAGGCTGAGCTCAGAGCTTGCAGCTAAGCTGCGATATTGGGGCATCTTGCTGTTCAAATTTTGTCCACAGCTCACCACATTTTGCCGGATACCTCACAGTGCGGCGCTGCGTTCTGTGGCACACTAGCTACAGACACGATCATTTGGAGGCGCTTTTTTGTCAACTACCCCGGTCTTACGACCGGGGCTTGAGCAATCAAGCCCAGGTTGACTAGCCTCAGTCCACCTATGGTGG